>CAMDJH010000011.1 GCA_945900455.1 Akkermansia muciniphila
GTTAGCGCTCAAAGCCGCCGGGTCAGGCAAAGAAGATCCAGGAAGAAGGAAGAAGAGATCTGTTGAAATGTTTGAAGAAAATCCATCAAGAAAACTGTGCGGTTTTCAGACCGGTCGTTTTGCACGGTTTAGGTCCCGGCCTCCGCACCTTGCTGTCCCTCTCTGCGCAGGTGGCGCGGCGCTCGATGACCAAACTCAATGAGACTCAGTTAGTTCATGTGTATGCGACATTCTCCGATGGCAATACCGAGGAGATTCGAGGCCCGGCCGCTGGTTTGACTTATTCCAGCAGCATGACCAACGCAGCTGCAGTCTCGTCGTACGGGCTCCTCACGGCCATCGGCACCGGCCATATCTCAATTACCATCCAGCGACCACCGCTCGCCTCACGAGTCGAGGTGGATGTCGTTCCAAACGACTTTCTGACCACCGTTACAGGCACGGTGGTGGATACCAATGGCGTGCCAGTCGCCGGAGCTACAGTGCGGATTTTTGATTCGACAGTCCCCGAAGTGAAGACGGACGCTGCGGGGGAATTCAGGATTCTAGATGTGCCCACCATGCTCGGTCCGTTGGGCTTGGATTTGCGGGTGATCTTGAATGGACGAGCCTACGCCCTATTCATCCACCTTGGAGGGATCTCTGGCGGTCAAACACTGGCGGGGATGCTTGTTCTTCGTCCAATTGAGATGGGCACAAATAGACGGATTGCAGTGGGAGGGGGGCATACTATTGCCTTGCGAAGTGATGGCACCCTGTGGGCATGGGGGGACAACGGGTCTGGCCAGTTGGGCGTCGGTCAATACGAAAGACATTCTGACCCGGTGCAGGTTGAAACGAATGCCAATTGGAGGGCGGTTGATGCGGGGTTTGCTCACACTGTGGCGTTGCGCACCGATGGATCCCTCTGGGCTTGGGGCGAGAACAACTGGGGCCAGCTGGGTGCGGGATTGGCTCAGAATTCACCATTTGGTCCGGGTGCTACTCGGAATTCGCCACTCCAGGTAGGAAGCAGTTCAAATTGGAATACTGCTTCTGCGGGTAAGATGCACACAGTGGCATTGACAAGCAATGGTACCCGCTGGATTTGGGGGGACAACTCTTCTGGCCAGTTAGGTGGAACATTTCAGTCAATATATCGTTATCAAGATTTCGGATGTATGTGCCAAAGATTATTCCCGTTCTCGATCAATTCTCCATTCCAACTCGGTGCCGATTCAGATTGGAGCGCTGTTGTTGCGGGAGCCTTCCATACAATGGGCTTGCGGCTTAATGGATCGCTTTGGAGTTGGGGGAATAATCGTTATGGGGCATTGGGGGATGGAACGACGTCTGACCGCCCAAACCCGGTACAGGTCGGTACCAATTCGAATTGGAACATTATTGCTGCGGGTGAGAATTTCACAACGGCAATCCGCTTGGATGGCACCCTTTGGGCTTGGGGAGTCAATGACCGCGGGCAATTGGGGGACGGAACGACGATCTCGCATTCTCAACCGCTGCAAGTTGAGACCAACAAGATCTGGGTATCGGTTGCGGTTGGTGCAGCTCACACTTTGGCAATTCGAAGTGATGGTTCACTCTGGGCCTGGGGAGACAACTCCTCGGGGCAATTGGGCGATGGAACCGTATCGCAACGTATTGAACCTGTGCAGGTTGGAGCCACTGCCACTTGGCATACTATCGCCGCGGGTAATCGGAAAACGGTGGCGATACGGTCCGATGGCACCCTATGGACATGGGGCGATAGGGGGTACGGACAAAGTGTCCAGACTCTGCCGGATTTAGTCGGCGGCGGCGCAGTGTGGGGGCTACCGACACCCATCTCGGGACGAGCGATTCCTCTCCGATCGCAAATCGAAAGGAAGTGATCAATGCCGATGTATGTGGACACCGCGAACAAGAGTTCACTTGGAGTTTATAAATAATCCTATGAGAAAATCGCGCCAGCCTCCGCGATTGGGCTTATCTGGCTGCCGGGGGAATATCTCAAGCGGTGCCGTCCCTCACCGCCGGCGTAGTACGTGGGTTTCCTGGAAGGACCGTAGAGGCGCCAGTGTCGCTGCGTTATAGCACGAACGATATCCGCGCCCTCGTAGCTGCAGGCGGATATGGTTTTCGATTCGACCGGTGTCGCGGATGGTTTACCCGCAGCTGGATTAGTGGCGTCTCATCACGTGGTCGCTAGGATCACACTTTTTATCGGTACCCGAAGATTGCTGGTTTATTCGGCGGCTGATTCGGTGCTCACCAACGGCGTGGTGATTGAGATGTTCCAGCACCTCTGCGGCGACCAGAAAGCCGGTGTCAATCCCGTGTGTCATTGAGCATCTCTTCCAGCAGATCATCCTCGGCATTCAGGGGCATTCGCACCGTGCCCAACCTCAATGGCGGCAGATCGAAGGCGCTACGCTGTTGCTCTCTACTTCGACGAAGGCGTAGAGCCCGGCCAAAATGTTCCAATTCGGAAAGCTCAGCCACGGGTAGCTGAGGAACTGCCGCCCGGAGCTCGGCCGGGGAACAACGGATTACAATACCTCAATCGGGTGGGTGATAATCCAGATATCAATTTGGTGGAACTCGCGTTTGAGACGCTCTTTCAGTTCCAGAAACCATTCACGATTCGCTGCACTGTCCGGCACATCTGCAAACAGTCGCATCAAATCGTCGCGGAAGGCTTGCCCCTCATGTTGCCACACGCCTCGAATCGTTTGAGTCTCAAATGAAACTGCCCCGAATCGTTGACGGATCTCAATGAGCACGCCACCCACAAGATCATCCGGCACTGGCTGTCCATCGTTAAACCGCAACGGCAGCAGAATTTCGTAGCGACGCATAGGCTTGCTCGTAGTTCAAACGTCCCTGGACGCTGAACGTGATCCCTTCAGCCGCGAGATGCGGCAAAGCCTCCTCGGGAACCAACGTGTCACCATTGGCCCACGACTTCCCGCTGAAGCGACCCGCTAAGTATCCCAAACCGCGCTTCTCCATCGGTGCATCACTGAACCGAATTAAAATCATGCTCGAAACGTGCGCTCAGATAGCTTTCTTCGCAATCGTAAACCGACCCTCCGATCCATCTACCGGTGCCATTCCGTGTTTGCGGCAAGGAATCATGTGTTTCTCAAAGTCGGGCTCTCAGGCAGAATTGCCGCGGCATGCAGCGCGAATTGAGTCGAACCTTTTCGGCCCTCTGGCAAATAACGATCGTACTCGTGCTGTGGAGCCGTGTCGCAAGAGCCGCTGATCCCATTGTGGCGTGGAATGCGCTGGCCCTCGATTCCATTCGATTCGCCAATACACCTCCGCCCAGCGCTGCGCGCGAGTTGGCGATCCTTCACGCCGCCACATTTGATGCCGTGAATGGGCTGGACAAAACCTATCTCGAATACCGATCTCATTCCAATTCGCCGAGCGGTGCCTCCGCACCCGCCGCGATCGCCGGCGCCGCGAACCGCGTGCTCCGTCAGGACTTCCCGCAGTTCACGCCGGCTTTCGACGCTGAACTTCAGGCGCAGTTGGTGGCCATTCCCGACGGTCCACTCAAAACAGCCGGACTCGCTTGGGGCCGTCAGGTGGCGCAAGATATCTTGATCGAGCGCGCCTTCGATGGCGCCTCGGTGGGAATTGACTATCGAACTTCCCCAGGCCCAGGACACTGGGAGCCCACACCGATATTGTTTGCGAGTGCGTTGCTGCCCCAATGGCCCGGTGTGACACCCTTTGCACTGTTGAGGCCGGATCAATTTCGGCCGCCGTCTCCTCCCGGCTTGGGCAGTACTCAATGGGAGTTGGATTTCAATGAGGTCAAAGCTTTGGGCGCGCGGAATAGTTTGGTGCGAACCCCGGAACAGACCGAGATCGCGTGGTTCTGGGCGGATGGAGTGGGCACGGAGTCACCCCCGGGACATTGGAATCAAATCGCCCAGGAATATGCGGAAGTTCGGAAACTCTCGCTGATCGAATCCGCCCGGCTTTTTGCGCTGCTCAATCTGGCTTTAGCCGATGCGGGCATCGCGGCATGGGATGCGAAGTACGCCTACGATTGGTGGCGTCCAATTACCGCCATTCGCGCTGGCGACGTGGATGGCAACCCCGGGACGGCCGCCGATCCCACGTGGACTCCATTGATCACGACGCCGCCGTTTCCGGAGCACGTCTCGGGACACAGCACCTTCAGTGCCGCGGCTGCAACCGTACTGTCTACCTTCAACGGCAGTGACAACTTTGCCTTCAGCATACGTTCCGACGGCCTCTTCGGTGCGGAGCGGAGCTTCCGAGCGTTTTCCGAAGCCGCAGATGAAGCGGGTATGAGTCGTATTTACGGAGGCATTCATTTTCAATCTGCGAACACCGAAGGCCAGAAGCTGGGTGAGCGAATTGGAGAACACGTGGTTCAAAATTTCCTGTTACCGAAGAACTCGGCGCGAATCAGGGTCGTTGGGGTTGGCGACCAGCTTGAGTTGCGTTGGCCCGTCGGTGCGCGCATTGAGAGCAATTTCATCTTGGATGGCCCCGAGTGGCTTCCGGTATCGGGGAGTGGAACGGCGACGTTTCCACGAACGGATCGGCAACGGTATTTTAGGATGCGATAATCGGGTAGTTGAGCTCCGTGTTCAGAGGGCATAGCGCGATAATTGCGCTCGAACTAACTTTGAGACCTGCCTGCGGCCTTGCCCGGTTCGTGGCAATCTTGAAACGGCAGAATCTATTGCCATGGATTGACGCTGCCAGCGCGCTCGGTTTGTCGGGCGGTACGTGAAAATCGATGTAAAGCCGCCGACTGGAATTCTGATTGGAGTGGGTGGATCCGCCCGATAACGTGGGCGGCCATGCGTGTCCCTCGCGAAATCCTCGCCCTCTTGGTCGTGTTACTTCTGACCTCATGCGCGACGGCCCCCGACCAGGGGGCCTTCGATGTCAGTGTGGTAAACGTCACCTCCGGTGAGGCCACCTTATGGGAGACGCGCCTGGAATTCGTCGTTCGGCTTCAGAATGCGACTCCGAACTCCGTGACCCTGGAAGGTGCAGCCCACAAAATTTACCTAAACGGCACTTACATCGGCCAGGGGTTGAGCAATGAACGCGTCGAAGTGCCGCGGCTCGGAACGACAACTCAAACGGTGGCGGTCCTGCTCAAGAATCTAACACTGATGCGAAAGCTGATTGAATTCGGTCATTCGCAGAACCAGACGGTGACCTATCGGGTCGATAGCACGTTGTACACGTCGGGCGGCGGGATGTTCGCCCGCAAATTCAGGGCGATGAAAGAGGGCGGGTTGGATCTTCGTAGTCTCTCGCTGCCGACCGGCAGTGGTGGCCCGTCGCCGGGCACCCTATCGCGGTAGGATATTATCGGAGCCCACGGTAGCCGTGACGAAAAGATCCGGGCCGACCCGTTCCCATTCTGGATGAGTGAGAGCCCAGGCTGTTTTCAGATCGCGCGCTCCCTCGCCGGCAATGACTTTGCGGGCATTCCGGCCGCCGAGTACCTTGGACCCATAGTAGAAGGCGATCCGTTGGACGGCTTGGGCGGCAAAGAAACTCGCGTGAACTTCGCCACCGCCTTCCACGAGCAGACTCGTGATCCCGTCGCGGCCAAGCCAAAAAGTGACAGGTTTATTTGTGGTGATTAGATATTAAACCTGTCACTTTTTCGGGGGGAGTTTCAGTGCGAATCTTCTTCGTTGAACTCACGGATGCGGCCGATTTCGACAATCCACAACTTGCCGGAAAGCGGACTGTGCTTCAGCCCCTCAACCAATGTGCGGATGGCGGAAAGCAAATCATCAGCTGAGGCTTTCTTCGGCAAACGCAGCACCGCGATTCCCGGATACTGACTGGGGCGAAAGGAAATCGGGTTCGCGAAATCCAAATCCAGCGTGACCAGTGCCCGCCCTTCTTTGCAGCAGGCTTCGATCACCTGCGTGTCCACCGCCGCCTGCATTTTTTGCAGAACCACAGTGGAAACATCATGCCCCCCGCCGGCCAGTAACGCGATGCCGCGCTCATTGAGATTCTCGTCCAGTTTGAGTTTCAAGCGTGCGCTTCAAGCGGAATGTCCACGTAGCGTTCGCGTGACATCTCAGAGCCGTAGGCAATGCAGGCGAGAATGTCCGCTTCCACGAGGCCCGGATAATCTGCAAGAATTTCCGCCACGGTGCCGCCCGAGGCCAGCAGGTCCAGGATCAGCGATACCCAGATGCGATGCCCCCGGATGCACGGTTTGCCGCCGCATCTTTCCGGGTCAATCCAGATGCGCTTGAGCAGTTTCTCCCGCGACAGGTTTTTCATAATGGCTTTACCCTAACCGAGGCACGCCCATTTGACCACCTCATGCTCGAAAATTCCCGAAAACTCCATTGCTTACGTCCGGGCGCAAAGATTGCATCACGGACAATTTTGTTGCGCAGGAGGAGTTCCTGATCAACTGAACCGGAGAGGGTCGCCGGCATTCGTTTCCAATTCATCCTCCCTGCCAGCAAGGGACAGTGCCTCGAAGACGGGTACACTCTCGCAGTAGGATTGGGACCCTGGCGCTCCCGGGTTGTCCGCTCAATCGGAGGATACTCTAGCCGTGACGAAAAGATCCGGGCCGACCCGTTCCCATTCTGGATGGGTCAGAGCCCAGGCTGATTTCAGATCGCGTGCTCCCTCGCCGGCAACGGCTTTGCGGGCATTCCGGCCACCGAGCACCTTGGGTCCGTAGTAGAAGGCGATCCGTTGGACGGCTTGGGCCGCAAAGAAACTCGCGTGAACTTCGCCACCGCCTTCCACGAGCAGACTCGTGATCCCGTCGCGGCCAAGCCGGTTGAGCAACCACTCGAGGTTAATTCTCCCCTTCGTCTCTGGTGCGCGAAGAAGCGTCACTTTCTTTTCAATGGCGGCAACGGCCCGGGAGGGCGCGGATTGACCGACCACGACGACGGTCTTGTCTGCAAAGGCATCGGTCAGCAACCGGCTGTTGAGCGGTGACCGTGCACGGCTGTCGAGAATTATTCTGCGCCGCGCCGTCACTCGTTCCTGTCCGCCCGGGGCTGTTTGTCGGAGTGTCAACGCCGGATCGTCTGCGAGAACCGTTCCGATTCCCACGAGGATGGCATCGGCGCTCGCCCTGAGTTTCATGGCATGACGGCGCGCCGTCGAGGACGTGATCCAATGGGAATTGCCGTCGGCGGTGGCGATTTTTCCATCGAGTGTCATTGCCACTTTTGCGGTGACGAACGGGGTTTTCTGGACGATCCAGTGATTAAACGCCTCGTTCAAACGGTTGGATTCATCGGCGAGGATGCCGTTGGTAACTCGAATACGGGCGTTGCGCAGGAGATCCAGGCCTCGGCCGGCATGCTGTGGATTTGGATCGATAGCGCCGACGACCACCCGGCGGATCCGGGCGGCGATGATGGAGTCTGTGCACGGGGGAGTTCGGCCATGAGTGCAGCAGGGTTCCAACGTGACGAAGAGGGTGGCTCCCTGGGTTGAAATCCCGCGCCGGTGGCATTGGTTGAGCATTTCGATCTCGGCATGAGGAAGACCCGCCCGGCGATGCCAACCACTGCCGATTATCGTTTCGTCTCGAACGAGCACGGCGCCCACCATTGGATTGGGTGAGGTAAACCCACGGCCGCGTCGGGCGAGCGAAAGGGCCCGGCGCATGAACGACTCGTCCGAGTCCTCGTCGGGGTGTTTCACTTCCATGGGATTTGTCACCGCTCGGATTGCGGCGTGGCGGCTGATCGGGAGTTCTGTTTCTCGATCTGTCGCAGCGCTTTCTCCCGACGTTTTGCCTCCGAGCGGAGCAGTTCCTCTGCGGACCAACCGCGCGTGTGGCATTCGGTGGCGAGGTCGAACAGTTCACGGCCGAGTGAAGCCCGCGTCTTAGGTTGTGCGGGCGGTTTTGACTCGGCGAGCAGTTTGGCCTTGATCGCTTTCTTCAAGAGTTTTTGGGCGCCCATGAGCGCGGGAAGGTGACGGGGGATTCCGTCCAAACCCGACGTCCGCTCATGCCGGGTGCCTTCTTTTTCCGTTCGTTTGATTTTTTCCCAGTTCGCCCACACTTGATCCACGTTCTTGACTTTCGTGTTTCCAAAGACGTGGGGATGGCGCCGGATGAGTTTTTCATTCAACTGATGGCAGACCGAATTGAAGTCGAATGCCTGACGTTCCCGGGCCAATTGGCAGTGAAAAATCACTTGCAGAAGGAGATCCCCGAGTTCCTCCGCCATCTCGGGATCGTCTCCGGCTTCGATGGCATCCATCAGTTCGTAGACTTCTTCGACGGCATGGTGCCGCAGGGTCTGATGGTCTTGTTCCCGATCCCACGGACATCCTTCGGGAGAACGCAGGCAGGCCATAATGGCGATTAGGCGGCGGATCGGTGACAGTCGTCGGGAGGGAGGGGAAAGCATGTGAGAGATCTGGAAAAGTCAGAGGAGCACCAAATTGTCCCGGTGAACTACTTCCACCCCAGACTGTCTCCCGACGTCGCGGAGTCTGGCGCCGTCGAGAGCCGACAAACCGCGGGCAAACTCGATTCCGTCGCGATCACAGATGCGGACGAGATCTCCGGCGGCAAAATCCCCGCGGGCCTGCAAAATGCCCGCCGCCAGCAGGCTGCGCCCATTTTCTCGCAATGCAGTCCGAGCACCGTCATCCACCAGCAGTGATCCGCGCGCATTGCGGTAGAAGGCAATCCGCCGTTTGCGTTCGGCGAGTTTATTGAGTAGCGGAAGGAACAGCGTGCCCTCGGGTTCTCCATCGATGATCCGCGCGAGGACATCGGGCCGGCGGCCCGACGCGATGACCAGGGGGATTCCGGACAGTGTCACGATGCGGGCGGCTTCAATCTTTGTTGCCATTCCGCCTACGGCGGTCGCGCTGGTGGTCCCGCCCGCCAAATTCTTCACCGATTCGTCAATTCGATCAATGGTAGGGAGCACGCGGGCATGGGGATGGCCGTAATTTTCGATGACCCCGTCGACGGTTGTCAGGATGACCAGCAATTGGGCGTCAATCTGGCAGGCCACGAGCGCCGAAAGTTTGTCGTTATCTCCAAACTTAATCTCGGTGAATGAGATCGCGTCATTCTCATTGATGATGGGGACGATGCCTCGGTCGAGCAGCGTGTTCAGGGTGCTTCGGGAGTTTTCGTAGCGTTGCTGGTCGCGCAGATCGTCGTGAGTGAGCAATACTTGGCCGACGGCTATCTGTGAACGGCTAAATAGGGTGTCATAGGTGGCCATGAGACGGCTTTGGCCGACTGCGGCGCAGGCCTGTAGTTCGCCGGGTTCCTGCGGCCTCCGATCGAATCCGAGGACGCCCATGCCGGCACCGACGGCCCCGGATGTTACGACCACAATCTGCCGGCCCTGGTTTCGCAGGGCGGCAATCTGGGCGACGAGTTGCTCAAATTGCGCGGGGTCGGGTCGCTTGAGACTGTCCGTCAGCACACCCGTACCCAGCTTGACCACGATTCGTCTGGCATCTTTTAGTTCGCTCCGCACGGGCCGATGGTCTCCTTTAATGGCCAAATTCAAAATCGAAAAAGCGGACCCAGATCGAGTGAAGGGATACCGAGTGCGATGATATTGATTTCAAAGATTGCGCCCTCCGTCAGCTTCCTTCCGTAATAGGGAGATGCGATCGTTGCGCGATTCCATGGGCCGTTCGGTTTGTGCCGCGCTGCGCGTTGCAGCGTGGCTTCTGGTGGGTGCTTGCGGGCTGCATTGGATGGGGTATGGGATGGTGTTTCTGGATCCCAAGCAGGGCCGGGATCACAACATCCAACCGCCTCCACCCGAATTGGGCGCCGGGATCTGGGACCGGAGCGGCTATCACTGCGGCTACCTGGGAAAACCCGACTCGCAGTGGCTGGCAGTGCCCGTCGGTCCTCACACCTTCCTGGCGACGGCACACGTGGGGTTGTACGATGAGATCTACCTCGATGGGAAAGCCTATTGGGTGACGTACCGCCGTTTTGTGGAGCGTGACTTGGCCGTTTATCAAGTCCGGCAGGCCATCCCCCGCTGGTTTCAGGTTCTTCCACAAATTCCGGCGATGACAAATAAAGTTCCCTTCCGGACCAATATCACCGCTGTGGCGACCAATTTCTTCCAAGTGCATGCACTGGCGACCAATATTATTTGGATTCAATTCGCGGCGACGAAGCCAGCCGAATTGACCAACCGAGTTCTGATCATCGCTAAGGGCGGAGCGGGGCGACTTCATTGGGCGCTAAATCAGGGAATCCAGTTGCATAACATGGGCGACGGAATTGTCGGCAGCATTCAGTGTGCGACCCCGGTTACCGGGGAGGATGCGCGGGCAGAGGGGGGGGATTCTTCGGGCTTGGTTTTCATCGAACACGAGGGGCGATGGATCGTGTTCGGAGTCGTCTCGGCCCTAAAGTTCCAAGCGATCGCGGCGGGCTCACAATCCCTGACGGATCGGCAGCGGTCGTGGATTGATTTTGCGACGGCGGACTGGGATTTGCCGGGGCCTTCAAAACCGGTCCCGAGGTGGAAACGGAAAGCCACTGAGAAGATTGAGTAGACGATTTGCGCGGGAAACCGAGTTTAATCAGTCGGGCATTCCGGCTTCCAAAGTCTGCGGCATTGCGTCCAATTTATCACCGACTTCTCCGTCCCGGGACAACGCACTTCGCCCTCGAACACTGATCGCTCTGGCCACTCTGCGAGAGTGTTACTCGCCGTGACCCACCGGATGAGTTGGCCGCTTTCGAGTTGACGAAAACACTTTGTATTGCAAAGTGAACGGATGGACGCACTGGAGGCGCAAGAGCATTTGCAGGTGATCCGCACGCTGATGGAGCGCGCGGTGCTCTATCGGCGGGCGCTCGCCCCGACGGCACTGGCCACTGGGTCCGTCGGGACGCTGGCGGCGCTGACCGGTGCCTGTTGTCTGCAAGGATCTCCTGCTCATTTCGTGGTCTTCTGGTTGAGTGCCGCGGGAGTCGCCCTGGCGCTGGCTGCGGTGATAATCCGACGCCAGGCCCTGCGAGAGACCGAGCCGTTTTGGTCCGTCCCAACGCGGCGTGTGCTCTCGGCTCTGTGGCCACCTCTGGCGGGCGGCGTTTTGGCTGCGGGTGCCCTCTTCGCATTCTCGACCGCGGAGACGATGTTTCCCCTCATTCTTCCTCCGATATGGATGGTGCTTTACGGTTGTGCCATGCAGGCGGCGGGATTCTTTATGCAACGGGGAATCCGTCTGCTTGGACTGGTGTTCATTGTAATCGGTTCAACCTGGCCTCTTGTTGAACTGGGTCTGCAACAGTGGCTTCCGCCCTACAAGGTTGGTCACTTTTCAATGGGATTGATGTTTGGGGTGGGCCACCTCGCCTATGGTGCGTATCTGAAGCTGACTGAACCGAAGGTGGACGCGTGAATGCTGCCTCCTACCAGCAATTGGACCGGGTGATCCACGAACGAGGCCGACTGGCCATCATGTCCTTGCTGGCTGCGACGACGGAACTGCCGTTTACCGGGATTCGCGACGCGCTGGAAATGACGGACGGGAATGTGACGACGCATCTCCGCACCCTTCAGGAGGCGGGGTATCTTGCCGTAACAAAATCGTTTCAAAACGGACGTCCTCACACCACGGCCGCCTTGACCGTAACTGGGCGAAAGGCATTTCGGCACCACGTCGATCTGCTGGCCCGAATTGTGGAACGGGCGAGAAGTGGGCCCAGCCTCGAGCCCGGGGTTATGTCCGGCAGTCGGCTGCGGCCGCAAACTTAAGGGCAGTTTGAACGCGTTCCAGTATTCGCTGCTCTGAACTTTTCGCTACAAAGTAGATTTAACAAGAGAGTACCATGACAATTCATAGAGCTCAGCATTGGGGGATGTGTTTTGGAGTTCGCGATGCGATTGCCCTCGCCCGCGCCGAGATCAACCGAGGGCCCCTTACGGTCTTCGGGGACCTGGTTCATAACTCGGTGGTTATCGAAGATCTCCAGCGCCGGGGAGTCCTTACGGAACGTCGACTCGATGCGGTCGCCACCGAGCGGGTGATGATTACGGCGCACGGAACATCGGAGCGCACGTTGGAAACGTTGCGGGCGCGGGGGCATCAGGTCCTCGAAGCCACCTGTCCGCTGGTTCATCATGCCCACAGGGCCCTGGCGGAATTGGTCCGCGATGGATGTCATCCGGTGGTGATCGGGCAACGGAATCACGTCGAAGTGTTGGGCATGACGGGCAACTACGACGCGTTCGACGTGGTGCTGACAGAAGACGATGTGGAGCGGTTGCTGCCGCGAGCGCGATTCGGAATCGTGTCCCAGACCACGCAGCCACAGAATCGGGTCCAGTACCTAGTGGGACTGATTCGGAAGCGGTTTCCGGCGTCCGAAGTGATTACTCGTGACACTGTTTGCCGCCCGACGCGCGAGCGCCAGTCGGCGGCGGAAGAATTAGCTCAGCGGTCCGACGTGGTGGTGGTTGTGGGTGGGATGCACAGCAACAACACGCAGGAATTGGCGTCAACCTGTGCGCGTTGGTGCCCTCGGATTCACCGCGTACAAGGCCCGACCGACATAGATCCCGGGTGGTTTCGAGAGACGGATCGGGTCGGATTGACTGCGGGAACGTCGACTCCAGATGAGGTATGTCGGGCAGTGGAAGACCGATTGGAAGTTGTTGCGTCGGCGTTGCGAGCTGAAAACGAGAGGCAGGGCGGCAGTCCGGCCGCATTCTTACCTACGGATAGGGGCTTCCACCGGAGTTCCTCGGTATCGACTCAAGAAGTTTGCGGTGTAATGGCCGGAAAGCATTGAGAGGCCGTGGTCCGGCCACTAGGGTCGCGGGCGTGTCTGATTCGCTGGTCGTCAACGAGATCTACCTAAGCCTGCAGGGCGAGAGTACGTTTGCCGGGCTTCCGTGCGTCTTTGTCCGGCTCACGGGGTGCAATTTGCGCTGCTCTTACTGCGACACAGCCTATGCGTTCACCGAGGGGGGGCGGCGGCCGATGGCTGGAATTGTCGCGGAAGTGAAACGGTTGGGCGAGGGCTATGAGGGCCTCGTAAGCGGTGGGCGCCTGCCGCTGGTTCAACTGACCGGCGGGGAGCCGTTGCTGCAACCCGCTGCGGCGGAACTGATGCGCCAACTCTGCGACGCCGGCTTCACGGTGTTAGTCGAAACAAGTGGCGCCCACGACATCTCGAAACTGGATCCGCGCATTCGCCGGATTATGGATTTGAAGGCTCCCAGCAGTGGAGAGTCGGCTCGCAACCGCCTTGAGAATATTTCCGATCTGCGTCCGGCCGACGAGGTTAAGTTTGTGCTCGGCACGCGCGAGGATTACGCGTGGGCGAAACAGGTGATGGTGGACTACGAACTGGTGGGGAGGTGTTCGTTGCTGTTTTCTTGGGTTTCTCCGCTCACCGACTCGCAGCGTGATAAATCGTTGAAAGCGGTCCCGAATGGGCAGACTCCCATGAATCGGCGGGAACTGGCGGAGGCAATTCTCGCAGACCGGCTCGGGGTCCGGTTTCAACTGCAGATGCACAAATTCGTCTGGCCGCCGGATGAGCGGGGGGTCTGACGATGACTGGCCATTCGAAGCGGACGTTGGAGACGTTGCGGACCTTTGAATCCCGTAACGTGACCTTCATGGATCCCGACGGTTCTTGGCCGATCGTCTGGGCGCGGGCCCAGGGGACCCAGGTCTGGGATGCAGACGGTCGCCGGTATTTGGATCTCACCGCAGCCTTTGGTGTCGCGGCGGCCGGACACGCGAATCGACGAGTGGTGCGTGCCGCTCAGCGGCAGATGCCTATTTTGTTGCATGCCATGGGCGATGTGCATCCGCACGCCTTGAAGGCGGAGCTGGCGGCGACGCTTTCCGAGTTAACGTTTGGACGTTGGACCGCCGCCGCGCGGCGCCCGGTGCACGGAAAGGTAATCCTCGGCAACTCAGGATTCGAAGCGGTGGAAGCGGCTTTGAAGACGGCACGTCTCGCCACGGGCCGTCGCGAGGTCATTGCCTTCGAGGGCGGGTATCATGGGCTCGGCTATGGTGCGTTGAACGTCACCCAGCGCGGACATTTTCGTGACTCGTTCCGGGATCAACTGAGTGAGTTTGGACACTTCATTCCATACCCCTCCTGCCGGCGCGGACTCGAGGAAATGGACAACAAAATCCGCCGTCGAGCAGCGCGAGGTCGCGTGGGGGCGATCCTGGTGGAGCCAATCCAGGCACGGGGGGGAATTCGAGTTCCCGTCGTGGGGTTCCTGAAGCGGCTGCGGAAACTGGCCAATGACCTCGGCTGCCTTTTGATCCTCGATGAAATCTACACCGGCTTTGGGCGCACGGGACGCTGGTTCGCGACGGAGCATTCGGGGGTTATTCCCGATCTCATTTGCCTGGGAAAGGGGTTAACCGGGGGCTTCCCCCTGTCCGCGTGCGTTGGGCGTGCGCCCCTGATGGATGGGGCCTGGCCGGAATCAACGGGCGAAGCCATTCATACGAGCACATTTCTTGGGCACCCCGTTGGATGTGCGATGGCGCTCGCTCAGATTATGGAGATTCGGACGCGAAATCTGGTTGAACGAGCGGGGCAGACGGGCGATTTCTTCCGGCAGGAACTTGGCACGCACTTGGCGGGCGATTTTGCATGGGGGAGTGTACGGGTTTGTGGAATGGGACTCATGTTGGGGGTTGAACTTCTGGATCGGCGAGGCTGGCCTGCGACGGAATTGGCGCTCCGATCAATGAAATCCCTCCTGCATCGCGGGTTTATTCTCCTGCCCGAAGGCGAACACGGGAACGTTTTGGGGTTGACCCCTCCCTTGACGATCTCGCGGGCCGAGGTGACGTCCGCGGCCAGGGCGTTATCCACGGTACTGCGTGAAGTGGGGGCACCATGACTCTGACTGAAATGAGGCAGGTGCTCCGGCAGCACGATCTTCGGCTCACGAAATCCCTTGGGCAGAATTTTCTGCACGACGGAAATCAGTTGAGGAAGATCGTGGCGGCGGCTGAGCTCAAGCCGGGTGACTTTATACTGGAGATTGGACCGGGACTGGGGCCGCTGACGGAGTTGCTCGTGGATGGCGCGGCGAGAGTGTTAGCGATCGAGAAGGATGCCAGGTTGGTGCCGCTTCTTCGCGAACGGCTGGGGAAGGCGAGTTCGTTGGAATTGGTGGAGGCGGATGCCCTCGAATGGCTGCGCGCCGCGCCGCGGAGTTGGGCTGGATGGAAGCTTGTCGCAAACCTTCCGTATTCCGTCGGGTCTCCAATTCTGGTCGAACTTGCGCAGGCAAAGCAACCGCCGGACATGCTTGTGGTAACGCTGCAATGGGAGGTGGTGCGCCGCATCAAGGCAGCGCCGGCGACCGAGGACTACGGGCTGCTCACCCTGCTGATCCAGCTTCGATATGAAGCAACCGATTGGTTTCGGATTCCGGCGTCGTGTTTTTTCCCGCCACCCGATATCGATTCGGCCTGCGTGACCCTGCGGCGGCGCACCCGGCCGCTCTTGGAAGCATCGCTGGAATCTCGTTTTGAAAAAGTGGTCCGGAGAGCCATTTCTCAGCGACGGAAGCAGATGTTCAAGCTGTTGAGAGACGATTGGACCGTCGAAGCATTGCAGGAGGGATTTCGGGCAGCGGACATTCCCCCCGACATACGGGCGGAATCGGTGTCGTTGGAGCAGTTTGCGATTCTGACACAATCCCTGGCAAAATCCATTGTCTCGTGACGCGTTTCTGCCGCCGGCTTGGGGAAAAGATTGCTTTGACGGATCACTGCCCTTGCGCTGGCATGGAGTCCGCATGAACTTTTCGCTTGCTCTCGCAATTCTTCTGGGCGCCGGCCTCGGTGCTGGTGCCGTCGCCGTCGCCGCACCGATTCCATCGGACGCCCGTGTCGGTGGTTTTGTAGTCGGTTGCCAGGCCTACAGCTTCAACCGATTTTCGGTGTTCGAAGCGATTGAGAAGACGGAAATGACGGGCTCGAAGTCCATCGAGTTTTATCCCGGGCAAAAGCTGTCGCGCGAGGAACCCGGAATTAAGTGGGACCACAACGCAAGCGATGAGTTAATTGCCCGGGTCAAGGAGAAGTTAACCAAGCACGGAGTTCGGGCGGTGAACTACGGGGTCGTCGAGATCCCCGCGGATGAAACGAAGGCCCGGGTGATCTTCGAATTTGCCCGGAAGATGGGTCTCTATGCAGTCACCACGGAGTCGACCGGTTCACTGGATACAATCGAGAAGATGGTCCGGGAATTTGATATTCGTTGTGCATTTCATGAACACGCACGTCAGCCGAAAAATCCAGCCTACCTTGTGTGGGACCCGAAATACATCCGCGATCTCGTGAAGGACCGGGACGTGAGAATTGGGGCCTGTGCCGACATCGGCCACTGGCAAACGTCAGGCATTAAGCCCATTGATGGACTCCGAATCCTGGAGGGGCGTTTGATCAGTCTGCATGTGAAGGACCGGATGGCCTTGGGGCCGGGCCAGCATGATTGCATCTTTGGCACGGGAGTCTCGGACATTGGTGGTGTTCTTTCGGAGCTCAAGCGCCAGCGATTCGATGGCAACTTGTCGATTGAGTACGAATTCAATTGGGATAATTCCGTCTCGGACATCGCCCAGTGCGTGGGCTTCGTGCGTGGGTGGTCGGCCGGGCATGATGGGTCGGGTGCGCCGCAGTGATACTCAGCGTCGCCAGCACCGCCGCGGTGTTTCTCGATCGCGATGGCACGCTCATTGTCGACAAGAGTTACCTCAGTAAACCGGAGGAGGTGGAGTTCATTCCGGGGACGATCGAAGCTCTGGGGAAACTCGTGTCGGCTGGATTCCGATTGGTGATGGTAACGAATCAGTCCGGTATCGGGCGCGGATATTTCACCCTGGAAGATGTCGAAAGGGTGCACGCCCACATGGCGGTGGAAGTGATGCTGCGAGGAGTGGTTTTTGCGGCGATTTACGTCGCGCCCGAAGCTCCAGATCAGCCGAGCTACGGGCGGAAACCGTCTCCTCAGTTCTTGTTTGATGCTCGCGATCAGTTGGGTTTGGACCTCAATCACTGTTACATGGTGGGCGACAAGTGGCTGGATCTGGAGACGGGTTGGAATGCAGGCACGCGACGGAGTCTGCTGGTGAGAACTGGCCATGGGAGGCAGGTGGAGACCGACCGCAGCGGCAATCTGCGGGGTGCGGTCGTTGTGGATGACATGGCGGCGGCAGCGGAGTGGATCCTTACGGACGGATTAGAATAGGCGGCTGAAAATGAGAAAAAGGCCCTCTGCTATGCTTTTTTCCGTAAGGAAATTCCGCCGGTCTCAAAAACCGCCGCGACCCGCCCTCCGCACAGGCAATTCAGCTGAACTGCGATGACGAGGCGAGCTGGCGGGAGTTCTTCGAGTTCTATCGCCGCCCCATTTTATCGCGGGCCAGTTCGAGCGTTTTCCGCTCTCGGTCCGTTAGGCTTTGCAGGCCGTGAGCGGCGATCTTGTCGAGGATGGGGTCGACTTCACGGGTCATGAATTCGGCTTCCGACGTTTCGATCGACGTCGAGGCGGGCGAAGTGGTCCAGCGGACGCCGGGGAGGGGGACAGATCCGGTCGAGGAGGGAGGCGCTGGTTTAACTGGGTCGCGCGAGCTGCGACCCGGCAGGACTCGCAATTCCGGCCTTTTGAATTTGTCGCGCAACCAGGTCCCGGGGGTCGCGGCGAACTCTTGATGCCAGCCAAACCTTACCCAGGCAATTCCGGCGAGGAGCCCTCCAAGGTGAGCGCCATCGGCGACACCCATGTTGCGCGAAGACGGGACGAGAATGAAAAAGAGCGAGATCCCGAGCAAGATCCACAGAAAGGTGATCGCCCTCATGGGAAAGATGAAATTAAGCCGGATGACGGTGTCTCGCTCGAGGAGTGCAAAAATGGCGATTAAACCCGCCACTCCGGCGGAGGCACCGACGACTGCCGACCCGTAAACACCGGGAAACGCTTGCATCAGGGCACCCTGAAATAGTCCACCGACCAACCCGCTCCCAAAGAACGCCACCAGCATCCGCGTGGGCCCCATGACGGTTTCGGCATAACGGCCCACCCACCAAAAGGTGAGGATATTGCACAGAATGTGGATGAGGTTCCCATGGAGAACCTGGAAGGAAATCAGTTGCCAGTACCAATGACGGCGGAGCCCGTAGTCCGTCAGGGCAAGGTATGACTGCGCATTGGAGTGCAAGTAGGCGTCGTCAATGCATTGCAGGGCGAAAATGGCGATCAGCGCGATCGTGAGAACCGCCGTTGCGGTGATCGGAGGACGGTAATCGGTGTCCCTCATGTATGAGCGGTCTGCCAGCATCGGAGGAAAGGTATCAGGGATTTTTGAAATTCAAAACCCACATTCATCGATTGAGTGGAGTCTTGTGGAATGAGGATGTCGGTCGCTCAGGTTCGTTTGGGCGGAAGGGGGGGCGGGGGCGGGGGCTCGTCACCGATTTCGAGCAATTGCTGAGGTTTGAGCCAGTTGACGCACCAGAGGCCTCCGACCAACCCCCCCAGGTGGGCGAGATGCGCCACGTTTCCGAGCGGGAAAATTACGCCGCCAACGCTGATCAGGCCTGCGGCTAGAAGGAGAAATTTTGCCTTCAGGGTCACCGGGATGACAAAGAGAATTCGCGCCTGGATCCGATCTTCGGCGTAGATCGCTCCGAGGGCAGCCAACAAACCGCAAAGTCCTGCCGATGCTCCAACGACCGGGTGGCCAAAGTATTTCTGGGACAAGGCACCCCCCAGCAGTTGGACGAGCCCCCCGAGGGCACCGCTGACCAGGTAAAGAACCAGGAAACGCCATCGTCCCAGGGTTGTTTCCAGAACGGGGCCGATCGAATCGAGGAATAAGACGTTTAGGATTAAGTGCGTGAATCCACCGTGCAGAAACTGGTAGGTAAGAAATTGCCACCACGCTCCGGCTCGAACTCCCGCAAGACTCAATGCAAACTGCTGGCCGAATACGTATTGCTCGTTCGGTGCCAGCCGGGCCTCGTGGACGTAGACCATGAGATTGAGCGCCACGAGAGCAAACGTGGCCCCTCTCAGGATTGCTACCGTGGCTTGTGGTGGGGCTGCGTCCTCCATGCTCGGAGAGTAACCGCGGCGCCGGCTGACGCCAGCGGATCAGCAGGGGATCATGCCAATCTCGGCACGAACGTTTTCAACCAGGGGGCGAAGGGTCTCGCGAGAGAAATCAAAGCGGCAGCCCGCCCGCAGAAATAACTCGGGCAGCGGACGGGAACCGCCCAATGCAAGGCCCGCTTTATAGTCGGCCAAAGCCTTGCTGGGATCTTTCCGGAAATTGGCCCAAACCTGCAACGCTCCCATCTGGGCAATCCCATACTCCACGTAATAAAAGGGATAGAGAAAGATGTGCAGCTGCTTGTGCCAAAGGTGGGTTCTCGCCGATTCGCAGCCGGACCAGTCCGTGTCGCCGCCAAAGCGATCGAGGATTTGGTTCCACGCTCCCGCTCGCTCGGCACGGTTGTGGTCTGGATGAGTGTAGACCCAATGCTGGAATGCATCGACGGCTGCGATCCAGGGAAACACTCCGAGGATGCCTTCGAGATGAACCTGCCGAGCCCGCGCGCAATCCGGCGCTGAGTAAAAAACATCGAGAAAACCGTCCGCCAGCAGCTCCATGGCCATGGAGGCGACTTCGCAAAACTCGATGGGCGCACTGCGGTAGGCGAAAAGATCCTCATCCCGCGTGGCAAGAGCGTGGAAGGCATGGCCCGCTTCGTGCAAGATTGTCTCAATGTCCCGTTGTACGCCGACGGCATTCATGAAGATGAAGGGCATGCGCGCTTCCGCGAGGGTGCTTTGGTACCCCCCCGGTGCCTTCCCTTTCCGGTTCGCCAGATCCAGAAGACGCAGGTGGCGCAGGATTCCGAATTGGCCCCCCAGGTCCGCATCCAGTCGATTGAACAGCGTCTGGGTCATCGTTTCCATTTGGGCGACGTCACTGAACGGCCGTAGTGGCGGGCGGTTCAGAGAATCGACGGCGAGATCCCACGGCCTGAGACGATCGATCTTGAGCCGCCGCGCCCGCTCGATCTGGAGTTGACGGACCACGGGCATCACCTCCGTCTCGATGGATTGGTGAAACTGTTCGCAATCCTTCGGCGTGTAATCAAATCGTCCTTTCGAACGAAACGCGTAGTCGCGGTAATTGGCAAATCCGGCATTGAGCGCAATTTGATGACGCAGTTTCACCAACTGATCGAACAGATCTTCGAAGTGATCCTGCTCCTTTAGCCGGCACTCCGCTACCAGGCGCCAGGCTTCTTCGCGAACGGTTCGGTCCGTTTCCTCCTGATATCGGCCCATTGCTACCAGCGTTTTTTCCTCGCCCCGATGGGATACAGTCAGCGATCCGGAAAGCTTGTTGTAGTCGTTTCCGAGTCGTGCGTCCTGAGTTTCAAGGGCAATGTTGGCCTCACGGAACAATTCAACCCGGAGCGCTGTCTCACGGTGGAAGACTTCATACCGATGGCGCGGAAGCTGGCTGCAAAGGGGGTGTCCCAGATACCGCTTGGCAAGATCAAATTGTCTCGGTTTTAGACGAGGCTCAATCTCTTCCACGAAGTGAAGATAGGCCTTCTCGGCATCCGGGTTGTCGGTGTGGCAGGTCATCGCGATGTGGCGTTTCGCCCCTTCCTCCTCCACCGCAGCGGAGAGTTCTCCCCAGTCGAGGATCCATTGCTCGAACTGCCGCACGGTCCGCGCCTCCCCGGCTCGCGCCTCCAGACAATCGAACAACGGAGCCAGTTGCGACCACTCGCCGAGATCGGTCTCAGCGGGAATGAGGTTTCGGGCGCGGTACGGAGGCAGATTTGAAAATGGCAGCAGCGACATCCGCAGTACGATGGCGACGAGTTTGGATGCATCCAAGTCGCATTTTTCAGCCCAACATCCGCGGGGCGGATCCCGAAGTTGTCGGGAGGATCACTTGAGGAAACAATGGTTGGTTTCCCGGGCCTGACAATCGGCGCATTTCATGTTAGCCTGCTATCCGTTGAATGCACCCTTGGCACCGCGAATTCCCTCGCTGGGGTTGGTCTTTTGCCTTGTTGGCATGCTGAATTGCCGGGCCGACGATCCATCCTTAATCCGGGTCAGTGATGTCTGGCAGTACTTTTATGGAGTGACCGAGCCGACCCCGCTTCCGCAGGCCTGGACACAACCCGGCTTTGTCGTGGGGCCCGGGTGGCAGTCTGGGCCGTCTGGATTCGGCGGAACTTACGGGGCCCGGTCGGGGCAGGCGACCCCGATCGTCGATCGCGATTATAATTTCGTCGCCGTTTATTTCCGTCGGGAATTTGTAGTGAAGGATCCCGCTTCGATTCAGTGGTTAATTCTTCGGCTGCAGTTTCAGGAAGGCTTTGTGGCGTACCTGAACGGCGCGGAGATCTCTCGGGGTGGATTCGGCTCCAATGCGGGAGTCTTCGTTCCATATGATGCGACCGCCAAGGTCAATCCCTATCCGGCACCCGCAGATTGGGATATTTCATCGTACCGCGGACTGTTGTTCCCGGGAACCAATGTTCTCGCCGTTCAGGTGCATTCTTCGGACATCGTGGCTGGGTTTCCATTGATCCGAAACGGTGGTAATTTGCTCTTCCTCGCGGAGTTGATGGCCAACTTTAGTCGCGGGCCATTCGTGCAAAACATGGCGGCGCACCAGGTTCAGGTTCTCTGGAAAACTCTGGTGCCTGCATCCGGGGTGGTGGAGTTTGGGACCACAACCAATCTGGGTCAGTGCATGGTCAGCACGAACATTGGGACCGATCAACGGCCTTTGCTGGAGGGCCTCTTGCCCAATACGGAGTATTTCTATCAGGTGCGCAGCCTGGCGGGAACCAATGCGGCGGTTTCCGAGATCAGCCACTTCCGCACCTTTGGAACCAACGGCCCGGTGAGCTTTTCCGTCTTTGGCGATTCGGGCGGTGGCAATGTCAATCAATTTGCCATCGCCCAACGTGTTCAGGAAAGTGGCGCGGATTTTGTCGTTCACACCGGTGATGCCGTCTACGACGCCTTTTTCACCTGGATGGAGGACACGCGATGCCTCAGCGTCTATCGGCCGCACATGCGTACCGTCCCGTATTTCTTTTGTGCGGGAAATCATGATGTCGCGGTGCAAGGGGGATTGGCATTTGTGGAGACTTATGCCCAACCCACGAATGATGTCTCCCTGGCGGACCACGTGAAAGAGGGGACGTCGCCGCGGCATTTCTATTCCTTCGATGCCGGGGATGTTCACTTTGTGACGCTTTATAATCCCTGGTTTTATTATTATCAGTTTACCACCAACTCCTCGCAGTACCACTGGCTGGAACGCGACCTGGAGGCCACCCGGAAGCCCTGGAAAGTAGTTTTCCAACATATTCCATTCCAAACCTCCGGACCGCATTTCTCGGACAATGTTGAAGCGCTGCCCGGCCGCTCAGACTGGCAACGTCTGCAAGAGAGCCTGGTTCCGCTCCTGGTCCGCCATGGGGTGCAGTTGTTTTTCAACGGACACGAACATTTTTATGAACGTTTCACTCCGTTCGCGGGAATCCACGAGGTGACGACCGGTGGGGGCGGAGTGGATCTCTACGGCGTCTCAACGTGGTTTCCCAGCAGCGCACAGTTGTTCCAGGAGTTTCATTATGTGAAAGTGGATATTGAGGGCCCGCAGGCCCGGATCCGGGCGGTGAATGCGGCAGGCGAATTGCTGGATGAATTCTCGGTCCGCCGCGAGCCGGCGGCCCGCAAGCCCTATGCCGCCGCGTGGGAATCTCCGACCGTGGAATCGGCCGGATCTCCGTCTTCGATCCGTAACCTGCCGGGTCAGACCTTTGATTTTACGGGGGAACCCGCTCCGGCTTTGGCCGGGAGCTGGGCGAATCTTGGACAACTCCGAGTGGCGCTGGATGAGACCAATCTTTACGTGGGGATTGAACACGCGCTCGTGCCTTCCGGGGCGGACGTCCTCGTGTTTCTGGAGGTCCCGGGCCTTCCCGGAGTGAGCACGCTCGCCGGTCTCGGCAACGGCTTGGTCGATCCTCTGGGTCAGGGAGTCGACGCCTTGGATGCGCTTGAAAATCTTTCGTTCACCAACTTTTCCCCCGCCGTGGCGGTGGTGGGCGGGGATGAATTCGCGGATGAAACGCTGCGCGCGTTTAAACGGCCGGGCTCAAGTTGGCCGATGGGGCAGGGAGTGTTTCGACTCGACGCGGATTTTTCATCGATTCCGCAGGCCCGGATCCAACAGTTCGACCGTTCGCCGCAACGGGGCCTTCCTCGAGGTGATCAAAATGCTGATTTTCTTGAGATCTCCATACCCCGCAGTCAGTTGGGTAATCTCCGCGGCGATGACCCGATTCGGGTTGCCGCCGTCGCCGTATTGGGCTCCTCGACCGTGAATGTCCTTTCCCGCTGGGTTGACCCCGGATTTATCGGTGCGCAAATGAACGGATCCGGCAGCAGTTCGGTGGTCTTGGAGGGACTCTTGTTTCAACTTCCCGGTGATCCAGATTTCGACAACGACGGTGTGTCCACCGCGGACGAGATCGCTCTCGGAACGAATCCAAACAACCCGGATACGGATGGCGATGGTCTGCCGGACAAGTGGGAGATCCTAAATGGGCTTGATCCGAAGTCCGGGGTTGGACTCGAAGGAGGGGATGGCGATCCGGATGGGGACAGCATGAACAATCGCAATGAATGGCTGTTTGGCGCGGATCCACGCGACGCGGCCTCCGGCCTTAGGATTACATCGGTTCGCCTTGCTGACAACAGGCTCCGTTTGCGGTGGCCCGCGCCACCGGGTGCTCGGCTCGTTCTGGAATCGTCTCTGCGGATTGATGACGGGTATGAGCCGGACAAGTCCATTCGATTGGAATTGCCGAACACCGAAACGGAACGAATCGTCGAGCTTGTGCCCGACGGTTCGGCGCGGTTTTTCCGTCTGAAATTGGAGCAGTGATCCCGCTCGCTGGGGACAAATCCAGACGTGCCCGCCGGTCGTCACGTCAGGCGGTTAATTTCTCCCAACGTTTTTGAATGAAGGACCAGTTCAAACACTTATAGATTGCGTTGATATAGTCGGCACGGCGGTTCTGGTACTTCAAATAATAAGCATGCTCCCAGACATCCACTCCGAGTAGCGGCTGGCGCCCGGCCTGCAAAGGGCTGTCTTGGTTGGGGGTTGTTTCCAACTTCAGAGTCTTGTCTTTATTGATCGAAATCCAAACCCAACCACTACCAAACTGGCCGAGGGCAGCCTTGAGAAAGGCCGCCTCACCTTCCTCCTTGTCCTTGAAGAGATGGCCAAAAGCTTCCGCGAGGGCGCCTTCGGGACCCGCGCCGCCCTCGTTGCTCAGGCATTGCCAGAACAACGAGTGGTTGGAGTGGCCGCCGCCATTATTGCGAACCGCGGTTCGGATTTTCTCCGGCACTTTGTCAAGGTTCTTGAGAAGCTCCTCGACGGACAGCGCATGGAGATCGGGATAGTCCACCAGGGCTTTGTTCAGATTGGATACATAGGTGGCGTGATGCTTACCATGGTGAATTTCCATGGTTTGAGTGTCGAAATGCGGTTCGAGCGCATTGAAGGCATATCCCAACCGGGGCAGTTTGTGCGGGCCCGTTGGAGGCATGACCGGCATGGCGGTTTGCGCCTGAGACCGAATCCGGAGTGCGGGTGCGGCGGTGAGGACGGCCGCAGTTCGGAGAGCTTGGCGGCGCGAAAGCATGGAGCGATTCATTGGAATGCTGTTATGGAAATTTCTGGGAAAATGCAATGCTTTGGCACCTTCCGCAAGCGGCAGTCTCAGGACTCTCGATATCGAGGGCGTCTTCGACGCATCGCAACAAAAAACCCTTCGAGTTAAACTCGAAGGGTGTGGCGGACTGACCGGGACTGGAGCCGGTCTCCAAATTTTTAGAACTTCTTGGCCATCTGGAACACTTTAAGGTTCGACTTGGCTTGGCTCGACTTACTGGCGCACGCCGAGGAGGCATGGCCGGAGCACTCCTTGCTGGCCACCGTTTTTGCACTCGCACAGGCCGTTTTTTCGCCCGCGCAAGCCGTCTTTGCCCCTTTGGCTCCGGCGCAGTCACCCGCGAAGGCGGTTGCGGTTGCAAAGGCGGCGACGGTCAGGGAGATAACGATTTTTTTCATAGCGTTGGTGAATTTGTTCTCTGCTAAGACATCCGATTCATCGAAGTTGCTCAAGAAAAAAATGAACCCGCCAATCAACAACCTGGTATCAGACCCGCCGCCGGCATCGGCACTCTTGAAAGTGGGAGACTCGGTCGAACTTTTGATCACCGACCTTGCGTTCGGCGGGGAAGGGGTCGGCCGGGTCGGGGAACTCGTCGTGTTTGTTCCCGAGGTCATTCCCGGCGAGTGGGTCGAGGCCAAGATCACACAACGTAAGAAGACTTTTGCCCGCGGGATCCTGGCGACTGTCCTGGAACGGTCCCCGTACCGGACACCACCCCAATGTCGCTATTTTGGAGAGTGCGGCGGATGTCAGTACCAGCATCTCGAGTACGAGCAACAGGTCCTTTGGAAGCGAAAGCAGGTGGCGGACCTATTCCAGCGCGTCGGTGGGTTCGATCCGGGACTGATTGAATCGGTCATTCCGTGCCCTCAGCCATACCATTACCGCAATCGGATCTTGGTTCGGAGCCAATGGAACAAGCCGGCGCAAACATTGGATCTGGGATTTGTTCGGGGCGACTGCGGCCTGGTGGCGGACATCGAGGAATGCGCCATTGCCGAACCGGCCCTGAATGATGCCATTCGTAACTGGCGCGCGCATCCGCCGCCCAAGGGCGGGCTGAAAACGGTTCTCCGGATTCCTCCTGATAGCTGGGATGTTCCAGAGCATTCTTTTTTTCAGAATAATTATTTTTTGCTGCCTGAGCTCGTTCGCGTCGTGCGGAGTCGCCTCCAGGATTCGGCGGTCACGTCACTCGTCGACGCCTACTGCGGGGTTGGTTTTTTCGGAATCGAGACCGCAGATCTGATGGAGTCGTTCGTGGGCGTCGAGTTGGACGCGCCGGCGATCCAAGCGGCCCGTCGAAATGCCACCCGGAGGGGGATTCAGAATGGCAGGTTCGTGGCGGGGGATACGGATCAGCTGCTGCCGCGACTGCTGGAGGGGCAGGCGGCGGATCGGACTGCGGTGCTCCTAGACCCCCCGCGAGTGGGTTGTCGACCACCGACGCTTGCGGTGCTTCGAACGGTTCAGCCTCGGCAGATTCTTTATGTCTCGTGCCATCCGGCGACTTTGGCACGCGATCTCAAAATCCTGTGCGAGGGGGGACGGTTTGAACTTCGGGGCGTGACGCCACTCGATATGTTTCCCCAGACCCAGCATGTCGAGTGTGTTGCCGATGTCCGGCGAACAGGCTGACGCCGGATGCCGGGGTTGGCAAGCGACGGTGCTTTTTCGACAAATCCCGCGAAGTAAGACGGGGTTACCTTTGTGAGGTTCTTGGCGTGAAATCGCCGAAACACCGAGATCCGCCAGCCGGAAACAGACCCGCAACCGGAAAGAAGCCCACCGCAGCAAAGTCAACCACCGCGCGCCGTGGCCAGGCGGTCGATGTGGCGGCGGTTCTTGGCCGGGTGTCGACCGCGACGCCAGCGCTCAAGCGTGTGCCTGCCAAATGGCGCTGGTATCATAAGGCGCTGCTCTCCCTGCAAACCCGGCTGCTGAGCGATCGCGGAGACTTGCGGCGGGCGGCCGCCGAGCCATTGGAGCCGCACAGCCTCAACGAGGCGGACAGTGCGACGGACGAGTTTGACCACGACCTGGCGTTAACCCACCTATCCGCCGAATTGGACGCGCTCATTGAGGTGAATGAAGCGCTCAAGCGAATTCAAGACGGCAACTACGGCGTCTGCGAAGATTCCGGCGGGGCGATTCCGGCTGCGCGACTGCGCGCAATTCCGTGGGCGCGTTTCACCCGTGAGGTCGAGGAACAGTTGGAGAAGCAAGGCGTCGTTCGTCGGATGCGCGTGCGCGGGGCGGCCACGGTGCGAGCGACCGGTCAGGTCCGGCTCGCGCCCGAAGGGGATGCCAAGGAAACCGAGGACTAGCCGCTTGGGGCAGAGGATGATTTGCGCGGTCGCACGCCGGTCGCATGGGTGGAGTGCCGCCCGTTAGTGTCGAGCGGGTGGAGCGGGAGCTTCCGGGTTTAGACTCACAATGTAGGCCGCCAAGTCGTGCAGGCTCGCGTCGTCGAGATCCATCCGACGGCGCATGTGTTTCACGTGGGGATCTTTCGAATCCGTACCGCGCCATCCCATGCGGAAGTCGATTAACTGATTAAAGAGATACCAGTCGTGCTGTCCGGTCAGGCGGGGAGCCCCCTTCCGGCGGTTGCCTTCAGCGGTCTTACCGTGGCACTCGATGCACGCGGCGTAGAGGGCGCGTCCCCGAGCGGCATCACCAAGGCGCGCCGGAGGCACGGGTCCAGGCTGGAGACTGGCCAGATGTGCGATGAGCGCCTTGGTGTCGGCACGACTGAGGTCGTCGGCCACCGGATGCATCAGTTGCGTGCGCGCCTCGGGGGGCAGGAATCCGGTTTCATTCGAGTCGTTCTTGCCACGCTCGCGCTGGCGGAACTGCCGGATCTGTTTCTTAATGAACCAACCCTCCCGGCCGGCGAGGCGGGGTGCGCTCGTTGCTTCACTGCCTTCACCTTGATCTCCGTGGCATCGTGCGCAGGCGGCATAGAGCGCCGTACCCGGGCTGGTCTTGGAGTTCGAGTCGACGGCGCGTGCTGGACTGACCAACCCGCAGGCTGACAGCAGCAAAGCCACGAGGTAGCTGCGGGGAGAGTTCAAGCCGGGAGGTATCACAATAATCGTTCCAATCAGTCGCCAGTGCCTTGCGGTTTCGGTTGACTGTGACGGAGCATACGCCGCGAGTCCGCCGCCGCCCAACAATTCCTTGATCGGAGTGTCTCCTCCGCTCGGAGCGCGCCCAGGTAGGATTGGGGCTTTGACTGCGGACCCGAATACTCGCGGGAAAGAAGCATCGATTGGATTCTAATTCTCCGCAGATTCTAACTCGCAGCTCGATGCCGGCTTACTTAGAATGAATGGCATCCTCCATGAAGCGTTTCTCAGATCCACCCGGGCGCCTTTGTCTTGCCGTCGCGTGCGGTTGGCTCGCGTTCTCCGAGCCCACTCGCGCGCAGCTCGTTCTCTCGGGCAATGAAAACAAGCTCGACCTAAGCACCGGAGACCCGCGCGTCGTCCCCGACGCACCGCCGGACACCCTGACGATCCTCGATTTTTCGAGCTTTCCACCTTCAGTCACCCACGTCACCAATATCCCGAATTCAGTCATTGGTCCCCCCTCCAACATTGCGGTTCACCCCAACGGCCGGATGGCCCTCGTGGCGAGCTCGATCAAGATTGCATCGCCAGTGGCCACCCATTGGGTTCCCGACAACCGGATTTTCGTCCTGGATATCAGCCATCGGCCGCCCCGAGTCGTGGCCGAAGTGCAGGCGGAGTTGCAGCCGAGCGGCATGTCGTTTACATCGGATGGACGCAAGGTTTTGGTGGCGAATCGGGCGTCGGGAACCGTCTCGGTCTTCGCGGTCGATGGGTTCACGTTGAGGCAGATCCAATCGATCAAGGTTTGTGAACCCGCCGAGAGCGTGTCGGATGTGGCCGTTTCCCCGGATGGCAACCTGGCGCTGGCGAGCGTGAAAGTGGGCGGCTATGTGGCGGTCCTGCGGTTTGATGGCCGCGAGTTCGTGGCCTCGAAACGGAAGACTTCCGTCAGCGGCCAGCCCTACCGGCTCTTGATCACTCCCGATGGCGAGTTGGGATTGGTGGCGGGGTTGGGATTCGGCAAAGGCGTCGATGTGGACGAGTTGACAATCATCGATTTGCGGGCCAGGGAACCGCGGACCATCGGGCATGTTCCGCTTGGGACAGTGCCGGAATCGATCGAACTCAGTCCCGATGGGCGACTCTTGGCGGCCGTCGTGATGGACGGCTCCAGCTTGGCGCCGGATGACCCGCTCCGTACGGATAAGGCGCACTTGATTATCCTCGAGCGAAAGGGCAACACGTTTGTCCGGCGTCAGCGTCTCGACTTTCCGCCCGTCCCCTCGGGAGTGGTCTTCACCGGCGACGGTCGCTATCTGGTCGCACAATGTCATCTGGAGCGAGAACTCCTTATTTACGCGGTGCGGGGCTCACGCGTGCGCGATACGGGGCGGCGGATTCGGGTGCCGGGCAATCCGTCGTCCCTCCGTGCGGGACCGAAACCCTAGGCGCACTCATCGAGCTCTGTCGCCCCTGACGGGGCTACCGTTTTGTTCGAACGTCATCCCCACGGCTCGCGCCGTGGGCTAAGGTCTGGCGCCGCTCCGCGGCTTTTTTAAATGCCGATTGTCCATCGGGGACACACGCGCCAAAAAATGGCCAATCTCCAGGGTCAGGCCTCCGGCTGACCCTATTCATTTTGTTCACCGAAATTGAATGTGGAATTCATGGGGCGCATTCGATGAGAGTTTGCGCGGGTCATCGGGAATGTTTACGAAGAAGCGCGTGACGTGCCGTTACCAGCAGTGACGACTCGGCGCTGTGTCCCCGCGATTATTGGAAGTTGAAATTAACGAACACCATGGATTTAACCGGCTTGGATAACCCCCCCACGACTCCCGAAACACGACGACAGGCAATCTATCTGCGCCTGGCAATGATTGGCTGCCCCGTACCGGAAGCCGGGGCCCGTCCGTCGCTCGCCGCCGGTCTGCTGGAGCGACATCGAGAAAATGCCCGCCGACTGTCGACTTACCTTTCGCCCCCGGACTGGCGCATTCAACAATTCCTCGATGAGTATCTGTACGAAACGGGAGAAGTGCCGAGGTTGCCCGCGTCGACTCTGGTTCTCGACGAGGCGGGGATGGCGCGCGAAATGTCCCTCCCGCCGGATGGCGACACATTTACCGGGGCGTTGCTGAAATCCTATCGGGTGGCGAACGGGGTGTTGCACAATCCCACGAGCGACCGCCGGACGACACAAGGGGTTTTCCACGTGGTGGAGGGCGGCATTCCGATACCAGATGACAAGAAATGTGTGCCCAAGCGGGCGTTTGCTCATCTCCTGCGGCACGCATTCAACCCACCCGGCGAACACCTCAGACTCCCGTACACGTCCGCTGCACCCACACCGGCAGAATGTTTTGTTTCACTATACCTGCGTCCGGTTGTTTGCCCGGAAGTTCCCGGATTTGTGAGTCGGCAAACGATGGAAATCCGGTTTTTTGTACCCGGATCCCTGGTCAGTAACTTGGACTTCGTCGAGACCATTTTTGGAAATGCAGGCGATCCGAACTTGCCCGAAAATGATGCCGCCCTCGAGGCCGGCGGCTGGTCGGGACACACGGGTTGTGTTGTGTTGGCACCCCACCTGACGCGATTGACCAAGGCGGCATTGGGTTTACCAAAGTGGGAGGACGCGACGGAGCGAGAGCGGCAGGACAAGATGTGTTGGCGATCGGATGACGAGCCGTATAATGAAGGTCAGGCCTTCAAGATCACGGCCCGGGATGAGCGCGGAGTAATTGTCACCCTGATCGCGGACAACTACTTCGGATACTGTAAGAAGGAAGTGAAGACGCAGATCAGCTATGCAGCTAATCTGGCAGGTTGGGTCGAGGAGGAACATGCGGGAGGTGCCTTGGTATTCCCGAGCTTCGATTTGGGCGAGGAGTTTAGCGGGCGGATCCATGTGAAGCAGCGTGGCCACACCGCGATCGAGGCATTTGCGCGGAATGCAACACTCCTCAACCTTCGCCCCGAGGGCTATGCGGTGGATCGCCGACATTCCAACATTTTCTACGTGCCGGAGGATGCCGATTTCGATCTTCATGCCCAGGCCGTGACCTGGGCGCACGGGGGCTCGAAACAAACAATCCGCCTGCAGGCCGACGCTGTCTATCTACGTCCGTCCGGATACAAAGTTCGAATGCTGAAGCCGGACGGGAACCGAGCCTGGCGGCTCATCGGCACGGGCGCGGAGCCCACGTTTTGCCACAAACCGTGCACGGTATCCGGAGGTGGCAAGTCGGAGATCTCCAAATCGATCACCGACGCAATCCTGCAAGGATCCGTTTTTGTCTCGGATTTCCGGAAGGATTTTGATGCGGTTGCCGACCTGCTGGCACGAGATTATTCCGGGCGTTTCCGTGATCCCAGCCGCAACGGGACGGATCGGCGCCCGATTCTGGGCTCGACCCGCTCGCTCGGTTCGGTGATCAAACTGCTCACTCCGTCGGAGATCGAGTATTCCGATGACTTCAATGCCTGGCTCGCGACCGTGCCGCCGCATGTCAAGGAGTTGGTCTTTGTCGTCAAGCGCTTCTGCAAGCCGGCTTGGGGTGATGCCTGGCGGGATCACTTCACGGTCGATGTCATCAATGGTGTCCCCGGGAATGAACTGAAATGTGATGGACGCAAACTTCGGTCAAACTTTCTCCGGGTGGGATTCGCACAGGATGGATCGTGGCGGGTCTTTGGGCTGCGGAAGGATTTCCACCCGTCCGTCAAACTTCAGATGGAAGACGACATCACGGCGTCGATTGTTGTGCCGTCCGGGGCGGTGGCCGGGCTGAATCCGAATGATCCCCATCCGTCCGTGAAATTCTCCGTGAATGCCGAGTCTCGCTTGTTCCAACGGCCGGATGACGCGGTTCATCGCGGCATTGACCGTCAGGCAGAGAAGGATCTGGCCGAACGTGATAATTTTTTATCTAACTATGAACCCCTGTCACGCGCGCAAGCCCGTCAATTAGTCGAGGATGCGATCGGCTTTACCGAGTACACCGAGCCAATGCAGAGGATTTTGCGCACCACCGCCGAAGGCCAAGGTCCCGAATTCGTGGTCTCTTCGGCGCACCCGCGAGTGGTCAATGGAGAGCCGTCCAAGAATCCACGCTATCTCCAGCGCCGGCCCGATCGTGAAGATCCCCGCGCCGTGCATCTTGGCGAGATGGGAATCCGCCTATTTCGTAAGCTGCCCGCTTCCGCCCCGGTCTACACGCCGGTCAATGCGGTCGTCCCAGGACGACGGAACAACCCGCCTGAACCAGCGGCGCGGATTCGATCGCTGGCCGTGTTCAATCCGATACACCACCTGGAATTGCCCGAGGCATTCATGGAGTTTATTTCCAGCATGACCGGACGATCGCCGTCCACGACGGGTGCGGGGAGCGAAGGGGCCATGACGAAGGGGCCGTTCAATGCGCTCCCGCCGATCCACGATCTGAATGGGGCTCTCGTGTCGTATCTCCTGACCGAGTATCCGGTGTTTATCACCGCAGCGGGCTTCGTCGGACCGCATTGCCGGGTCGACCACGATGTCAGCCTTCTCGTTCCGGAGGTCTGGACGCGGATGCTGCCCGCCGAGCGTGAACCGCGCGTCCTGCAGGAGCGGGGCTATTTTGAACCCTTGCAGGACTTCGACCACAATGGTCGGAAAGTCCTGGCAAGCCGACTGGGTTGGCGGATGACGGCTGGATTTGTCCGTGAGTATTTCGGAAGGGTGTTCAGCAGTCCGCACTTGGTTTTTCCCGAAGAACTCCTTCGGCCCGAACAGCAAGATCTCGAGATATTTGTCGATGGCGTGAACAACATCGTGGAGACCCATCGACGCGTTGCGGAGCACTATTTTGCTGATGGCAGCATCCAGGTTGCGTGTCCGCCCTTGAAGGCATTGCTGCACATCATGCGTGACGGTATCTATGAGGGGGCGGGAATTGCCGATCCGAAGATTCGCGGATTATTCACCCGCAACCACCTGATGGAGAGTGACTGGTATGTGCAACGTCTGGCGGCACGGCAGGAGATTGAAGTCCGGCAGTGGTTTCAGACGGCGCGTTATCTCGAGGGATTTCTCGCCAAACCGAATTACGCGCTGGAGGCGGAGCGATTGGGGATTCGCGAACGTCTGGCCCGCGCCTGGGAATCGTATCATGAAGCGAAGGCACCGGCGTTCCGTGAACGCCTGCGAGGAACGTTGGGTGCGGATCCCAGCCTGGTGAATCGGGGGAATCCGGAGGCGGCACAGGGGAGCTAGGGATTTGCAATACTTCGGCACCGGCACGATCTCAGTGCTGACACGCTCGCGGAAGCGGGTACCCTTCCGCCATGCAATCATCCAAGCCGAAGGTTCTAGTCATTGTGGGCGACGCCACGGAGACACTGGACACGCTCTATCCGTATTACCGACTGATTGAGGCCGGTTTTCAGCCGGTCGTCGCGGGGCCTGAAAAACGCCGCTTCCAGATGGTCCTTCACGAAGTGAGGCCCGGTTGGACAATCACGAAGGAATGGGAGGGGTACACGATCGAGGCGGAGATTGCGTTCAAGGACATTCGGCCCGAGGACTATCTCGGCATTTTTTTTAGTGGCGGGCGAGCGCCGGAATACATTCGCGAAGACGAGGCATTATTGAGGATCACGCGGTGGTTTTGGGAGCAGGGAAGACCGATGGCCAGCGTGTGCCACGGAGTCGAAATCCCGGCGCGGGCCGGCATCGTGAAGGGGCTGCGCATGGCAACCGTGGCCAAGTGCAAATTCGACCTCGAAGTGTGCGGGGGCATCTACGTGAATGAACCGTGTGTGATCGATCGGAACATGGTCAGTGGACGTACCTACCACGACAATGGTCACTACGTTTTTCAATGGATCCGGATGCTCGAAGAGGCCTCGGGAAAATCTAAACCCATCAGCGCCTCGGCGGCCGGTTGAGTTTCGTGGCCTAGCGGGGTGATTCAAGAACTTGTGAAGATTATTGCCTCACACCCGTAGCGTCACAAAACTCATGCGGTCTATCGGTAGAATGTCAGGATGCCGCCGAGGCGTTCCGATTGGGGCTTTGCGAGGGCAGCGCCAGGGGTCGGATTCCAGACGTGCGCAAGCTATCGCAAAATGCGGCGCTAACCTTGGTGTCCCGATCGTGGAGAAGATATCGACAGCCCGCCAGAAATCCATCGTCGGCCATCGTCTCATTACCGGTCAGCCGCCTGCGCCGTCCTGATGCTGCCATCGGCGGGGAGTGCGACGTTCAACTGCGGATACCATTTCTTCACCAGAGCGAGCGACCACTCCGGGGTTTGGTCCTTGTGGCAGAGGTTGCAACTGTTCGGATTGCCCTTCTTGATCGTGGTGGAGGGCGAGATGAAATCGAATGTGTGATTACGGGACTCGGCGGCGACGGAGTTCTCGCCGGTCTTGGCCATGTGACATTCAATGCAGCGACTGCCGGTGCTGGTCGCGGCGTGGTGGGTGTGCTCGGTGAGGGTCTTCTCCTTGAGGTGCTGCTTCTGGCCGGGCGCGTGGCAGGTGAGGCAGAGCGCGTTGTCGCGGGCCGACTTGATGGTCATAGCGGTGTGGCGTCCGCTGTGCGAGTCATGGCAGTTGGAGCATTGGAGGTGGGCGTCGTTCATGACACTTTGCACGAAGGTGTTTCCTTGCACGCGGTTTTTGTGCGCGGTGCCGTTCTGCCAGAACTCGGGCGTGACCTTGCCGTCCGGTTCGAAGCCTTTCCAATACTTCGCGAGATCGTCGCCGGGCTGGTAGCCCACGGCCCAGGCGTATTCCGTCTGCGCGCCGTGGGGGCGGCCCGCCTGATGGCAGTAGAGGCAGACATCCATCGAGCGGTCGCGCGTGATGCGGGCGGGATTGACGATGTCCTCGAGGCGCGAGGTCGCGGAGTGTTTCCTGCCCGCGCCGTGGCAGCTCTCGCAGGAGATGTTCAACTCCTGCCATTTCTCCGCCTGCGTGTCGAGGCCGGTGCTGTGGCAACCGGCGCAGAGTTTGAAATTGGATCGCTGCTTCCAGTCCTTGTGATGGTCCCACCACCAGTCGGACTTGGCGGTGTAGGGTTGCCACTTCTTTTCCTGCACGCTCCACTGGCCGTTGAAGACGACTTCCTCACCGTTCTCCTCGACGAGGTAGCGCTGCTTCCACCGGCTGCCGATGACGCCTTTCACGTCCTTCAACGCGGGGTGGTTGGTGCTGGGGATGGAGAAATCGCCGAGAATGGTTTTGCCGGGGCCGTCGGCGATGGGGCGCTGGACCATCTTGCTGTGGAGGGTGGATTTCCAGCCGTCAAAATGACTCGCATGACACTTCGCACAGGCTTCCGCGCCGACAAATTGCGTGGCGTCAATCTTCGGCAGCGCGTCGAGTTTCAATTCCGCCGGTGCCTCCGCGGCGCGGGACGCGACGGCGGCGCACAGGACGATGAGGAGGAGTGGGCGGACAACTGGTGAGGTTTTCATGGTGGAATCCTATGATAGCAAATTGGGAGTGTTCGTCGGTGCGGAGCCGGTGGTCCATTTCATGGCGAATCCGTTCGCGTTGTCCACGGTGCCCCGAACTCCCATTTCAAACCGGCATAGACGCGGAGGTCCGGCCCGCCGCGATCGCCTTCGCGGATGCTTTTGCCCACGGCGGCATGGACGGCCAGGTGATCGAGCAGCCGGTGCTTGAAGCCGACATTCGCGGCGAAGCGGTAGGGTTCGCCCGGGGCATCACGGCTGACGAAATAAGTCTCAGACAGCAGCGTGGTCCGCTGTCCAACGCGGTATTCCTGCGCGAAGGCGAGCAGCCACACGTTGTCCGCGCTCTGCCGCACGCCGCCAAACTGCGGGTCGGTGACGAACGTGTGGCCGACGTTGCCAATCGCGGTGAACCAGCCCCAAGTCTTTTGCGCGCGCAACCGGAGGTCGTAATCAAACTCGCCGCTGCCGAGGCCGCGCGACGGGTCGCCGGTCGGCAGTTTCAACTCGAAGGTGCCGGCGATGCCAGGGCGCTGGTCCGTCTCCTTGAGGAAAATGTATTTGGTGCCGACCACACTGTCGTTGACGCCGTAATGGTGGTCCACACTGAGGCCGCCGAGTTCGAGGGTGATTTCCTGCCGGTCGCTGAGGCCGTAGACAAGTTCGGTGAACGGCAGGAGGCGCGATGGCATGCCGCTCTCGCTCTCCTGATACTGCCCGCCGACATACCATTCAAAGGTGCCCTTGTCCGCCGTGGGCACATCACCGGTGACGAGCGGCGGCGGCGCGAAGCACTGCGGGGCGACGGCGAGAACACACGCGAAAGTGAGCAGCGTAAGTTTCATTGGGTGCCTTAGCGGAAGTCATCGAACAACGTCACGCCGTCCGCCCTGGTCGTAGTGTCAAAAAACTCATGCGGCATCTCGGCAATGGATTTTAACGGCAATGGATTTTAAGATGCCGCCGAAGCGCTGGCGAGTCTGGACCTGACCCGATGAACTGTCGATCCGGATGTATTTGGGATTCGCCAGTTTCTGGCGCTTCTGCCACCCGCAACAAATCATCCCCTTGCTCGTATGTTCCCAATGGGGTTAGGCTGCATGGAGTCTCACCATTGAAGGAAGCCCACTGCTTGAAATTTCTCTCGTTTCATTTTGTCGCGCTCTGGACGTCCGCTCTCTCGGTCGTTGCCGTGCAAGCTGCGGACACGAAGCCCGTCTTCCTCTACAGCCGCTGCTCTAACGCGCCGGGCGAGACGCGTTATCTGCCGGACGGAAACTACAAGGAATTGCTGCCGTGGGCCGCGCAGTTGAGGTGACCTTGACGCGACATTCTTTCCTCAGTTTGATGGCGGGGCTGGCGGCGTTGTTTTGGACAATGCGGGCGGTCTCCGCCGCCGAAGCCGTGACGGAGAATGGTCTGCGGCCTGTGCTAGAAGGGATTCAGCCCGTTCGGGTTTCCACTGACTTGAAGAAAGAGCAAACGCATTGGGCATTCCAGCCGGTCAAGCGGACGGAGCCACCCGCCGTCAGCGATCCGAAGTGGAGCAAAACGCCTTTGGACCTGTTTATTCTCGCGACATTGGATGCGCACGGATTGCACCCGGCCCCGTCTGCTTCCGCAGCCGATTTGATCCGTCGGGTGTGTTTTGACCTGACGGGTCTGCCGCCTTCTCCCGAGGAGATTAAGGCTTTTGCGGAAGATCGATCTCCGAGGGCCTACGAGAGCCTGGTCGATCGACTGCTTGACCGCCCGAGTTTCGGCGAACGCTCGGCGCAACCCTGGCTCGATCTGGTTCGGTACGCGGAGAGCGAGGGTTTCGAATACGACCGGCCTCTTCCCGACGCCTGGCGGTATCGAGATTACGTCATCAACGCTTTCAATCGGGACAAGCCCTTCAACCGCTTTTTGACAGAGCAGATTGCCGGAGATGAAATTTCGCCGAACAATCCCGAGACGCAGACGGCAACCGTGTTCCATCGCCTGGGTCCGGTGCGGCGAAACGCGGGAAATCCGGAGATTGCGTTGAGCCGAAACGAGATTCTCACCGAGCGGACGGACGTGATCGGGGCAGCTGTTCTCGGTCTGACCGTCGGTTGTGCGCGTTGCCACGATCATAAGTTTGATCCGATTCCGCAGAGGGATTACTACCAGCTCCAGGCTTATCTGGCGGGAACCCAGGAATATGATCTGCTTCTGGTTTCCACTGAGGAAGAAAGGGCGTGGAAAGAGCGGAGCCGCGTCATTACCGGTGAACTCAAGAGGCTTCGTCACGCTGTCGAAAAGGCGGAAGGCGCCGAGCGCCAGACGCTTGAAAAGCAAATTGAGGAACAAGAAGGCATGTTGCCACCGAGTCCGGCGACCATTCCTGGCATTCGCAATGTCCCCGAACAGCGCACGGAGATTCACGTCCTTAAACGCGGCGTATGGGAAAACAAGGGCGAACGGGTCGGCCCGCGACCTTTGAGTGCGTTGGTGCAGAACGCGTTTCCGGAACTGCCCGCGGACTCTCCGAAGCCCCGTACCGAGCTTGCCCGATGGCTGACGGACCCCAATAACCCGCTCACGCCGCGCGTTGTGGTTAATCGGATCTGGCAGCAACACTTCGGATTGGGCCTGGTGAAGACAGCGAATGATTTCGGAGCCAACGGTGATCGTCCGAGCCATCCCGAACTGCTCGATTGGATGGCGTCGGAACTGGTCAGCAACGGATGGAAACTTAAGCCGTTGCATCGGATGATCGTCTTGAGCAGCGCCTACCAGCAGTCTTCCCGTTCGCCGACGGCCGGGGTGGCGATGGCACTGGATCCGGAGAACCGCTGGTTGTGGCAGTTCAATCGGCGGCGCCTCTCCGCCGAGGAAATCCGTGACGCGATGTTGGCCGTCTCCGGCCGGTTGAATTTGAAGCAGGGGGGGGCGAGCGTCATGGTGCCGGTGGACAAGGAACTGTTGGAGCAACTCTACAAGCCGTCGCAATGGCAAGTTGCCCGGGATACGGCCGAGTATGATCGACGTTCCATCTATATGATTGCTAAGCGCAATCTACGCGTGCCGTTCATGGAAGTATTCGACGCCCCGGCGTTGCTGACCACTTGCCCGGCTCGTGAATCCAGCACGCACGCGCCTCAGGCGTTGGAGTTGCTCAATGGCAGACTCTCCAACGATCTGGCCAGGGAGTTTGCCGGGCGTCTTCGACACGATGCCGGCTTGGATCCGCAACGGATGGTTGAGCGGGCTTTTTGGCTCGGGTTGGGACGTCCACCCACAATCGACGAGCGCCGTCTGTCGATCGATTTCTTGCGCAACCGATCGCCAAAGGAGTTCGCTCTCGCTCTCTTCAATCTCAACGCGTTTCTTTATGTTCAATAATCCGCCCGAGCATTCCCGCCCCACGGCAACGCGGCGCGAGTTCATTCGGGATGCCTTTGGCGGCTTTGGCGGCTTGGCGCTCGCCTCGCTTCTGAATGAGCAGTCCGTACGGGCTGCCGCAACCGATCCTCGGTTGCCGAGACCCGCCCATTTTCCCGCCCGTGCCCGCTCCGTGATTTTCTTGTTCATGGCCGGCGGCCCCAGTCATATCGAGACGTTTGATCCGAAGCCGCTATTGAATAAACTTTCGGGGACGGTGCGTCCGAAGGAATTCGGGGAGGCGAAATATCAATTCATCAAGACCACGGCCAAATTGCTTGGCACGAAGCGTACGTTTCGTAAATCCGGCCAAAGTGGCATTGAGGTGTCGGATCTTTTCCCAAAGGTCGCCACGTGCGTGGACGATCTCGCGGTGATTCGATCCTGCCATGGCAACAGCGTCGTCCATTCCGCCGCGCAGTATGAATTGTTTAGCGGCCGCATCACCCCGGGTTTTCCGAGCATGGGTTCGTGGATGACCTATGGACTCGGATCGGAAACTGATTCCCTGCCGTCCTATGTGGTGATGCCGGACCCGAATGGCGCACTGCCAGCCGGCCAGCCGATGTATGACCGGGGGTTCTTGCCGGCTATTTTTCAACCAACCATGTTTCGGCCGGGGGAAAAGCCGGTGCTGAACCTTGACCTGCCGAACGGCATTTCTTTATCCGAGCGTCGACAGACGCTTGACCTGATTCAGAGACTGAATACAGCCAATCTGCAGTCGGACGATTACGAATTCTCAGCCCGTATTAACGCCTACGACCTGGCCTTCAAGATGCAGACCGAGGCACCCGCCGTCCTCGACCTCTCGAAGGAACCGCAGGAAACGCTGGATCTCTATGGCATTGGCGGCGGGTTGACCCACGACTACGGCCGCCGATGTTTACTCGCGCGCAAACTCGTTGAGAAGGGCGTCCGTTTCATTGTGGTCGTCTCCGGCGGGGGCTCCGGAAATCTGACATGGGACGCGCACGGCGACGTCGAAGAAAACCATTTGCGAATGGCTGCTCAGACCGACAAACCCATGGCGGGCCTGCTCCTGGATCTCAAACGCCGCGGCCTTCTAGACAGCACGCTGGTCATGTGGGGCGGCGAATTCGGCCGATCGCCGGAAGCGGAATCCGGAAGAGGACGGGATCACCACAATCTTGGCTTTTCCATGTGGATGGCGGGCGGCGGGATCAAGGGCGGGCAAGTGGTCGGGGCAACGGACGCCATCGGTTTACATGCCGTCGAAAAGCCGTACCATTTCCGCGATGTGCACACCACAATTCTTCATCAATTGGGTCTTGATCAACGCAAATTGACCTACCCCCACCTTGGCCGGAATGAACGACTCACCTTTGTCGAGGGCAACGTCATCGAGGAAATTGTCTAGAGCCTGATGACAATGCGCCAAATTGTGGCGATATACTCTGTCGCCCCTCCTGGGCTCGCGCACCGCGTTCCTGAAATCCCACGGCTGACGCCATGGGTTCCCGGGTGCGCCGCACGCAAGCCCCGTTGGCGACAGAGAATTTGGCACAAGGCGCACTCCTCCCGCGCTGTCGCCCCTGCCGGGGCTTACGTTTTGTTCGAACGTCATCCCCACGGCTCGCGCCGTGGGCTACGGTCTGCCGCCGCTCCGCGGCTTTGCCAAATGCCGATTGTCCCCGCGGACACGCCCACCAGAAAATGGCCAAACTCCAGGGCGCTCCGCGCCTCCTGAGCACAGTGGATCGAGCAAACACTGGGATGCCGGAGCTTCAACGGGATTTAGTCGTTCGCTCGATTGGTCCACATGCCAAGGGTTGATTTCTTGACGAATTCAGCATGGCCGTCGCAGAAGCTGGTGCTAAAACCTCCCGAGTGGCGCTTCGCAACGTGGCCCACGGTCGCTACTTTCGAGTCTTTGGCGTTTCCCATGAAAGCCGAGCCGAAGCCCGCATTGTACCACGCATCCGTTTGCTCGAGACGCCAAATTTCGAAGACGTTCGTATTGCCGTCGCAGATTGCAATCGTCGTTGCGGAGCTCTGGATGTCCGCCATGGATCGACTGGGATTATTCCAATTGTTGATGAAAGGCCCGCTGGCACCCACCCACTCCGTTTTCCCGCTTTCCGGATAGGCGCCGGCTTGGGCGTTACAGATGAAATCTTTCACCAGTGTCTTGGGTGTCTTGGGTGGACGGCGATCCGTCCAGATGGCGTGCGTCACGACGCTGGGGCAGCTGTAGATGATCTCACTATCGATATAGGGTCGGCACAGGTCCTGCCACCAATAGAGTTCCTGCTGGCCCGGCCAACTATAGGCATATCCATACGGCAGGAAATCGTTATAGTTGCCTGCATACATCATCGTGGCGAACCCGATCTGCCGCATGTTTGAAAGGCACTTGATTTGTTGTGCCTTCGCCTTGGACTTGGCCAAGGTCGGCAGGAGCATGCCGGCAAGAATGGCGATGATCGCAATGACGACGAGCAGTTCGATAAGAGTGAAGGCGCTGCGCACCTTTGAACCTGCCGACGGAGAGTCCAGGCTGTATCTCACGTTCTGCACCCTCCATCTGCCCCGACCAGCCGTCAATTCAATTTCCAGGTCCCAATTCATGCTTATTTTTTCGCCACGGCCATTCGGGCAAGCGATCTGAAGTGCGGCCAAAGCGTTGCACAAATGAGTGGCTCCCAAATCCGTGGATAAGGAGAACCGCGGATGAACACGGATTGACGCGGATAGAAAGGGCATGGAATCTGCGTCTATCGGCGTTTATCCGTGGTTCAGGGTGGCTCTTGACAGGGTGCTCTTTTATGATAGATATTTGGTATCATGAAAACTGCCACAGTCGCCGATTTACGAAACAGGTTCCGTCTCGTTTCGTCATGGATTGAGCACGGCGAGACGGTGCAGATCATCAAGAGGGGAAGGGCATTTGCGCGATTGTCGGCCGTTCCGGTGACGGCCTCCAAAGCGGCGGCTTTAAAACCTGACATCATGGCTCAATTGCGCGAGGTCTGGGGGGAAAAGGTTTTCACGATGGACGAGGTGAAAGCGATGCGAGCCGCAGAAAGAGCGGAGGACTTAGGATGAGCGCCTATCCAGACACATCGTTTCTGTGTGCAATGTATCGTCTGCAGGCTAACTCCCTGCGAGCCGCAACGTATTTTGCCGCCATGCCGGAGCCACTGCGCATCGCATCCCCGCTACTCTACGAATTCCGGCAGTCTACCCGCTGGCAGGTTTTCCTGAATGCGAAGGATTCTTCGAAGGGTTTTGGCCGGATGACGGCCCAAGCGGCTTTGGCCATGCTCCAGGCGAACATTGCCGGAGGGGCCATCGTCGTGGTGCCGGTGGACTGGGCGGACGTGGCGAGCACCGGGGAACGCCTCTCAACGCAGTATACCTGGGCTCGGGGTTATCGGGCTTTCGACATCCTTCATGTGGCCACTGCGTTGCATCTGGGAGTTTCGGAATTTCTGACCTTTGACAGCCAACAAAAGCAGTTGGCCAGAGCCGAAGGACTTCTAGTACCGCTATAACATGCATGCCAGCGATCATTGCGGTTAGGTTGATTTTGGCCGTTTGTGTTTCTCGGTCCCCGCCGTGCCCGACGGGCCGGCCATGGCCGCCAGGCGCGGCAACGCGAGCGATGCGAGGAGCAGCAGTCCCGTGACGATTCCGGTGATTTCAGACGCCGTGCTGAGTGTCGCGGGGAGTCGTGTCAGTCCGTTCCCGAGAACACCCAAGACAGCGACACCGAGCACGGTGCCGGCAACGCTCCCGCGTCCACCAAAAATACTGGCGCCGCCCAGCACCACTGCGGTGATCGCTGCCAGTTCATATCCAGTGCCAGCGTCGGCCTTCGCCGTTCCAAATCGCGCGGTATAGGTCAGTGCGGCCAAACCCGCGATTGCACCGGCGAGGCAATAGGCGCTGGCCACCCGGCGTCGGACGGGGAGTCCGGCATACTCGGCGCCCTCGGCGGAAAAGCCGATGGCTCGGATCGATCGGCCCCAGGTGGTTTGATGGATGAGCATCGCGATGCCCACGGCACACGCCAGAAGCAACCCGGCTTGGGCAGGCAGACCGCCCCATGCGCCCGTGCCGACGAAAAGGAAGGATTCCGGAAAGCCCGTAAACGCATCCGTCCCCTGAGTGATCGCTTCCGCCAATCCCCGGAATAGGGAATAGGTGCTCAAGGTGACAATCAGCGGAGGCAGCCGAAGGCGGGTAATCAAGAAGGCATTCATCGCGCCACCGATCAGGCCAACAACAACAGAACCCACCGCCGCCATCGGCCAGTCGACACCCACATCTCGCCAGAGCTTTCCGAAAAGTACCGCACAGAGTCCCAGAAGGGAGCCGACGGAGAGATCGATGCCGCCTGTCAGGATCACCGGTAACATCACCAACGCCAGCATTCCGATTTCAACGGAATGCCGTATTATGTTAACTCCGTTGTCTGCCGTAAGAAATCGGCGTCCAAAAAAGCCAAACACGATTAATTCAATCGCCAGCAACAGCATCAACCCGGCTTCGTGGCGGAATCGTAAGCCTGATACGATCCGAATTAGCGGGGCAGGAAATGATTGCATGGAAAGGATGGGTCGAAGCTAGGTCACCGGAGGACGCGACTGCTGTTTCGGGCGTCGGAGACCATCGGCCGTGACGGCGGCTAGAATGATGACGCCGTGGACGGCTTTGTCCCAGTACGGTTTGGCTCCAAGATATGTGAGAGCCGGACTGATGCTGATCATTAGGAGAGTCGCTGGGAGCAGTGCGAACAGTCGGCCTCGTCCGCCGGACACCGCGAAACCGGCGACAACCGCCGCGGCAACCGCTTCGAGTTCTAGAAGCCGTCCGGTATTGGGATCAATCTGGGGAGATTGCGCTAGGTTAAGGGCTGCGGCGAGTCCGGTTAAAGTTCCGCATAGAACAAACGCCGCGAAGGTTGTGCGTCCCGGTGAAATCCCCGCCAGGCGTGCGGCTTCAGGGTCCGACCCGACGGCGTGAAGGTGTCGACCCGCCGCGAGATTTCGTTGAGCCCAGGCGAGAAAGGTGAGAACCACCAGAGCGGTCAGAACGACCGTCCATTGACCGCGCACCATCGAGAGGCTGAACCACTGAGTGTTGTCGGGGAGATTGATGAAAACACCTTGTTGACCCAAGCGTAGGCATTCGCGCCACGTGACCATCGTGGCGAGCGTCACGACAATGGAAGGTAATCGGAGGGTCGCCACCAAGAAACCGTTGATCGCCCCTCCCCCGAGGCCCGTCAAAATGGCAACGGCCACGATCACCGCCGGAGTGGGGGCGAAGTGCGAGGCGTGCCCGGCGGCGACGCTGGCGACGGCATAGAGAGAGCCTACGGAGATGTCGATGTTGCGGGTAAGAATGACGAGGGCGATGCCGCAGGCCACCAGGAGTTTGGGGGCCGAGGACGTAAGACGCGATAGCAGTGGTTGTGGGGAAAAGAAGTCCGGTGCAAACACGGCGAGGCCGAGCCACAGGATGGCGAGGACGGCCGATACCATGAATTCGCGAGAATTCCACTTCAGCACGGCGGATCCCCAGGTTCCAGGTTTCCCAGAGCCGCTCGCATCAACTGTGCGGCGCTGGGCTGACCGTCGAAAAGAGCGGTCAGCGTTCCTGATCGCATGACACCGATTCGGTGACTCAGGGCCAGTATTTCCGCCAGCTCGCTCGAAATCAAAAGCACGGCAAGTCCTTCGTCAACGAGCCTACGGATATGTTGGTGTATTTCAGACTTGGCTCCGACATCCACACCTTGAGTGGGTTCGTCCAGGATGAGTACCCGCGGATTCGTGGCCAGCCACCGGGCCATGGCGACCTTTTGCTGGTTGCCTCCACTCAACGTATTCGCGTCCGCACCGCTGCCAGCCGTCTTGATGCCCAAGCGGTGGATATAGTGTTCTGCCAGTGTTTGCTCGGCATTCGGCCTTAGCCATCCCCTGGGAAAAATCCGAGAATGCACCGACATGGATACATTTTGCGCAACGGAAAGATCCAAAATGATTCCATGCCGGCGCCGATCCTCCGGCAGGTAACCGATCCCAAGTGCAATCGCTTCTTCCGGGGATGAAATCGTTACGGGAATTCCGTCCAGCCGGATTTCGCCGGTATCGGCGGGGGTTAGCCCAAATAGAATCCGGGCTAACTCCGTTCGCCCCGCGCCGACCAGCCCTGTCAATCCTACGATTTCACCCGCACGAATCGTGAACGTGATGTTGTGAACGCCGCTATCTTCACATCCCAATCCATGAACGATCAAGCGATCCGGCGCGCCTGCGGGCGGGATTGCGACAGGTGTTCGCTCCAAGTTTCGCCCGACCATCCAATGGATGAGATCGGCTTCGTCGAAACCCTGACCGATGGCTGTCCCTTCCGCGCTGCCCGTTCTCGTCAAGTCCCGGGTCACCACGCTTTCGCCATCACGGAGAACCGTTACCCGATCGGCGATCCGAAAGATTTCTTCGAGGCGGTGTGAGATATAGATAATCCCCGACCCGTTGCGGCGGAGGTTGTCGACGACCCCAAACAAGAGCTCCTGTTCCGGTTGCGTCAGGGACGCGGTGGGCTCATCCATGATGAGAATCTTCGCCCCGGCTCCGATGGCGCAGGCAATCTCAACCAACTGTTGCTGGGGCATGGAAAGATCGTGTACCCCGGTCTCGCCGGAGAATCCGGCGCCCACCTGACGGAGCAGAGACCCTGCGAGTCGACGGCGCTCGCGGTGGCGGACGCGACGAAACGGTGATGTCGATTCGAGCCGCAAGCCGATATTTTCGGTGACGGTGAGATCCGGAAAAAGCGCCGGCTGCTGATAGATGCAGGCAATACCAAGACTGCGAGCTATCGCGGGGGTCAGTCGCGAAATCGGATATCCTCCCACCGCCACCGTGCCGGCGTCCGGTGGATGGGCACCGGTGATCACCTTGATCAAAGTCGATTTTCCGGCACCATTGCCGCCGAGGAGTGCGTGAACCTCGCCCGGGCGCAATTCGAAGTTCACGCCGTTCAGTGCGGTCACGGCGCCAAACGCCTTCTTAATTCCAATGAGCTGGAGCAGGGGTGGCGTCACGCTCGGTGGACTCGAGTCTGCATTTCGTAGCGGCGAACATCGCTGAGCCACGCTTCTCCGATCGGGACATTCAGACGTTTGCAGTGCTCGTTCCAAACCGCGCCAACCGGCAAGAAACGGGCCTCCTCCTGCAGAGCGAGCCGGGCGGTTCGGTCCCCGAAAGCTTCCGCCTCCCGGATTCCGGGAGGCTCCAAGAGAGCAATCAAGAGGGCTCGGAGGAGATTGCGCGCGCCAATCACCCAGGCGGCAATTCGATTGATGCTGGCATCGAAATAATCGAGACCCCAATGAACCCTTCCCAAAAGTCCGTTGGCCACCACTTCTCGCGTTATCGCGAGAAGTTCATCCGCGAGGGTGACCACATGATCGCTATCCCAACGCACGCCCCGACTGACATGGAGCAGAATTTCCGGAAGGAACTGTAGCACGCTGGAAATCTTGTCGGCGATCGATTCCGTGGGGTGAAAATGGCCCGAATCGAGGCAGAGCAGTTTCCGTCGGGTCAGCGCGTATCCAAAATAAAACTCGGCCGAACCCACCGTGCACGATTCCGCTCCGATTCCAAAAAGCTTTGGTTCGACCGCATCCCGTAGGTGTTCGACCGGATACCGCTTCTGAAACACGGCGTCGAGGGACTCGACGAGCCGCTCCCGTGGCCCTTGGCGGTCCGCTGGAGTGTCCTTGAATCCGTCTGGAATCCAGAGGTTATTGATGCACGGTGTGTGCAACGCGTGTCCCATGGACGCCGCAATTGCCCGAGACCTCCGGCAGTGAGTGATCCAGAACTGCCGGACGGAAGCGTCTGGATGGGACAATGTAAAGCCATCCGCCGCCCTCGAGTGGGCAAAGCACGTTGGATTGAAATCCAGACCCAGGCGACGCTCTGCGGCCCAGGCGATCCATGTCCGAAAGTGCTCGGGTGCCACCTCATCGCGATCCACCGGCCGGCCGCCAAAGTCCCCGTACATGGCGTGCAGGTTAACGCGATGCCTTCCCGGAATGAGCGCCAACGCCTGGTCGAGATCCGCCCTTAGTTCCTCGGCATTGGTGGCACGCCCTGGCTGATTGCCCGTCACAGCGAGACCCCCCCCAATGGGGCCCCGGTTGGTTTCAAATCCGCCGACATCGTCGCCCTGCCAACAGTGGAGCGATACGGCAATGCCGGCGAGTGTCCGGAGTGCGGCTTCGACATCGACACCGCGTTCCGCGAATTGGTCGCAAGCAAACGAGTAGGCGGGGTCCGCGGTGTCACGATTGCGTTGCCGGGAAGGAGTCGGTTTCTTCATTTTGGAATGGATAAATCCTCTCCTCAGGGAGAAGGGCAGGGTAGGTGAGCGTTGAAACTATTTTCGTCCGACTCGAGGCCGGGATTTTTACTTTCCTACCATCTTAATCCAGCGAAAAAACGATTCGAGCGGCGAGGTATCGAGCGCCAGAACCAGTCAATGCCCCTGTTTTCACCTAAAATGGGAA
>CAMDJH010000012.1 GCA_945900455.1 Akkermansia muciniphila
TCAAGAGGCCGCCGAGGCGTTCGCGAGTCTGGATGTCCCCTGCCATTTCACCGATCCGATCCTCGGGCGCTGGAAACAGGATCACGTTGCCCTTGCCTTGGTGATTTCGTTCCGCGTGGAAATGATTCACGTAGTTTTCAAGGCAGTGGCGGAGAGAGCTTTCTCCGAAAAGAATCATTTTCGACAGGAGCTCGGTCTTTACCGATCGAATCCAGCGTTCGCAATGGGCGTTCAGATTTGGACTCCGCGGCGGCAATGTCACCGCTTTGATACCGACGGCCTGGAGGATCCCGTCGAACACTTCGCAGAACTTTGTATCTCGATCGTGTAGCAGGTATTTGCAGCCACATAGGAATCCGGTGTCTGCCATGGTCATGTTCCGGGCCATTTGCTTCATCCAGGCGAGGTCCGGTGAGTGCGTCATCCCCGCGATACAAACCTGACGAGACCCTACTCGCATGAATACCAGCACGTAGTAGGTGATGAGCCCGGCGGAGGTCCAAACTTCGGCGGTGAAGAAATCCACGGCAGCCAAGACCTCGGTGTGGGTACGAATGAATTCCCGCCAAGAAGTCTTCCGCTCCCGATCCGGAGCTGGAAGCAGGCCGTGGCGTTCGAGAACATTGCCAACGGCCTGATGACTGGCCTCGTAACCCAAGTTGCTGAGCGCACCCACAATCCGGCGATAGCCCCAACTTCGGTTCTCACGAGCCATCTTGAGGATCAGTTCTTCGATGGAGCTATCCGTATTGGGACGACCAACGGGTGAGCGGTTTTTGGACCCATCGAACTTCTTGGCGACAAGCCTGCGGTACCAGCCAAGAATGGTTTCAGGTCGAATAATCTGCGCAACTTGCTCCAGGGCTTTCCTGCCGAGACGCTGGCCGATCTCGGCCAAGCTGATTCGCTCCGGGTCCGTGAGCTTCAATCGCCTCTTGATCTGGTTCTTGAGAATCCGGTTCTACGTCACCAGATACTCGTTGCGCAGGAGGAGTTCCTGATCAACCGAACCGGAGATGTACGCCAGCATTCGTTTCCAATTCATCGACGAGACTTAACCGAGCCTACCGCCTGCGAGCAATCTTCTGATCGCCCTGCAAATCCTTGAATATTCGTAGGTTCGAGCTTTTTGACCCTACGGGATCCCACCCTCTCCGGCACGCCGATTGGCTTCAGAGCTTAAGTTTCCGGCCGCTCCAGCGGCCCTCCTGCCTCCTACCCATTTCCAGATGAATTAACCGCACGTATTCTCCTCCGATTCTACAATTTCCTCTTTCAAATCACTGAAATCTACTCACAGATTAGGCGGGAGAGCCCTTATTTGGTTCCTTAAACTTCCAATCGCCCGTTGACTTCGAACGCCAAAAACTAACATACAGTCCTGCTTTTTCTGTCCCTTTTATCGAAGCAAGCCCAGAACAATACAACGAGCGCATTGATCGTGTGGGTGGCGGATTAGCCGCAGAGTTTCAAGCAATGTCCTATCAATATCCTGAAGAGCCAAAAAAACAATGAAAATGTCCCGACTGCTGCTTCTTTCGAGCTTTATGTGCGCTGCTTTGATCGTGGGCTGCAAAGAAAACAGCAAGGAAATCGAGGCGCTTCGAAAAGAACTGGGAGAGCTAAAGGTGAAGGCTAATCAAGACCAGCAATCTCAGAAACTGCAAAGCGAAATCAGCCGAATGCGAGAGGGTGTGTTGGAAGGATCAGTATTCATAGTCACAAAGGCAAGGGAAAACGTAAAGATGGGTTTGGTTACCGTCTCGCTCTTTGATTCTACACACGCGCGAATGGCAGTCCAAAAGGTCCGTACTGATTTGCGTCGCAGATCGGATGAGATTGCTGCACAAGCAAAACCGCTTTTTGCCGATGTCGAAACGGCTCGAGAAAAGTACAAGGCGGTAGAGCTTGAATACAAAGCCGCAAGGGAAGCGGCAGCGGTCGCGAAGGAGAACCTTATTAAGCAATTTAACGCGATACCGGGACGCTCACGTTTGAACCATTTTGACTTGAGCAATCCGGAATACCGGGAAAGCGACGATGCCCAAACAATAGAGCGAAAGAAGGCAGTGTATGCAGAATACAGGTCCAAGGTTGATTCCGCTGAAGACACTAGAAAAGGGATTGCGCTGAAGGGCAGAGCAGAATATGACAAATTCCACCCCCTATATCTCGCCTACAATAGCTTGACAAAATCCCAGCGGGACTTGATAAAGTCTTATGAGCAACTTTGCTTTGCGGCTTTGGGATCGCCAGTCTCTGCCGTACAAACTGACGCGGATGGGAAGTTCAAGTTGATGACCCCAAGGTCTGGTGAGTTCGTTCTCAGTGCATCAGCTTCGCGTGATGTTGGTAGTTCGTCCGAGACCTATTTTTGGATAATTACGCATTCGCTTGATGGGAAAGATCACAGCCAGATATTATTGAGTAACGACAATAAGACGGATGCATACGGCGCGACATCGATAGTCGAAAGATCGGGAATTGAAGAAAGTCCGTATGCCAAGTATGAGTATGAAGTCGGAATGTGGTGAGCCATTGCATTTTAAGAAACAAAACAAAAGGCTTTTATTCGCCTAAACATACTGTTGGACCGCATGGCCACACCACTACCAATCACACCAGTTTCCGCCCTAACACCATACACTTGCGGACTTGCCTGCCTTGAGTCGGTTTTCTTAGACATGAAACGCCCTCTTGACCAGTGCGAAATGCTTAAAAGGTATTCTTGGTTGTTGATCAATCCAGACCCAAACAAAGGACATGAGTATGGAGCAGCTAGTGATGTTCAGATTGTTGATCTTTGTTCTCACCTCGGTTACAAAGTCGGTAAATTTCAAGATTTCAGACAACGGAACGTTGAGAAGGCATTTCAGGACGCTCTTGATAATGGAGCGGGAGTTTTGATTATGGCTTTGTGGGAAAAAAAAGATGCTCATTGTGTTCGCCTTTCTAAAATAAAAGTTCCGGGAGTATATGAAGTCATCAGCCCATCATTGGGAAGTGCAATCCCATTAGAGATTACCTTTCCACAACTGATTTCTTGGAATTTTAAATTTATTATTGTGTCGTTGGGATAATGGCCACTGTAAAAAATATCACTGGCATCCCACAGGATTTGGGAAAGGCATCAATATCGGGAAATCCCACATCGCAACAAATATCGTCGCCGAAAATAAGTCAATTCATTAGCAAGAGCAATGGGGTCAAACCTGAACTATTGACATTTGAAAATGTCTAGATGGAGTATGCGGATGGCAAGACCGTTAATCGCGGAGCGTCAAAAAAAGCGATGTCCTATCAATAATGAACGGAGAAGTCGGTCAGTTCCACTGCGGAAAAAGGGTCGGTTCTTGGTATTAACAACTGCTCATTCCAGCATCATGCCCCGGGACATCGCTCGCAAATTTCGAGTTTAGGGGTCAGAACGGAATGGCACTTAAATAGGAGGCAACGGGGCCAGATTAATCCATTTGATATATTGGGAGCAACAGGCTGAATTTGAAGATGGCAAGACCATTGGGAGTCAATTTGCAGAAATCATTGACCTGTCCCCGTATGGTCAAAAAGCTCATGCGGCATCTCGGTAATAAAATTTCAAGAGGCCGCCGAGGCGTTCGCGAGTCTGGTTGTCCCCTGCCATTTCACCGATCCGATCCTCGGGCGCTGGAAACAGGATCACGTTGCCCTTGCCTTGGTGATTTCGCTCCTCGTGGAAATCATTCACGCCCTTTGATCTGGTTCTTGAGAATCCGGTTCTCCGTCACCAGATACTCGTTGCGCAGGAGGAGTTCCTGATCAACCGAACCGGAGATGGTCGCCAGCATTCGTTTCCAATTCATCGACGCGACTTAACCGAGCCAATGGCCTGGGAGCAATCTCCTCATCACCTTGCAAATCGTTGAGGTTTGGTAGGTTCGAGTTTTTTGACCGCACGCCCATCAACTCGGCTGAATCTGGCGAACGCTGGCGGATCAATCGCCAATCCCTATCGATGTTTCGGGCAGCATCACTTTTTTCGGGCTCACTTGCCATGATGCCGCCCTATTCCCCGGCATCCTTCCGTCCAGCCTTCTCTTCCTTCGGCTCCCACCCCGCCAACTTCGCGAGGGTGTAGATCAAATCGCGGAGTCCCTCCGTCCGCCGGCAGCGCTCGATCAGAAAGTCGGCGGCCTGCTCAACCTTGGCGCGCTCGGCCTTTTTCTGTGATCCGCGGACGACGATCTCGATCCTTTCCGACCCGGGTCCATACAGATGGTTCTCGAGGTGAGCTCTCACGAGAGCTGCATGCTTTTTCGGATCCGGGCTGAGATGCTGAGCAATCTCAGTCAGGGTATCCACATGGAGGGTGAGGTTTCTCCCCCGCACATACCGGGACACGGCACCCACATTTTTGCCCATCCTCCGGGCAAGTTCGCTGACATTGATGCCTGCCTCCGCCATCTGGCGTTCCATTTCCTTTCCGAGTGGGCTCATGAGATTCTGGGTTGTAAGTGGTTCTGTTGAAGCATTGAGCACGGCATTGACGAAGCTGGAATGAGGTTTCGATTCCCCGCCTCCATGGAAAAATTCATCGCCTTATTGCAGACACTGAGCGCACCGCAACAGGAGATCCTACTTTGGGAACTGGAATGGCGGGTGTCCGTGATCAAGAAACACCTCGTGCCCGCGTCGCCACCTTCACTGCCGCTTTCTCCACCGCATCGACAGCCGAATCAACCGGGGTCTTCTCCGGATGATCAATCTTTTGAGGCGTAATCGGCCTCCCGAACTTTCGTTCCATCTCCTCTTCCAACTCTTCCATTCCTTTTTCCAGCGCAAGGGCGACTACCTGGGACCGTTTTCTGTGGTCCAATTCGGCGATTCTGAGAACTCGCTCCAACAAATTCCCACCGAGCCAAATGCTAATACATTGTTTGGTTTCTCGCGATTTCACACGTTTCACAGCAAACCTATAATGCCAACAAAACCAACAAAAGCAAAACAATCCTTTGACCCAATGTTTACATCTCACTACACAAAAAACATTCCTTATGAAACAAGCCGTCTCGGCACAAATCGAACAATCCGACTACGCCCGCATACGCGCATGCGCCACCCATCATCAGCTTTCCATCTCGTCTGTAGTCCGGATCGTGATTAGCCGAGGGCTTTTGGCCTTGGAAACAGGGATTCTCGGGGAGCCTGTTTCGAAACCCGGCCAGTCCACCGTTGAACCGAAGCGCCGGAAGAAGAACCTCAAGCCCCTCCCCGACTGAGCCCGTTCTCACCTTCACCCCTCCCCCAAACCCCACCATGAACCTCCTCAATCTCCGTGGCCCCGCCAGATCTGAGTCCCCGCCAAAACCGGATCCACAGTTTATCTCGCCGATCTTTGTTCCGGTTTTTGATCCGGCACAGCCTGATCGGTGCGAGGACACCATCCAAATGGAGGCAGTGGGCGAGATGCAGGTCGCCATGCACATAAATGGCGAGACCTTTGACTTCTCAATCTTCCAGATGCGGGCGGCCCTGACCGGCCTCGATCGCCGTCGGACCGCGGGTCCGACAACTCGCAAGCTGCCGCAATTGACGGTCGAGCGGTACAGTGATCAGAAGGAGATGCCGCTCGTCCTGGCGCCCCACGGGTGGACGTGGAGCAACGGGATTGTGCTGAAGCTCTGTGGCGAGAACCTGCTCGTCAATGAGGCCACCCTGCGCAGCGCCCTCGCCTCGGTGCCATTGCCGTTCCAGATGGTGTAGTGGTCTCCAGTGCCTTTCCGCCAAAACCCGGTGCTCACGGATGGCATACGATAAACATTCCCGCCACTGATGTGTAATAACCGGTATCGACGCGGAGATATGAAGACCAAAGTGAAAACCCAATGTCACGTTCACCAAAACTCTTGAATGGCGTTCAGCTCGCGAAGGCGAGTGGGTATAGCTACACCTTTGTGTCGGCGGCCAAGCGTGCGGGCTTCAAAGCTACGATTGGGCGGCGGTATTCCCTGGAATCGTTTCTGAAGTGGGTAAAAGAACATCCGGATTTTCGGATTTCTGATTTTTATTTAAGGCGGCCCAAGCTCCATCCAGCTCGTTGTCCTGGATCCGGCGGTAAATCCGATGAACCGTAGACGAAGCATGCCCCACCATTTTCATCACCACCGGTTCGGGCACGCCAGCGCGTTCCATTTTGGAAATGAAACTCACTCGCGTGGAATGAAAGCTGACGTCCCCAAATCCGGGATGGTGGCTGCGGAGGTAGTCGAAAAATTTCCACCAAATGAACGAGGCTTTGATTCCTTTGAGTACCGGCCACGTGAATTGGCGCTGCGATTTGGCGATCTGTTCCAGGAGTGGTCGGATGCTGGGATTGATCGCTCTCGTGTCCATGCGGCCTCCCTTCACGCGGATGGTAGCCGTCCACCGGTCAAAGCTGATTGCAGCGATCGGCACGCATGTTTCCATCAGTCGCCATCCCTGGGCCATGGCGATCTCGAAGCTGACGTGCAGCATTTCGGCGTGGTCGCGTTCAATTCCATCGGATGCGGTTGCCACCCGATGTACAATTCTCTCCCGGATTTTGGAATTGTAACGGCCTTCCTTGTTTCTCCATCCCACGTACTCCATGCACATTTCCCGGGTGACCTTCTCTGGGCAATCAACACCCTTGATTTGGAGGTAGCTCGTCCAGGTTTTCCAGGCCCCCAGCACGCGCTCGCCACTCCTGGATCCTTTGAGGTACCGGGTTGCGAGGTACGTAGGGACCCATGCTTCCCAGTGATGGGCCGCCCGTGCCGTAACTTTGCCAATATCCTTCAGATCCCACTCGGCCTTCATGTGCCGTGCGTTCCTCGCTTCGCTTGGGACCGCATAGCGAAAACCGGTGGAAACGCGCTTGGTGCTGTCCGCGGATTTTATCCACCAAAACGGAGAACCCGGTCGCTTATACAAAGAAGCCATGCACGAGTGTGCCTTAGTGTGCCTTAAGGGGTAAACAAAAGTGAATAAAAGTGAATAAAATCAAACATAATCAAATAGATTCAAACACCCCCTGTCGTATCGGGGGTTCGAATCCCCCTCTCTCCGCCAATTTCTATCTCCCTATCAATAAGGACGTTAATCGATCCATAAACCATCCATTCGCGAGATCGGGCAAAAGATGAGCGGAACCCCTACGGTAAAAATACTCGCGCGGCCTCTCGGTAGCAGAAATTCAGGAGGCCCCCGACGCGCTCGCGAGTCTGGATCTCCCGTGACATATTGGTAGATTCAAGTTTCTTGACCGACCGGGGTCCATCCTGCACTCGTAGGGTCCGTACAAACGGCTCCGCGATTACGTCCCAATGAGCTTTGAAAAACTCTTTCCGGGTTTGCGCCGTTCAAGTGAGGGACTTGCGACCGGTTGCCGTTCGGATTTTGTCGCGATACTCCGTCTCCGAAAGAATGCGAGGGATCGCTTGGCAAAGTTTTTCGAAGCCGGGAAACTGCCAGAGATTCGGAAAGTCCCGGCATTGTTGGGGTTTGACGGCCTGAATATGGCATTCATTGCCGTCTAAAAACATGCACGAGCCATCCGATTTCTCGGTCAGCGCCAACCCATTTCGAGCGGCGTTGATGCGAGTGAACTCCTGAATGAATGCGTGCTCCGAAAGATTTAAGAATTCAGCGATGCGACTGATTTCCGATTCACTGATCGCCACTTGACCAGGCCAGCGACAACAAGCGGTGCAGCGCCGGCACTCAAGAAAGACAGGCATTTGTTGGTTAGAAAAAGCGGGAGCGGTTCACCGACGCACCTCGGGGAGAATGCGTGCCGGGGGTGCTTTGACGAATGCGACCTCACGAAGGTAGACGGGAGCCAGCGACTCGGCGGGAACCCATACATTCGTTTCGACGGCCAGTTGCGCGACCACCGCAGCCTGGGGAAAGGCATCGATTCCCCCGACGATGGCCAGGATACCCGGGCCGTAGACACGTTGGCCGTTTTCAAGACGGCCGCGCAACCGGAGCAGCGGTTCGAGTCGAAGGGGTTCGATCAGGACCCCGACCTCAGCGGCAGCAACCGCGTATTCGCCCCGCTGGGCGTCCACCGCGAGCATCACGCGTTCCTTTACTCCGAGACTGGCGGCCAAGGCGGCCATACTCCCTACCCCCGCCACATGGATTCCGGTTGTCAACTGCCACCCTTGGGCTACCGAAATGGACAGGCGCACACCCGTATAACTTCCCGGGCCGAGACCGACGGCAATGGCATCCAATTCCTCGCGCGCAATCCCAGCCTCGCGAAGAACTGCATCGATCAATCCAATCGCCCGAGTGTGGCGCCCTTCCCTTTGACTCCCTTCCGCAAGGATGCGCCCGTCCCGCAGGAGGGCAACTCCGCGGCATTCGGATGAAAACTCAAGTCCAAGAATCGTCATATATTATCCGTCGAACGGATTCACTAATGGTTTCAATTCGAATCGCAATCGTCGGCCACCGTCCGGCATTCAATCCGGTCAACGACACCGTCCCGGCGGCTGGAAAGGCCCCGACGCGCTCCCACCATTCTATCACGGCCACTCCGTCGGGATGAAAGAGGTATTCGTCAAGCCCGGCCGCCCAAATTGCCTCGGCAGTTTCGAGTCGGTAGAGGTCGAGATGAACCATTCGAAGGCGCCCGCCGACGTATTCATTCAGGAGGGCGAAGGTGGGTGACTGGACTCTTCCTTGATAGCCGAGCCCACGGGCGAATCCACGGGCCCAGGCGGTTTTCCCCGCCCCGAGATCACCACTCAAGCCAATCACCCAGCCTCTTTGGGCGAGGCATCCGAGCCGGATGCCGGCCGCTTCCGTCTCCGTCTCCGACGTGGAAACAAGTTCAACCATGCGCCCGCCTCAACGAAAATGTTCATATCCCCGGGCATTCAAAGGGCGAACGCCATTTTTGTCCCAAAGACGGATCCCGGATTCCCGAGTAACCCGGCCGATGCAACTCAGGCGAGTGTCCGGGAATCGAAGTTTCCAGGCATCCATGAGGGCGACCGTGCGGCCCGGTGCGATTCCGAAAAGCAGCTCAAAATCCTCACCCTCCGTGAGGGCGGCCACGATAGCGGGCTTTGCGAGATCCCCGGCTCGCGCGGCCAGTTTCGCGGCCCGACTGATTGGGAGAGCCCCCTGAAACAATGCGGCGCCATGGCCACCACTGGCCGCCAAAAGGTGCGGGAGATCCCCGGCGAGACCATCACTCAGATCCATCATCGCTCGGAGCGGAACGGTTTCGGCGAGCCACTGGGCTTCGGTCAGGCGGGGTTCAAAATCGAGGTGACGGCCGGCGAGAGAACCGCCGAGTTCACCCGTTACAAACAGGACATCACCCGGCTGCAGTCCGCTCCGGAGGACCACTCGATCCCGGGGGACCCGGCCGACGACGCTGACGGAGACGAGCAATCGCTCCGGATTGGAAGTCGTCTCGCCGCCGACGATGGCCACCTGATACCGACTGGCAAGCCGACCGAGGCCGCGGTAGAGCCCCTCAATGCGAGCGGGGTCAAACTGGCGCGGCAGCCCTAGAGTCACCACCGCCGCCAGGGGCCAACCCGCCATGGCGGCCACATCGCTGAGGCATCGTCCGAGAGCTTTGTGTCCGACTCGCTCCGGCTCGGTCACGGGTGTGAAGTGAATGCCTTCGACAACGGCATCGGTCTTGAAAAGCGTGAGATCGGGAGCTCCCAGATCCAGAATCGCACAATCGTCCCCTGCTCCAGCCACCACGAAATCGTTGATGGGAAGCAATGGTTTTAGCCGATCAATCAGGTCGAACTCCGTCATGCAGGGGGAGGAGGGTAGCGGATTTCGGCGCGAGGACGAACGAGGAATTCCACCAAACGTGTGCGCCTCTGCTTGCCCGGACTCCTGCCCTGTGGCACAACCTTCACCCATGCATTCATTCGCGTACCGCGGTTCCCAATTGGCCTGTGAGGGTGTGTCGATCGCCACCCTGGTGAAGGAGCATGGCACGCCCCTCTACGTGTACTCCGAAGCCACCCTGACCGACCATTTCACGAAACTGGACCGGTCTTTTGCTCCGGTGGAACACCAGATCTGTTTCGCGATGAAGTCCAATTCGAACCTCGCGGTGATTCGAACCCTGGCGAACCTCGGGAGCGGCTTTGACACGGTAAGTGCCGGTGAAATTCAACGGGTGGAAGCGGCCGGTGGCGATCCGCGCACCTGTGTATTCGCGGGCGTTGGCAAGACGGAAGAGGAGATCGCCTATGCGCTCCGGAAAGGGATCTATTCGTTCAATGTGGAGTCGGAGGCCGAATTATCGCGGATCAGTCGTGTCGCCGTGCGTCTGAAAAAGATCGCTCCGGTGGCGGTTCGAGTGAACCCGAACATCAACGCCCAGACTCACGCAAAAATAACCACCGGCACCTACGAAAATAAATTTGGAATCGCCTTTGAAGAAATCGAACGGGTCTATGCTCTGGCAAGCCGGCTTCCCAATCTGAGATTGCGCGGACTGCAGATGCATATTGGGTCACAACTGACCGACGTGAAGCCGTTCCGCCTCGCCGTGCAAAAGGTCGCCCCGCTGGTGCAGACACTGAACAGTCGGTACGGGTTCGACTTCTTCAGCATCGGCGGCGGGATCGGCATTGTTTACCAAGACGCCCTGGCAAGCGGTAGCCCGACCTGGTGGCGCAAGCCGGCCGGACGCAAGATTCTGACCCCGGATACTTACGCGCGAACCTTGTTACCGCTGCTCAAGCCACTCGGACTTAAAGTGCTGCTGGAGCCCGGCCGATTCCTCTCGGGCAATGCCGGCATCCTCGTAACCCGAGTCGAGTTCATCAAGCGCACGGGGAAGAAACACTTCGTCATCGTCGATGCCGCCATGAACGACCTCATCCGGCCCGCGTTCTATGACAGCTATCACGAAATTGTGCCGGTATCGAAAAAGAGCGGGGGGGCAATTCCATCGGATGTGGTCGGCCCGATTTGCGAAAGCGGCGATTATTTTGCGAAAGATCGCCCCTTGCCAAAGGTGATCGAGGGCGACTATCTGGCGCTGCTGAGCGCTGGCGCCTACGGCTCAGTGATGGGGTCAAATTACAATAGCCGCGGGCTCCCGACCGAGGTGCTCGTCCGCGGGCGGAAGGCCGCTGTGGTGCGCCGGCGTCAGAAAGTTGCCGCGATCTGGGCTCAGGAAACCGTGGCTCCCTGGCAGTAACGAGGGATTACGGACAGAGCGCCATGTGTCCGCGACCGATTCGGTAACTGCGCGCAATCGCCCCGGTGACTGCCAGTTTTGCGCGGCGCACGGCCACCGCGAGAGAATCACCCATTGCGATTCGTGCGGTAATCGCCGCGGCGTAGGTGCACCCGGTGCCGTGAGTGGAAACACCCTGAACAAACGGGGCGCGTAACAGCCACTCCTGGCTCCCGTCGTGAAAAATATCCATTGCCTCAGTCATCCCGCGGAGATGTCCGCCTTTTACCAGCACCGCGCATCCAAATCGTGCATTCAACTCCCGGGCCGCCACCCGGAGGTCCTCGGGTGTTCTGAGTTGTCGCCCGACAAGCAGTGCCGCTTCATCAAGGTTTGGAGTCAAGAGCGTGGCGCGAGGCAAAAGTTGCTCCTGCAGTGCACGAATTGCAGCCGGTTGCAACAATACTGCACCGCTTGTCGCAACCATTACGGGATCCACCACAAGCGGAACGTTCGGATACTGGGTCCAGAAACGGGCCACGACGCGAATCAGCGGTGTGGAATATAACATGCCAGTCTTCGCAGCCGCCGGCGGCAATTCGTCGAAAATGGCTCTCAATTGTTGTTCCAAAAGTTGCGGACGCACCGCCTGCACTCCGAAAACTCCGGTCGGGTTTTGGGCCGTGATGCATGTCACCGCCGTCGTCCCGTGCACGCCGAGCGCGGTAAACATTTTCAAATCGGCCTGGATCCCCGCCCCACCGCCACTGTCCGATCCCCCAACGCTCAGGGCGATCGGACGTTGTCGCCGCCGAATATACATTCCCGGAAGATCCGGCAATTGCGCGGCATAAAAAAGGCGTAATTTGCGGGGTCCGCAAAGTGGCCTTCGTTTGCTATCGTTTTTTTCTGTTCACCGATTCGATGTGTGGATCCTCTATTCCAACAAAACCGTTTGTTGTGGGTGGGCAGCGTATGATTGAGTAGGCCCCGCCAGAGATGAAAGAAATAGTCCCGTTGACTCCGCCGCCCTTGGTGCACAATCGAATCGCCGAGATTCGTGAATTATTCAACCGCTTTGTCGTGCCGAGCTATGGTCGATTCGACCTCGCCTTGAGTCACGGAGCGGGCTCGTATGTTTGGGACGTCGCGGGAAAGCGGTACCTCGATCTGGGAGGCGGCATTGCCGTGTGTTCCCTCGGCCATGCCAATCCCGAGATCACCGAGGCACTCGTCGAGCAGTCTCGGCGGTTGGTGCATGTCTCGAACCTCTATTATCAGGAGCCTCAAGGACGTCTCGCCGAACGTCTGGTCCAACTGATCGGGCCAGGCAAGGTATTTTTCGCCAACTCCGGCGCCGAGGCCAATGAGGGGCTGTACAAGTTGGCGCGCCGGTTTGGTCACGACGAAGGCCGGTTCGAAATCCTCACAGCCGTTCACTCGTTTCATGGTCGGACGCTTGCCGGCATTGCCGCAACGGGCCAGGAAAAGGTGAAAAAGGGTTTTGAACCGATGGTGACCGGTTTTCGTCATGTACCCTTTAACGATTTGCAAGCGATGCGAGACTCTCTGTCTCCGGCCACGGTGGCGATTCTGATCGAGGGGATCCAGGGCGAAGGGGGCATTACGCCGGCGACCGCCGACTATCTGCTGGGACTCAGAGCCTTGTGTGACGAGAAGAAACTGTTGCTCATGATGGACAGCGTTCAGTGCGGGCATTTTCGTACCGGCCATTTCCAAAGTTTTCAGCGGATTCTAAAAGATGTGCCCGGCGGGGAACGGTTCGTGCCAGATGGGGTTTCCATGGCGAAATCTCTCGGGGGAGGATTCCCAATCGGAGCCTTCTGGATCCGGCAGGAAGTCCACGGCGTCCGCCTTTGTGATCTACTCGGCCCGGGCTCTCACGGCACAACGTATGGTGGGACTCCCCTGGGCTGCGCCGTGGCCCTGCGTATTCTTGACGTCATCGAACGGGATCAGTTGGCAAAAAATGTTCTGACCACCGGCGAGTTCTTTCGAACCGAACTGGAGCGGTTGGTGAAAGCCTATCCAGAAAGTTGCGTCGGCGTCCGGGGCATGGGTTTTATGCTCGGCCTTGAATTGCAGGATAAGGGATCCATTCCATTGTTTGCGAAATCGGACAAGGCGAGTTCGTTGCAGATGGTCATGCGCCTGCACGAGGCGGGACTGCTGACGATCCCCAGCGGCGCGCAGATCGTCCGTTTCCTACCGGCTTTGAACCTGAGCGGTGCGCAAGTGAGCGAAGGTTGCGAAATCGTCGAGAGGGTTTTGAAGTCGATTCGTTAGCACACCGGGGAGCCGTTCTCATTTCGGAAATCACAAGGTCCCTGGGTCGAACAACTACATTGAACCTGTCACTTTTTCTTTTTGTCACTTTTTCGCGCCACTCGCGAGCATGTCGAGCACGTCTTTGACGCGAATACGCATCCCGCGGACGCACGGGCGTCCACCGCACTGGCTGGGATTGATGGTGATGGGATCGAGTTCGCTCATGCAGCGAATTTGGCCGGTTCAAGGCGGCGTGGAAAGGGATCCGTCTTGCCACATGCCTCCGCCGGCGTCTCCATAAAGTGCAACCGGAGGTCAGCTTTTGCCAAGAACGGCGTCGCGCCGGGGCTGAGGGCGCGCCATGAAGGACGGTGCCGCGAAAACTCAAGCACTATAGGCAAGGATTCCTATGAAAACGCATCAAACAATGCCAAACCGCACTTCGGTGTTCAGTGTTCTCCTCACGTCTGTGGTATTCCTGACCACCGCCAGCATCTGCTTTAGCCAGCCCGTCATCACCAACCAGCCTGCAGCCCAGGCCACAGCTCCCGGCACGACCGCAACCTTCCGGGTCAGGGCAACGGGTACCGCGCCGCTCGCTTACCAGTGGCAGAAAAACCCGGGCAATGGTTTTGCCGATCTCGCGGACCGCACCAATACCACCCTGGTCCTGGCCAACGTGCAGCCGTGGGACGCGGGTGACTATCGCGTGGTCATTACCAACACTACGGGTGCGAGAACCAGTGCTATGGCCCGCCTCTATGTGATGCGGCCTGCACTGGTGACAACCAACGTGGTGCTCGACAATTTCGATGACAACAAGCCGATCGGCTGGAATTCGGGTGGCGGCCAAGTGAAATTGACCGAAACCAACCAACAATTCACCGTGCATGGGTTTTGGCCGGGCATTCGCACCGTGGACCTCATCGACACCGTCGCTTACGGTTATCTAAGCCGAGCCTCGAGTGTACTCAACGGCCAGACCCTGGAATGGCGGGTGGATTTGGTCGGCATGAATGAGCACGCCACCGCGGCCGTCATCGAGCTTTGGGCCGGCTCTGGGGCGTACGTTTTCTTCAAAGGGCGCGACTTCATCCATGTGTGCAAGTTTTCTCAGTCCACGGGTCACGCCCATTTGGTGCACGAAATGGCCCTGATCAAAAACACAAATGTGGTTCTGGCCTTGGCGCTGACGCGGGTTCATCCGAATGTCATTATCACGGTCCGTGTCCTGGACAAGGCAAAGGGCAACGCGGTGCTGTATGAACGCAGCATCGTCGATACGCCCAACGCTGACCGCACCCTCACCCCCGCCGAAATGAACGCCGCCTCCGGCATGCATTTGAACACAGGGAATGATGTGGGACCGCCGTTTTTGTCTGTAAGTGATGTGATGTTAGACGTGTGGCAATACAACGACGGCATGAAGCTAGCGGCTGAGGCCACATTCGATAACCTTGAACGGTGGACGTCGCTTATTCCGGTGACGCGCTATGTGGACGTTGGCAGCGCCAACCCCACGCCGCCCTATACCAACTGGCTCACGGCGGCGACCAACATCCAGGATGCCGTGGACGCGGCGCTGCCCGGCGACGAGGTCGTGGTGACCAACGGCACCTACGCCAGTGGCGGCCCGACGGTGGGAACCAACGTGTTGGTCAATCGCGTCGTGGTGGACAAGCCGCTCACGTTGCGCAGTGTCAACGGCCCGCAGTTTACGATCATCCAAGGCTACCAGGTTCCCGGCACCACCCACGGCGACGGCGCGATTCGGTGCGTGTACTTGACCAACGGCGCGAGCCTGTCCGGGTTCACCTTGACCAACGGGGCCACTCGGCTCTGGGCTTCTGGAGTAGGCGACAACGAGCTAAGCGGCGGCGGGGTGTGGTGTGAATCCACGAATTCAGTGGTTTCCAACTGTGTGGTGGCGGGGAACTCGGCGTTTGGGGACGGCGGCGGGGTGAATAGGGGCACACTGAACAACTGCGTCCTGAGCGGTAACTCGGCTTACGACGGTGGCGGAGCTTCTCGCAGCACGCTGAACAACTGCACAGTGACGGGCAACTCCGCATCTGGCTGGGGCGGTGGGGTAGCGGCGGATGTCGTCCTAAACAATTGCATCGTCTATTTCAATGAGTCTCCACGAGGAGCCAACTGGTGCGACGATTGTGGATATGCTGTCACGTTCGAGACTTCCTGCACTACTCCACTGCCCACAAACGGTTTTGGCAACATCACCAATGCGCCGCAATTCGTGAACCAAGCGAGCGGCAATCTGCGCCTGCAAGCCAACTCCCCGTGCATCAACGCCGGCCGCAACGGTTACGCCCCGGGCCCCACGGACGTGGACGGCCTCCCGCGCATCGTCAGCGGCACGGTGGACATCGGTGCCTACGAATTCCAAGGCCCCGGCTCGGTGATTTCCTACGCCTGGTTGCAGCAATACGGGCTGCCCACCGACGGCTCGGCGGATGCCGCGGACCCGGACGTCGACGGTCTGAACACGTGGCAGGAGTGGCGCTGCCTGATCGATCCCACCAACGCGCTCTCGGTGTTGCGCCTGCTGTCGGCGTCGCCCGCCGGCACCAACGTAGTCGTGAGTTGGCAGAGTGCGGCCGGGGTGAACTATTTCCTGGAGCGGAGCGCGGACTTGGCAACCAGCCCGCCCTTCATTCTCCTGGCCCCGAATCTCCCCGGCCAGCCCGGCACGACGACTTACACCGACACCAACGCCGCACCCTTGGCCCCGCTGTTCTACCGCGTGGGTGTGGGTCAATAGAAATCCAAAGGGACAAGACCATGAAAATGAATCAAACGAAACCAAACCGTCATTCGATATTCGATGTTCTGCTCGCCTTGTTCTTGCTGCTATTGGCGCTGCCCGCCCCGGTGCAAGCCCAATTCGCCTACACGACGGCTAACGTGCGATTCCTCAGGCCCAAAGGGCCGTCATCCCTTAGCCCAGGCCAACGGCCTGGGTATCGGTGCAGCCACGGTCAGCGGCCTGTAGGGTCGCGATTTGATTGGCCGGATATCCCATTCATCGCCCCTCGTTGAGGTGCCATCATTGGTTATTCCCCGTGACCCAGGCCGTTGGCCTGGGCTGAGGAATCGCAGGCCGTTGGCCCAAAACAACGCGACTTCATCACGAACCTGTCCGCACGAAAAATCACATGGGAGAAAATAGCCAAACTCGAGGGGCCGGCCTTTTTCCAAGGCCGGCCCGATACGAAACCGTGAAGACGCCCTCAGGGAGAAACGGCCGCAGTGGGATTCTTCCGGACAGACGGCTTCCGCGTGCGGGGCGCCTTCGGTTCACGGGCCGGAGGTTCCGGGTCGAAGGCGGCAGCCACGATTTCCTCCATCCCTTGGTCGTTCTTCCGAAGTTTTCCGTGAGCGTATTCTCCAATCCGGATATCCCCCGCGGCGATGGTTTCGCCCGCACGCGTCAGGGTGCTCGCGTCTTCGAGCCGGACCACGCGAACCCCCTGCTTGCGGTGAAGGCTGACCGTCCTCTGGACGGCATCGACGGACACCACTTCACCGCGGAATGGGTACCAATCCCGGGGGAGACGGGTGGATTCCGCGGTGGGTTTCGTTGCCGTGGCGACCGCCGCCCCCGTGTCGGCGGCCTGGGAAGAAACGACACTCACGGTAGCCAGGAAGGCGATCGTGACGAGATGTGAGAACAGGTTTTTCATTGGAGTTACTTGGTTTTGTTATGTGCGTTATGGTTTACCGGTGACGAATCGCTCGATCCGCCGCCCGCCACTCGGCGGGTTCGAAGAGCAAAGAACCGGAAGCCAAGGGGTGATTTCGAAAAATATTCGATCGTCGCGCTTTTCTGCTTCATTGATTCTCCCGCCGTTTCCATTCTTCTGGGATGCCCGCTGCACTCGCCGTTTTTGCCCACCCCGACGACATTGAGTTCCGGGCGGCCGGAACACTGCTGCTGCTGCGGGAGGCGGGCTGGGAAATCCACTACTGGAATCTCTGCTCTGGAAATCTCGGCAGCACGGTGATGAACGCACGCCGGACGGCATCCGTCCGGCGGCGCGAATCCCAGGAGGCAGCCGCGCTGTTGGGCGCGACGTGGCATCCGCCTTTTGCCAACGATTTGGAGCTATTCTACACCGACGCCCATCTCCGGCGGGTCTGCGCGATGGTTCGCCGGATTCAGCCCTCGATCGTTCTCACTCATCCGCCGCTCGATTACATGGAGGACCACACGATTTCGTGCCGACTGGCGGTGACCGGCACCTTCGCGCGCGGGATTCCCAACTATCGAAGCAATCCCCACCGAAAGCCCACACTGAAGCCGGTGGTCGTATACCATTCCGCACCTCACGGATTGAAAGGGCCATTGGGAGAACCGTACGTCCCTGGGTGCTTTGTCGACACCGCGGCGTTTCATGCGCAAAAGAGAGCCGCCCTGTCGTGCCATCGCAGCCAGAAAGAATGGCTCGACGCCAGCCAGGGGATGGACAGTTACCTGGTGGCACTCGATGAAGACGCACGCACGGTGGGCAGGGCGTCGGGAAAATTCAAAGGTGCGGAATCCTGGACCCGCCATCTTCATCTGGGTTTCGGAGGGAGAGATGAAGATCCGATGCAGGACGTGCTGGAGTCGCGTTGCATTCGCAATCGGAGTGGCCGGGCGGTCAATCCCGTGACCGGATGAGTTCGCAGGAGGCGAGTTGGGAAAAACCTATCCCGACAGAGCTTCCAAAATCCCCAATCCGGAGCGGCCCTGGGCTATAAATCCGCCCTGCTGTTGGACGTGCGCTTTCACTTCGGCAATGGCGTTCGACGGGCTTACGAGGCGGGCCGCGTGCTGGCGATCGAGCATGGGAAGGTCGTTAAAGTGGTCTCCAGCGGCCAGTATTTCAGCGGGCGTAAGATCGTGAAGACGGGCGATCTCGCGCAAGGCGGTTCCTTTGCTATAACCGTGATGACTCAATCGGGTATAGACGTCATTCCGGACCGCGGAGAGCCCGCCCTCCGTCCGGCAAAAGTCCTCCAACACCAACTGGATTTCGTCCATTTGAAGATTGCTCCGCGCGACCACGGCGAGGGGAGACCAGTCATCTTGGTAAAAGTGCGCGTCGAACCGACCCCGGAGTTGCTTGTGAAGCACCCTAAATCCGGGGGCCGTTCGCTGGTAGAGAGCGGCATGATCCTCGCGGCATTGCTGGTTCCAAGGCTCGACGGGCCTGAATCCCTCGCCGTCCCATCGATAGATCTCCCGCTCGACCGCCACGACGTAGTCCGGGCGCACAAACATCTCCGCCTGCACCATCGCTTCCAGAAGGCTGCATAGGTCGCGGCCCGTGTTGATAGCCCAGACGACGCCGCCCTGCTGCAGTTCGGCGAGACGCCGCTGCAATGCGGCGGGCACTGCCTCGGGAGCGCCCTCGTCATGGATGGTTCCGTCGAAATCGGTGGAAATCAGGCGAACTCGACCCAGTGGCTCTGGTTTTGAATGATGCATGTGAACAACCCGCAACCGGGCCTGGGCCGGGTTTGGAAAGAATTTCCCACCCGTCCGCGTCCGCAGCTTGCGAGCGGGGAGCATCGGAACCACACTGCAATCGTCAACGAATATGTCCGATCCCAATCTGAATCATCAACTCACCTACGACGATGCGATGTATGATTACTCGCGGGGGGAGTATGCAGCGGCACTGGCTCGGCTTCAAACGGTCCTCGCGGAGGACTCGGATCATTTTGACGCACGGCTCGCGGCAGCGATGTGCCTTTATCGACAGGGAGACTACCCAGGAGCCATTGCCGAAGGGCACAAGGCGGAACGGCTTCGCCCCAACGAGCAGTTGGTGCACACGAATCTCTCCCTCTTCTACATGAAATCCGGTGACAAAACGACCGCGGAAAAACACGGTCTGCAGGCCCGAATTGCGTCCTGGAAGGAAAATATGACGCCTCCGCCTGCGAGTGGAGTTGGGGTCGCCTCTGCCGAACCGGAGCTTCAGATGGCCCAACCCAAACCGACAGCATTTAAGATGCCCGAGAAATTCCCGGACATGCCCTGGAAGAAAAAAGTCCCCGCGAAACCGGCAACGCAACCAGGGGTGGTGGATTCCGGCACTCCCCCTCCATACCCGTCTCCATGAACCGACTCCCTGGGAGCGCTGGCATCCTGCCGGCGAGCCTGCAGAGAACACCAACACTCGCCGGCAGGATGCCGACGCTCCCGGGTTCATAGTCCCAATTCATGTCCGTTTTGTGGAAAAATTCCGAACTCATGACTAACTCTCTTGCACTGGTCGAGGTCACGGCGATCGCCCCAGGCTCGGGCCGGACGATTGAATCCGAGGGCCAACGCTACGCGGTCTTCAACTATGCGGGGACATTTCACGTCATTGATGACAGTTGTCCGCACCGGGGGGGGCCGCTGGGGGCCGGTTATTTCGAAGGGTGCGAAGTGTACTGTCCGCTTCACGGTTGGGCCTTTGACGTGCGAACGGGCGCTTGCAAGAGCAATCCGGGCCGACCGGTGCGGGCATACCCGACGCATGTGCGGGACGGTCAGGTGTGGATCGATCGATAGGCGCCCGCATGGGCCGCACCTCATCATTCGTAGCGGAGAGCCTGGATTGGCTCCAGGCGCGCCGCCTTAATCGCGGGCAACAGGCCAGCCACCACTCCGACCGCCCCGCTGGATACGACGCCGAAAGCCATGGCGAGAGGGGTAATCTCGGGGGTGTTGGACGTCGGCGACAAAACGATGAGAAAGTCGACGAGCAGGTAGCTCGCGCCGACACCAGCAATGGCACCCAACAACGCCAGCACAACACTCTCGACGATGATCTGGATGAACACATCCACGCCCGTCGCCCCCAATGCCTTGCACGTACCGATTTCCCGGACCCGTTCATTGATGCTGGCGAGCATGATGTTCATAATGCCGATGCCACCGACGAGAAGACTGATCCCCGCGATGATCCCTCCGCTCAACCGGGCATTCTTGATCTGCTTGGCAATGCTCTCGATCTGGTTTTCCTGCGTTTGGAACTGGAAATCCTCAATTCCGTGATGGGTCAGCATCATGACATTGCGCGCCTGCTGCAGGGCGGGCTCCAGCAGTTCCAGATCCCGGACCTTGATATCGATGTCACTTAACCTTGGGTCGGGGACCCCATTGAGATCCCCCGCAGAGCGGAAGCGGACCCATGCGGTATTGAGGGGAATGTATATCGTATTGTTCTTGCGCCAAAACGCCCATCCGCCCTTGCGTCCCCAGCCCTTCTGCCGCTTGGGTCCGGAGGTTTGGCCCGTCGCGGGTTTGGGCTGCTGCTTTGCCAGCACCCGTTCCTTGGCTTCCTGCTCCCCCATGTAACGGGCGAACATGCCGACGACGGTGAAGGGTTGGCCGTTGAGCAGAATCCGCTCGCCAACGGGAATGATCTCCGCACCCGTCGCTTCCGGAGATCCAAAGAGTGCATCTCGAATTCCCACACCGATGACACAAACCGGACTGGCGTTGTCTTCGTCGACCGAGCTAAAAAACCTTCCATGTTCCAGCGTGTGAAGATTCATTCCCAGCACCTCGGACTGAACACCGGCGCACTCTCCGGGTTGGATCGACTTCTCGGCACGGGTCGCGGTCACGTCGTCGAGAGACATTTCCGGTGAAACCAGCCGCAGCAGGGGTGCGCTGCGGCGGAGGGCCTCGACATCGCGCATGGTGCGACCCGGCGCCTGGTCCGCGAGATGATCCTGGTGCGCGGGGACGGGTTGGGAGCGAAGTAAGACCTTATCGGCACCCCCCATCGCCACCATCGCCTCTTTCATCCCATTTTCCATTCCCTTAATCACCGCGCTCATTCCCACGAGCGAGGCAACGCCCAGCACGACGCCAAACATCGTCAGGAGGGAACGGAATTTGTGGGACCAAATCTCCTTCAAACCGATCAGAATGGTATTGAAAAGGAGCATCAATCGTATCGGAGCGACTGGATTACGTTCATGCGGGCGGCCTTGAGCGCCGGGAAAAGCCCGGCGACCACTCCGACGAGCAGGCTGAAGCCGAAGGCAAAACTCATGGCGCCCAAGGTCATAATCGGTGCGTTATCGGTTGGCGTCACTTCCGAGATTAACCAGATTACGGCCCGGGAAGCCACGAGTCCGAAAGCTCCCCCCACGACGGCGATGACCATGCTCTCCACCAGGATCTGAACGAAAATGTCCAATCCCCCGGCACCGACCGCCTTGCGGATGCCTATTTCGCGGATCCGTTCGCTGATGCTAGCGAGCATGATGTTCATGATGCCGATGCCCCCGACAAACAGACTGATAGCCGCAATGAATCCGCCGCTCAGGCGGGCGTTCTTCACCGCGGTATGGATTTGATCCGCCCAGTCCTCCTGGGTGCGAAAGGAAAAATCCTCGATGCCTCGATGATTCACCATCAGCACATTGCGGATCTGATTCAGGGCGAGATCAATCTTGTCCACGTCGCGAATGCGGATCTCCATGTTGCTGAGGCGGGGCTCGGGTGGGAGGTTGGTTTGTCCTGATTTGAATTTCAGCCACATGGTATTGAGCGGCATGTAAACCGTGTTGTTCTTGATCCAAAAGGCCCAATTACCTCGCCGGCCGTTGCCACCGCCCCATCCACGACTGCGCTTGGGGCCGCTGGCAGCTCCCGCGGGTCCCGCCGCCCGGCGTGCCGCATTCTCCTCCTGTTCGAGTTCCCTCTGCCGACGCTCCTGCTCCCCCTCGTACCGTTCGAACATTCCAATGATCGTGAGAGGGTACCCATTCACGCTCATCTGCCTACCAATCGGAATGATCTCCTCACCCGTCTCTTCCGGTTTACCAAATAGTTCATCGCGAATCCCCGTGCCGATCACGCAGACATCTCGGGCCTGCTCATTGTCGAGTTCATTAAACATGCGACCATGTTCGACACGATGTTCGACCATCTCCAACTGCACCGGCCAGCAGCCTGCGGTCATGAATGTCCGATGGGTCTTGCCGTTCGCGGCCAGAGTGGGGGAGGACTCCATGCGCATTTCCGGGGAGACAATCTCGACTTCCGGCGCGCTCGCCAGCAGCGCCTGGACATCCCGCAGCGTCACACCGGTGGCAAAGTCTTTCATATGACGCTGCTCAACCGGCACCGGCTGGGCCTCGACTCGCACCTTCTGTAGTCCGCCAATGGCCACTAACGCCTCCTTCAGGCCGTTTTCCATCCCCTGCACCATGGCACTCATGGCCACCAGGGACGACACGCCGAGGACGATGCCCAACATGGTGAGGACCGACCGGAACTTGTGAGCCCAGATCTCCTTCAATCCGACGAGAATGGCATTCAGGAAGCTCACGGTACTGGGGTCGACACTGGGGTCGACACTGCGGTTGGCTGGCGGTCGAATCCGGCCAATTTTTCGTCCACCTTGGTGGCGACCTTCCCATTACGGATCTCAATCTTACGGGGTGTGACCGCGGCGATTTCCGGATTGTGGGTGACAAGAATTACCGTCCTTCCCTCCTCACTCAGGCGCCGAAAAAGCGCGAGGATCACTTCGCCGGTATGGGTATCCAGATTACCCGTGGGCTCATCGGCCAGAATGATCCGCGGATCGTTGACCAGCGCGCGGGCGATGGCCACACGCTGTTGCTGCCCGCCGGAAAGCTGGTTGGGACGATTCCGGAGCCGGTGGCCGAGCTCGACCAACTCGAGCGATTTCACAGATCGCGCCCGTCGTTCCCGCCCACCGACCCCCGAGTAAATCATGGGCAGTTCAACGTTTTGCACCACGTTCAGCTTGGGCAGCAGATTGAAGAACTGGAACACGAATCCAATTTTCCGGTTTCGGATCTGGGCAAGTTCCCGCTGGCTCGCCTTCCCGATTTCGGTCCCGTCCAACTTGATGCTCCCGAGGGAAGGCGAATCAAGACATCCGAGAATATGCATCAGCGTGGATTTTCCACTGCCGCTCGGTCCGATGATCGATACGAATTCGCCGGCCTCGATATCGAGCGAAATGTCGTCCAGGGCCCGAATTTCCTCACCCCCTAGGTGATAGATTTTGCTGATGTTTCTGAGTTCAAGCAGTGCCATATCCGTTGCCGGAAAAGGGTCAGGGCGCTCAGCGGCGGGGTGTCGCCGATCCAGCGGGGGTCGCCGGACGGCTTCCACCGCCCGCTGACGGAGCCGCGATGCCAGCGGTGCGAGGTCCCCCCGCCGGAGCCGCCGCACCCGGAGCCCCGGACTTGCGATCCTTGTTCTTGTCTTCGAGTGAAACCACCTCGCCGGGTGCCAACCCCTTGGTAACTTCCACGACAAAAAAATCGCTGACCCCGATCTGGATCGGACGGCGCTCCCATTCCTCGCCGTTCTGAACAAACGCATACCGTTCCATCTGGCGTGTCTCCGGATTCATTTCGGTGAAGACCGCGGCGAGGGGCGCGGCAACCACGTTGTCCGCGCTGGCCACGGGAATCAGGATATTCGCCGTCATGCCCGGCCGGATCCGGCGGTCGACATCCTTGAGCAGGATTCGGGCGGCGAAGCCCTTGATGCTGTTTTTAATTGTCGCCTGGGGTGCCAGTCGTTCGACCCGGCCGATGACCTTTAGTCCGGGAACCGCTTCGACCGTGACTTCAACCTCTTGATCCACCCGCAGGCGGGTGACGTCCGCCTGATTGATGTGGGCATTGATGACCAGGTCGTTCAGATTGGCGATCGTCAGGATTTCGGTGCCGGAATTGAAGCCCCCGGAACCGCTTACCGCCTGACCTACGGAAACGGGGCGGGTCAGGACCGTGCAATCGAAGGGGGCCGTTACCCGGGTCTTTCTGAGCTTGTCGTTCACCAGATCGAGGGTCGTTTGGGCGCGCTCCAGGCTATTTTTCGCCAGCTCAAACTTGGTTTTCGCATCTTCAAAAAGCTCCAAGGCAATGAGACGATTCTCGTACAACTGCCGAGCCCTCTGAAAATCGCGATCCGCCTGCCCCAGTTCCAGTTTTCCACGCGCGATGATCGTGTCCTGCGATTGTTTTTCGATCTGGAGATCGCGATCATCGAGCTGAAACAAAAGCTGATCCTTTTTCAAAAGGTCGCTGACATCCACGGGCAGCACCAGGATTTTGCCATTCACCTCGGGCCGGACGCTGACCTGTTCGGATGGGGTGATTTCCCCCGCCGCGTTTACCGCAAAGCGGATGTTCCGCGTTTCAATGGTCGCGGTGGTCGGCCGCCCGCCGGGTCCAGTTCCGGATCCAGTTCCGCCCGACGCCGACGTCGGGTGCTGCTTCTGCCACCAGAACCAGCCACCGGCGGCAAGAGCCACCGCCACGAGTAGGGCAATAAACGGTTTCATTCGATAGAGCAGAGCAACCTAGTCAATTAATACGTCTACGTGCAATTGGAGTTTAGGAACTCCACGAAGTTTTTTTGAAGCGGGTTCTCGATTTCCGGTCGGTTGCCACGTTCATTCCCGTTGGTTTTTTGGCCGATTTTCCGTTCCAATCCATTGCATGTCCGCACCGCAAATCATTTACTCCCTCGCGATTGGGCTCATCCTGATCCACTGGTTGGCTGGGTTCTGTCTCGATCGTCTCAATCAGCGAGAGGTCGAATCTCACCGCGGGACGGTACCGGCGGCCCTGCGCACAATCATCGATCCGGAGACGCATAAGAGATCAACGGAGTATACCCTGGCAAAACTGAAATTGAGTGGCTTGGAGGAGGCATGGGGCACGGCGTTCTTGGTCGCCATTCTGGTCAGTGGCGTCCTCCCTGCATGGCACGAATGGTGGGGACTATCCGGTGGTGCCAGTGCGTGGAAACACGCCGCATGGCTCCTGGCAACCGCGGTTCTGCTCGGTCTGCCGTCGCTGCCCTTCGACTGGTGGTCTCAGTTCCGCCTGGAGGCACGATTCGGCTTTAACACCATGACAACCACCCCCTGGCTGGTCGACCGTTTGAAAGGCCTGATACTGGCGGGTGTAATTGGATTTCCCCTGCTGGTGTTGCTATTGAAACTCGTGGTCTGGATGGGACCCAGTTGGTGGGTGTGGGCATGGGTCACGCTGTTCGCCGTTCAACTCCTGCTCCTGGTCCTTGCGCCAATCCTGATACTCCCCCTGTTCAACCGGTTCACACCCTTGCCAGACGGCTCCCTGCGCGATCGCCTATTGCAGCTCGGGGAACGGACCGGGTTCAGTGCCCGGACCATTCAGGTCATGGATGGCAGCAAGCGTTCCCGTCACTCGAACGCCTACTTCACCGGGTTCGGCCGTTTCCGCCAGATCGTTCTGTTCGACACCCTCGTCGGGCAGCTTGCCGAACCAGAACTCGAAGCGGTGCTGGCTCACGAAATCGGACACTACAAGCGAGGCCACATCCCACAGCGCCTGGTCTGGGCCGCCGTTAGTTCCCTGGCCGGCTTCGCATTGATCGGTTGGCTGGCTCGTCAGTCGTGGTTTCTTACGGCATTCGGCTTTCCCGCCGACTCCGGCGTAGCACCTGCTCTGCTCCTGTTTCTACTGCTCGGCAGCTCGCTAACCTTTTGGTTTTCCCCGCTCGGCAATCTCTGGTCGAGGCACCATGAATACGAAGCGGACCGCTACGCCCGCGATGCCGTCGGCGGTGCGGGTCCGCTCATTGGCGCTCTTCGCAAGCTTTCGGAAAAGAATCTTTCGAACCTGACTCCCCATCCGTGGTACAGCGGATTTCACTACTCCCATCCCACGCTCATCGAACGTGAGGCCGCACTCCGGTAGTCGCGTTCCGGGGAACGCGTTTGATTCGATCGAATTCCGTGGCCTTTCGTCCGTCCCTCATGATTTTGTTTGCCTCACATGAAACTGCTTGTGGTCGGCTCGGGCGGAAGGGAACACGCATTGGTCTGGAAACTCGCCCAATCACCCCACGTTACCCGCATAACCTGTGCTCCAGGCAATGCTGGCACCGGTCTGGAACGTCTCATCTCAAATGGCTCACTCGTCGGGAACGTGCCGATCCCTGCGGACGAAATTCCGCTCCTGATCGCCTACGCAAAGGAAAACGGAGTGGAATTCACGGTGGTGGGCCCGGACAATCCGTTGGCCGCGGGAATTGTGGACCAATTTCAATCCGCAGGTCTTCGCATATGGGGTCCGAATCAGCGAGCGGCGCGGTTTGAAGCATCCAAGGCGTTTTCACAGCAGTTCATGGAAAAGCACGGGATCCCAACGGCGCATTCCGCGACCTTTGAGGATCCCACTGCCGCCAAGCAGTATGCCGCATCGTTGGACGGGCGATGTGCCGTCAAGGCCGACGGTCTGGCGCTGGGCAAAGGTGTGTTGCTCACGGAATCGCCTTTGGCCGCAGACCAAGCCATTGAGGATATCATGGTCCGGCGGCTCTTTGGCACTGCGGGGGGGCGAGTGGTGATCCAGGAATTGCTAACCGGGACCGAGATTTCACTGCACGCGCTGTGTGACGGCCGGGTGGCCAGACTTTTCCCAACCGCTCAGGACCATAAACGAATTTTCGACGGAGATCGCGGCCTGAACACGGGCGGCATGGGAACCTATTCGCCGGCTCCATTCCTCAGCGATCACGAATTGACCACGGTCGGGCAAAAGATCCTCGACCCATGGCTCCGAGGCTGTGCGGTGGAGGGAATCGATTTCCGCGGGATCTTGTATCCCGGGGTCATACTGACCTCCACCGGACCGAAGGTGATCGAATTCAATGCCCGTTTCGGGGATCCGGAAACACAAGTATATCTGCCCCGCTTGGAAAACGACCTGCTGGAACTTCTGATCGCCAGCGAGGAAGGCCACCTGGACCGCTGCGAACTAAAATGGTCGAGCGACGTCTGCGTCTGTGTGGTGATGGCCGCGGCGGGCTACCCTGGGACCTACCAAAAAGGGGACGCCATCGAGGGGATTGATGCCGCCGAGCAAGTCGCCGGCACCAAGGTGTTTCATGCCGGAACGACACTCCGGGATTCCTCGTTGGTTACCTCCGGCGGCCGAGTCATCGGGGTGACGTCGTGGGCATCGAGCCTGGCCACCGCACGGGATCGCGCTTACGCCGCTGTGGAAAAAATTCGCTTCGCCGGAGCTCAATTCCGCCGCGATATCGGGGCGAAAGGCATGCCGGGCATCCAAGGTTAAGAAGCCGCCACCTCACCCGTGTGCGCTCGCTCCCGAACCTGAGAAAAAGAATTCATCTCTCTTCCACCGTTCCGGCCGCTAGTCTCCCCTCATGCAAATGAAACGGATCGCGTTTTTGACAAGTGTCGCGGCATTCGGTTTGGCGCTCGGATTCAGTCCGATGCAGGCCACGGAGCTGCCCCCCGTTCGCGAGATTTACGATCTGCTGCGAACCCATCTGCCGGGTTGGTCTGCCGTAGAGTTCGAGCAGGCCGCCTCAAAAGCGCTCCTGGACCGGTTCGGGGGAATTGTTGACGGCGGCCTCTCGGACCCCGCGGCTCTGGCCGACACCCCCGCCTTGGCAAACAAGAGAGTACTTGAAAAACGGTGCGCCTATGTCCGAGTCGGACAGGTCACCCTTGCCCTGGCACCCCAACTGTCCGCAGCCCTCGCGGATCCAGAGTTCAGCTCCGGTCGGGAGGGTCTAATCCTCGATCTCCGGTTTGCTATCGGGTCCGATTTTCGAGCGGCCGCCAATGCCGCCAGCCTGTTCATCCCCGCGGGACAACCCGTCCTCGATTGGGGAGAAGGCATGGTCGTGGCTCCGGAGGGAACAAATTCCTGGTCCCTCCCGCTGATTGTGCTGGTGAATTCACGGACGTCGGGCTCGGCGGAAGCGCTCGCGGGCGCCCTTCGACAAAGCGGTCGAGGCCTCATTCTTGGCGGCAAAACGGCGGGTCAATCGGGCGTACTGCGAGAAGTTCCTCTCGGTGACGGCCGAAAGCTTCGACTGCCATTGGCACCCGTCCAATTCGGCAACCACGAAACGTTGCCGGCCGATGGAATCACCCCGGATATCGTCGTCAATGCACCGCCGGAGCTCGAAAAGAACTGGCTGGAGAATCCTTGGTTATCCGCGTCGGAGGACGTTTCGAAAAGTGTGACAAACCGGGGGGGCGCCACCCCCACCGTGCGCAAACGGCTCAATGAGGCCGAACTCGTCCGGTCCAGAAAGGCCGGGATCAAGAATCCCGACGACTCAGACCCCGCCCTCTCAGCCACTTCCTCTTCGCCGCCCTCGGATCCGGTCCGACAGATCCGCGATTCTGCTCTGAATCGCGCGATGGATCTCATCAAGGGGCTCGCCACACTGCGACGGAATTAGCTCGCGTCGGGTCCGGTTCCGTGGGTCCCGAAGTTGTTGGAGAAGGTAGCGGACACTGGTTGCGCCGGGTAAGTGAAGAACATGAAGTAATTGTCACCCAGCATGGAAAGCCATCAACCTTTAGCCACGTCAGTGGGGCATCGGACCCTTGCGGAACTGCCTAAAGTTCCGCGAGTCGCGTCAATCGCTCCTGGATTTGTCCCGTCCAACGCACCGCATAACTCAGCACGCGGTAGATCTCCTCCAGACGTTCCAGCGGCAGTCGCTCTGCCCGTTCGGGCGCCCCAATCGGAGGCGCATCGGCCCATACCGGATTCAGTCCCCGCACCTCCTCAGTCAGCAGTTCCCGCTGGGCATTGATCCGTTTTTGCAAGGCCGTCAGACGCTCCACCCACTCCAATCCCGCCCGCAGTCGGCCGAGCCGCAACATCGGTGAATCGGCGCCGGCCGAAGCGGCCAAATGAGCATCAACGTCGCGGCAAAGCTGCCCCACTTCGATGAAAAGATCCATCGTCCCGGGTGGTATTCGCTGAATATCACGTGGTGGCGTGCCTCGCTCAAGGTGCAAGAGATGCGCCAGTCGGTCGCGAGGTTCCCGCAGCAGCGTGAACGCGGCATTCAGATCCGCATACTCCGCCGTGGCCGCCTCCTTTTCGGCGGACGGCATTCCATGAAACCGGTCGGGGTGAAACTCGGAGGAAATTCGGAGAAATTTTTCCTTCAACGAATCCGCCTCAATCCACGGGCGGCGGATTTCCCCGCAAAGTTTAAATGCGTCCAGCATGGTCGTAAACCGAATCCGTGCGCGTGGGCGGCAACGCTTTCCTGGCGCACTGCCGAGAATGCGGATCAGGCACTAAAACTCTCGCCACACGAACAACTGGTCGCCGCGTTGGGATTGGTCACCTTAAACCCGCCCTCCTGCAGAGCATCCACAAAGTCGAGTTCCGAGCCTGTCACATACAAGGCACTCTTCGGGTCTACCACGACGCGAACGCCGGCGCTCTCGACCAGGATGTCGCGGTTCTGGGGCTGGTCCTGGAGGTCCATCTTGTACTGGAGCCCGGAACATCCACCCCCGATCACGGCAACTCGCAGCACCCCCGAGGGGCGACCCTGCTTCTGCAACAGCGACCCCACCTTGCGCCCGGCGGCCGCAGTCAGCTTGATTAGACGCTCGTCGCCCGTCCGAAAGGCCGGGATTGAAGTCGCCCCAGGACCGTTGGCTGTGATTTTTCCGGCAATCATTTGAGGCCGGCAACCTAGGGTTGGAAACTTCAAACGTCAACGGAGGCGCCTGGACGGATTGGATTCGATCCCGCAGTTTGACGCCGACGACCGCGTTTGGGAGGCTCAGCCGACGTCAACCACTTGCATGAAGATTCAAAAAGCCCTCATCACCGCCGCTGGCCAGTCGCAGCGAACTCTCCCGCTGCAAACCTTGGTCGACCGCGACGGGAGCCCCAAGACCGCCCTCGCCATCATCATTGAAGAGGCGCTGACGGCTGGGATCGACGAGATCGGCATTGTGGTTCACCCGGGAGATCAGGCCGCCTACGCGGGAGCAGCCGGCCGGCATGCGCGGCGTCTCCACTTCATCGAACAGGCTGAGCCGCGGGGGTACGCCCACGCGGTGGGGTGCGGGCGGGAATTCATTGGCCGAAACCCATTCCTTCTCCTGGTTGGAGATCACGTCTACGTGAGCCGTGAGAAACGTTGTTGCGCCCGTCAACTCGTCGAAATCGCTGAAGCCCATCAGTGCGTTGTCTCCGCCGTCCAGGCCACTCACGAAAGCAAGCTCCCCTACTTTGGAGCGATCGGAGGACTGCTGGTCAGCGGCCAAACGGGTCTCTTCGAAGTGATGGATGTTCTTGAAAAACCGACTCCCACCGAGGCAGAACAACGATTGATTGTCCCTGGATTGCGCGCGGGAAATTACCTGTGCTTCTTTGGCATGCACGTCCTGACGCCCACCGTTTTTGATCTACTCGCGGAAATGCTCGCCCGGGATCATCACGCCGGACTCCCTCTCTCGGCCGCGCTTGCCCGATTGGCAAAACGCGAACGCTACCTCGCGCACGAGATCCGGGGACGCCGATACGACATCGGAGCCAAATACGGATTGCTGACCGCTCAATTGGCCCTCGGTCTCGATGGTGCCGACCGGGACGAAGTGCTGACGGGGCTTGTCGATTTGCTGGCCGCGCGGGGTCGATAAGGCGAATTCACGTCGGAGCATTCTCAGATATTGCCGACTGACACGGGCCTCCATTCCCTCCTAGAATTCTCGGAGCATGCGGCAGCACCAAGACCTTCTCCGGCTCGTTCTTGAACACGGGCGTTTCAAGGGCGATCGCACTGGAACGGGCACCTGGTCGGTGTTTGGCGCCCAGTCGAGGTATCCTCTGGGCGAAGGATTCCCGTTGGTGACCACCAAGAAAGTGCACGTTAAGTCCATCATCCTGGAACTACTCTGGTTCCTTCGCGGCGACACCAACGTCCGCTGGTTGCAGGAACGTGGCGTGACCATCTGGAATGAATGGGCGGACACCGCCGGAAACCTCGGTCGGGTTTACGGAGCGCAATGGACCGATTGGCGGACAGCCGATGGACGCTCCTTGAATCAAATCACTGCGGTGATTGAGCAGATTCGTCGCACGCCGGACAGCCGACGGCTCATTGTCACAGCCTGGAACCCCGGCGAAATCGACGGGATGAAATTGCCCCCCTGTCACACGCTGTTTCAATTCTACGTTCAGGCGGGAGAATTGAGCTGTCAGCTTTACCAACGCAGTGCCGACCTATTTTTGGGCGTCCCATTCAATATCGCCAGCTACGCCCTGCTCACGCTCATGGTTGCGCAAGTCACCGGGTTGAAACCCGGGACGTTTGTGCACACGTTTGGAGATGTTCACTTGTACTCGAATCACCTGGAGCAGGCCCGGCTCCAACTGGGCCGTGAACCACGGCCCCTCCCCACGATGCGCCTGAATCCGGCGCGCCGCGAACTCGCGGAATTCGTCTACGAAGATTTTGAACTCGCTGGTTATGATCCACACCCCGCGATTAAAGCTCCGGTCGCGGTGTGAGACGACCGCCGCCACTCAGCGGGCGGGACGCCAGTGGTCTGGCAAGTTGCGTAGAATCTCGATTCCCTCGAACCGGGCCGTTGGGCGGTGCTTCTGACCGCGCGCCCACTCCGCCATCTTCCGTATTCCCTCGTCAAGACCCACCGCCTCGGATGCACCAAAAATCCGTCGGAATTTCGCGTGGTCCACCATCAGATGCGACGGCTCCGGCCGGGCCGGCAGATGACGAATCCGACAAGGGGTTCCCAGGGCGGCAGCGACCCTCTCGGCGAGTTCGAGCACGGTGTGCGACGTCTCCGCTCCGATGTTGAATATCTGGTTCCGGGCAGCGGGCGTCAAAGGACTGCGCGCAATCCAGGGTGCCACGTCATCGACGTGGGAAAACGCCCGTGACTGGAATCCATCCCCCACCACCGTCATCGGTTCCCCCCGTAGGCCCTGATTCATGAAAATGCCCACCACATTGCGGTAGTGATCCGCGATATTCTGTCGTTCCCCGTAGATATTGTGCGGCCGCCAGATCACGTACTCGATGCCAAACAACGCGTGAGCCGCCTGCAAATCCATCTCGAATGCATATTTCGCAATCCCGTAAGGGTCGAATGGACGGGGTAACACCTGCTCCGTCAACGGTTCCGTGCCCTGCCCATATACGGCGGAGGATGAGACGAAAACGAACAATTCGGTCTCATGCCGGACCGCTTCATTGAGGAGGTTGACCGAAGCCAGCAAGTTGTTTTCGTAGTTAAACCGGCGGATATAGTGCGATAAACTCTCGGCGGCGTACGCCGCCAAATGGTAGATGCAGTTGAACGGCCCACGGTCCCAAAGCGACCGGACGAGGCTGGCATCCCGGAGGTCTCCGATTACCATCTCCACCCCCCTCGGGACATTTTCGGCAGATCCGCCGGAAAAATCGTCAATGCCCACCACCTCCATGCCCAACGCCAGACAATGGTCGGCCACATGCGAGCCGACGAATCCACCCACCCCAGTGACCAGCACACGGCGGGTGCGCGGTATGTCGTTTTTTTTCAAAGAAAAAAGTCGGCGGCTGCGTATTGACAGGGCTATTCGCGATCGGTTGGAAGTCACACTACAGGACGGGTACGGCAAGTTGTCAATTTTCCTCGTACCGCCCAAATCCGCGGATAAGGAAGCCGCGAAGAAGAACCGCGGATGAACTCGGATTGACGCGGATAGAAAAGGCTTGGAATCTGCGTCGATCGGCGTTTATCCGCGGTTCTCACTCCCCTTTCGTCGGTGGCGACGGCGCTGGAAACGGGAGACCTACCGGTTATTCCAAAAAGCCGCGCTGGAGATCCCCATGTGCAGAGCGTTCTGGCCGCCGTCGAGGGGCTCAGGGCGGACTACGTTCGGTGCAGGCAGGAAATCCCGGTCACGAAAAGTCCGCACTCTCAGACCGTCCATCCGGGACGATACTCCCGGCGAAGAAACGGATCTGCCTCGGCAACATTGCTGAAGGCACCCTTCTCCGCGTCCCACTTCAACGGCGCACGGGTCAGTCGTTCGCGGAGCTGCGTTCGCAATGCCACATTTCCAAGCAGAACCGTCTCGGTCATCGGACCGGCCCAGTCAAAATTTGAACCCGCCTTGGGTCCACCTTTGCACGCGATGACCCATTCCTGGTGATGACCCGGCGAGCGCGGCAGCCGCTTCGTGGGCTCGCCGTATTCCCTGGCGAGTTTCTCCGGGTACAGTCGCCACTTGCTCCAGTCCGTCGTGATGATGCCCTTGTCGCCGACGAGCAGGTGACCGTTGTCACCCATGAGGTCATTGTCGTGGATCTGCGGCGGACGCGGTGGCCGCAATCCGCCGTCGTACCATACCAATCTCACTGCGGGCATCTCGCCGCGTGCGGGAAATTGATAGGTGATCATCGATCCCAGTGGATAGGTCTCCTCATTCACGCGCGTCGAAGACGCCTCGACGCTGATCGGAGCGCCGAGCTTCAAAGCGCGGAAAACCGGATCGAAATAATGACATGCGATGTCACCGAGAGCGCCCGTCCCAAAATCCCACCAACCGCGCCACTTCGCCGGAAGATAGGCCGGATGATACGGGCGCCACGGCGCTGGACCCAGCCACAAGTCCCAATCCAGAGTATCGGGCACAGCGGGTGAATCCGATGGCCGGGTTACACCCTGCGGCCAATACTCTGCGAATAGGCCGCGCGACGGTCGGTCGGTCCAAATATGAACTTCACGAATCGGGCCGATCACGCCGTCCAGGACGAATTCCTGGAGCCGGCGAGTTTCCTCCGAAGCTTGCGCCTGGTTCCCCATTTGGGTGGCGACCTTCGCTTCCCGCGCGGCTTGGGTGAGTTGTCGCGCTTCCCAGACCGAGTGGGTGAGCGGCTTCTCGCAATAAACGTGCTTGCCCAACCGGATGGCTGCCATCGAAGCAAAGAAGTGATGATGATCGGGAGTGCCCACGATCACCGCGTCGATCTCGCTGTGAATCGTATCGAGCATCTTCCGGTAATCCTTGAACTTTTTCGCGTCGGGAAATTTCTTAAATGTGCCGGCCGCGTGCCGCCAGTCCACATCACAAAGCGCCACGATGTTCTGGCTGGCAAGCTGGCCGATGTCGCCCGCCGCCTGCCCTCCCGCACCAATGGAAGCAATGTTGAGCTTCTCGTTCGCGGCGTAGGTGCGCGCGGAACCGGACTTGAGAATGGTGAAGACCGTCGCCGCCCGGGCCGTAGATCGGATGAAGCGTCGGCGGGTGATGGAAGTGCTCATTGTGTTGGGAGGGAGGAAATAAGTATCCCCGGAGGCGAAACAAATTCAAGCGGCAATCACCGGGGTACTTCTTCCATTCCCATGAACTCATCCACAATTCGCTGGAGCGCGACGATCCCCTGGATTAGGGATGATTCGTCGTGAGCATCCAGGACGAACTGAATTTTCAGCCTTCTGAGCAACCGGGCGTGGATGGACTGGCAAGATGGCGCGGTCAACGCCAGGAAATCTTCAAAGCGATGGCGCGGGCCAATGGCTTGCCGCTGGGACACCCGTGTCACATTGAACTCCGGGACGGCACGACCCTGGAGGGTCTGCTGCAGCTGGCGACCGAAGAGCTATTTCTGGATGCTGAGCGCAATCCCAAACTGAAATTGCGCATCGAACGGTGTACCTTTTCCGCAGTGGAGATTCTCAGCGTGGCTCGTCTGGACTAGGGTATGAAGACACAAAATTGGACAGCGCCGCCCCCCGGCCGCGAAGTTGTCCGCAGGCGGCGTCGATATCAGGGCCGCGAGAACGGCGGCAGTGCGCGACGAGCTGGTGTCCGCGCAGCACGCTGGTAAACGCCGCGGCGGTTTCATCCGAGGACGGCTCATAGGCGACGCCTCGCAAACTCAAGCCGGTGGGATTGTAGCGCAGCAGATTGATGTGCATGCGGCGCGTGCCGATCAATTCGGCGAGGAGACGGGCGTGGGCTAGCGTGTCATTCACGCCGGCGAGCAGGCAGTACTGGATTGTCACGGGCCGACCGCGGCGGGCTTGGAAACGATCGGCCGCAGCCAGGATGTCCGCGATGGGAAATCGCTTGCCCATGGGCAACAACCGCGCGCGCGTGGCGTCGTCGGGAGCGTGGAGGGAAACAGCGAGGTGGAAATTAAGGCCCGTGGCTGTGAGCGCGTCGATGCCAGGCACGATCCCAACCGTGGAGACGGTGATCTGCCGCCAACCGAGTGCTCCGAGAGAATTGTCGGCAAGGCGATGCACGGCCTCGAGGACGTATTCAAGGTTGAGCAGAGGTTCACCCATGCCCATGAAGACGATGGTCTGAAGTCTTCGTCCAAGGGCGGAGGCCTCGCGACGGAGGGCGAGAAACTGTTCGACCATTTCTGCGGCGGTTAGATTCCGTTCGAAGCCGGTCTTGGTTGTGGCGCAAAAATCACACCCCATCGCGCAACCAACCTGCGAGGAAAGGCAACCCGCGGCGCGATCTGAACGGAAGCCGGGCAGCAGCACCGATTCCACGGTTCGCTGATCGCCCAGACGGAGGAGGAATTTGGTGGTTCCATCGGTGGCCACCTGCCTTTCGACCACCGTCCCGGCGCTGAGAGCGAGCCCAGTCCGCATCCGCTCGACAAGACCCCGGGGCAGACCGTCCGTGACTAGAGGCCAGAAGTCATCGCCGGAATAAAATGCCCGGAGTACCCGTGCAGCATGACCGGGTTTGTAGCCCCAGGCCACAAACTGTTGTCCAAGGGACGCGAGATCAAAGTCAGCGAGGGCGGGCGACACGTGATGGAACGTGATTAGGACAATCGCAGGAAAGCGGAGGACTCCGAGAAATGCCGAAACGGTCGCCCCCGCCCAACATTCAATCGTACCGCGAATTGGTCCGGAGGGCCGACGCTGTTCGCACGAACACGATATCGACGAGGCCCAGTGCGCCATCGATGGGTCGGCGGTTAAAGCTCACGAAGTCATAAGCCACGTAGCCGTAGCCGGCCATGAGTTGGAGCATTTCGTGTAGAATGGGCTGGCCCCAAAATGAAAAGAAAGAAATCTCGAGAACAAACATTTCCGTCTTTCCGAACAATCGTCGAGCCCCCTTGAGCACCTCTGGCTCGTAGCCTTCAACATCAATTTTGACCAAGTCCGGAATCCCTCCATCGGAGGCGGAATCGACCAACGAATCCAAGGTGACTACCGGTACGCGAACCATCTGCTTCGAGGCCCCATCTGTGGCGCGAGCGAGAAAACTGGAGCTCGAACTGACTTGTCCGTCGAGAGTGGTGAGCTGCTCAAGCTCCAATTCACCTGCCTGGCTTCCGGCACCGGCATTCACCACGTGTGAACCGGTAATTTCGCGGGCGAGCGACTCCAACTCGGGTATCAGCGCCCGGACCGGCTCGACCAGAACAAAGCGCGCATCGGGAAACACCGCATGTACCGTGCGGCTCCAATCCCCGTGATGTGCCCCCACATCAAATACCCAGCGAGGAGAGAATCCCCGCACACGGACATCTTCGAAAAATGTCTGGCCGTTGCCCACGGGCCGGTACCGAGTTGCGGGCGGCAACCGGTTGGTAATTACATCAAAACCGGCGCGCTTGAGAGCACCTTTGATGAATTCACGTAGAAAACGCGGGAGCATGAAAATTGAAGCCGGTCACTGACTAAACGGGGTGCAGAATCGCTTCGGCCACCGGAAGCTATGATTCGACGGGCTATGTGGCGAGCGGATTCTTTCCCATCGAGGGCAGGCCTCACGGCTAATTCATCTGGAATTGGATAGGAGGTAACTGGGCCGCAGGTGCGGCCGGAACTTAAGCTCTGAGGCCAACCGGCGTGCCGGAGAGGGTGGGATCCCTCAAGGCGCCCGACGTTGTTCCGAGTTTGTAATGTGGTTCAAAGCCTTGAAAGTTCGATTGATTCAGATGTCCTTGCGGCTAAGTGGTGGGTCCTTTAATTCATTTTCTGTCGGCCGATTGCCTATCGATTGAGGATTTTCCAGGCGCTTGAGAAGGTTTGTCGCTGGCACCAGGAGTTCAGGGTGTTGACCGTGGTACGCCCCTTTTCCCGATCCAGTTCGTAGGCCCCATTGGCGCAAATTGCGCAGGCACGTGAGGGCTTCGGCCCCGTTACGATCTTTCGTGCGACAGGCATCTTCGCCCAGAGTGACATTGCGACGACAAGGAGTACCGGTCTCGATTGCGGCCCAGTGTCCTCGGATGATTTCGAGAAGCTGCGCATCGTCGAATTGCTTGATCTCCAAGCTTGATGCGCAATACCCGATCTCAAGAGACGGGGGATCTTTGGGTTTGGAAAGATCCTGCTGTGCGAGCAGGCGTTCTGCCTTATCGAGCACTCCGCTTTGATTGCCTTTGAGGCCAAAGAGAAAATCTCCTCCCAGTTCCTGGGTGATAAAGCGGGCACTCTCTTGCTGGCAGTGCATCGCGTCGGCGGTAATGAGTGTTCCCGCGGGTGGTGAAATCTTTTGAGCAGTGGTTTGATGGCCACGAAGTGGGTCGGGCAGCTCGCGAAGACGTTCGAGCAACTGCTGAAGAGCCGGCGCACGGAACGGACAGGGACCGCTCGGGCGGGTCGCGATGACGAAACGATTCACGCCACGGTGAGCGGTCCGTCGAAGATCGTCAGGCTGACCACCTCGGTACGGGCGACATGCGGGCCGTGGGGTTCACCCCGCGGGGCAAAGAAGCAAGTGCCGGCGCCATAGGGAATACCGCTCTCCTCCCATTCGCCGCTGAGCACGTAGGCGGTTTCGTTCGCCAGCGGATGTGTGTGGGCCGGGACCGTCACGCCGGCCTGGAACTTTCGCAGCACGGTAACGCCGCCGGTGGCTTCATTCCGGTGGAGAACCTTGAGTTCGACGCCGGCGTAGGGGCCCCGCTGCCAGGGTTGGGCGTCCGCGAGAGCGATGTGCTGGAACATGGTCGCAAGAAATACTGAAAAATCGAAGAAAAGGAAAGGAGATGGAATCGATTGATGGTCGCTGCGGTGCATCCCGAAGTTCTTGGTAGGGGGTGTCGCGCTGCGACAATCCCGCCCGTGCACAGCGGGCGGACAGGGCCGCTGCGTGGTTCGTGCCGCGCCTGAACGGCGCGAGGACGCCGCAGCGCGGCGTCCGCTACCTTCTCCAACAACTTCGGGAAGCTCACTGGCATTGGCGCCATCGACCGACGTTGACCGTTCGCCAGCCTTCGCGGAGTCTTCGGTCCTGTCATGCGCCGTCTTTGCGACCTTATCACTTCGCCGGATCCGATCGTGCGGAATCAATCGCTCGATGGGATGTGTCGCGGGGCCAACGCGTCCGAACTGCTCGCCGACGCCGCCGAACTGGACCTTTTCCGACGCAGCAGCGACAACCTCTATGAACGGGTGCGTGCGCTGTTTTTTCTCTACGCCCTGCACCGGTTTCATTTGCCGCCGCTCCTTGCCACGGCGACATCCGGGCGAACGGTTGGACAACCGCCCCTAATTCCTTTCCCTGGTTTCGAACTGCTACTCGACCGGCGATTCGAGGAAGCCATCGACACGTTCTTGGGCGTGCAGGAAAAGGAGGGGGCTTCGGATGGGCTTTGTTCGGCACTCGCCACGGCTTATCAGCGCCTCGCTTTCCAAACACTCGCCGATCAAGTCCGGCGGAGTGTGCGCACGGTGCGCGGAAATCAGTGGATGTTCCGAATGGGTCACCCCATGGATCAGCCCTTACGACTGCGACGGGAACTGTTGCAGTGCGGTCCGGATGGCTCGTATCCGATTCTTCGTGAGCTGACGCCGGTGCGAATGGATCTGACGCATTCGGCATGGAGCGACATTTTTTTCCTCGGGATGGATTTCCCGGAGGGAGCTCGCGTCCTAAACATTTCGGTGGACCTCGGAGTGCACGGGCGAGATCCGGAGCCACGGCCGCCGTTGAGTGCCTGGTTGCGGGTTCTTGATGAGCCAGTGTTGCGGCTTACGTCGGTCGATCTGGGAACAAGCTCCGATATCACGTCCCTGGCGGAAGTGTTCGATTTCGCCCAGGACTACCTTGGATTGCTGAAGGCGGCGGTGATCGCATCGGGCGTCGTGCCACCGGGGATTGAAGGCTCGGGACAATCGCTCGCAGACCTGCTTGCGCGGCTGGCCGGGCCCGGTCGCGGGTTGGAGATCGTTTCGTCGGTTAACGACATCCCGAAGGGATCGCGTCTGGCGGTTTCCACGAACCTCCTGGGAGCGTTGATTAGCGTCTGCATGCGGGCGACCGGTCAGGCGGCGTCGCTCACCGGACCCTTGGAGGAATCTGAACGGCGCCTCGTTCTCGCACGGGCACTGCTGGGCGAGTGGCTCGGGGGTTCCGGCGGGGGTTGGCAGGACTCGGGAGGCGTCTGGCCTGGGATGAAGCTGATTGAAGGTGTTCTGTCGACCGAAGGCGATCCGGAGTGGGGGATTAGCCGCGGGCGTCTGATGCCAGTGCACCGGATTCTCGGACGGGATGCGGTGTCGGAGGAAACGCGACAAAAATTGCAGGACTCCCTGGTCGTTGTCCACGGAGGCATGGCCCAGAACGTCGGTCCCATCCTGGAGATGGTCACGGAGAAGTATCTGTTGCGGTCTGGGAAGGAGTGGGAGGCCCGCCGCGATTCCTTGAGCATTCTGGATGAAATCCTCGCCTCCCTGAAACAAGGGGACATCCGAGGGCTGGGCAGGGCCACGACGCGCAATTTTCGCGGGCCCCTCCAGACCATCATCCCGTGGGCTACAAATTATTATACGGAACAATTGATTTCGCGAGTGGAGTCGGAGTTTAAGGAGGATTTCTGGGGATTTTGGATGCTGGGCGGGATGTCGGGGGGCGGCATGGGGTTCATTTTTGATCCGAAGCGAAAGACGGCGGCTCAACGCCGACTTCAGGAGATTCTTTCCAACACGCGACGGGAGCTGCAACACGCGCTTCCCTTTGCAATGGAGCCGGTGGTTTTTGACTATGCCATCAACGAACACGGTACCCGGGCGGATTTGCTCACGGGCGAAAGCGCGCTGATGCCGGCTGGATACTATACGCTCATGATTCCCCGCCTCTTGCATCAGCAGCGGCACGATTTGCCCCGCGCTCGACGGGCCGAGCTCGACCGCGTGGGAAATGCGGCCCGCAGCATCGACGCGTTTCGCGGATTGGCCTCGGGGCTCTTCGACGTCTTGCTGCCGCGTGGGCGGGGAGTCGCGTCGGGCAGGGATTCGTTGACGTCTCTGCTCAGCGAGAATGGATTTGACCGGGTACAACACGAGCAGATCCGGGCGGACTTGCGCAGCGGGCGAATTGGACTCGCGCAGAATCGTCTTCGCGCCGACACGAGCATTGAGGATGTCGAGGATTCCGATGTTCAAGGGGGGGCATCGGGAGGGTCCGACGCAGCGGAGTGGCGGCGGCGAGGTGAGAAAATCATGCAGAACGGCGAGGTGGCGGTCATCACGCTTTCGGCCGGGGCGGGATCGCGCTGGACGCAGGGAGCCGGCATCTGCAAAGCGTTGAGTCCCTTTCACCAATTTGCCGGTCAGCATCGGACGTTTCTGGACGTCCATCTGGCGAAATCCCGGCAGAGTTCACGCCTCGCCCGAGCCTCAATACCGCACGTATTTACAACCAGCCATCTGACGCATGGCCCGACCGCCGCGTTTCTCAACCGGCCGGATTTTCGAAGCTATCCGGGGCCGTTGCGCCTCTCGCCTGGGCGAAGCGTTGGACTCCGGCTTGTTCCGACCGAGCGCGACTTGCGGTTTGCCTGGGAGGAGATGCCTCAACAGCGGTTGGACGAACAGCAGCAAAAAGTTCGCGATAGCCTGCGCACCGCCCTCATCCGCTGGGCGCGATCCGCGCCCGAGGCCTCGGACTATACCGACAACGTGCCGCTGCAGTGTCTGCACCCGGTGGGGCATTTTTACGAGTTTCCGAATCTGCTGCGAAACGGGGTATTGGCGGGTCTGCTGCGGGAGCGGCCGCAGCTGAAGTATCTTCTCCTGCACAACATCGATACCCTGGGGGCGTCCGTGGATCCTGGGTTGCTGGGAATGCACGCGGAACGCGGTGTGACCCTTTCATTCGAAGTCATCTCCCGACGTCTTGAGGACCGGGGTGGAGGGCTTGCCCGAATCAACCGATCGGTCCGTCTGATCGAGGGATTAGCCCTCCCGCGGGAAGACCAGGAATTCCGCCTCCGCTACTATAACTCTATGAACACCTGGATTGATCTCGACCGTCTGCTGACGGTCTTCGGCCTGTCGCGGGCGGATATACTCGCGGGAAACGATCCCCAGGCGGGCCCTGGGCCGGCCGAAAAGATTACGGCCGCCGTTCGAATCCTCGCCGCCCGGCTGCCAACCTACATCACGCTTAAAGAGGTTAAGAAGCGATGGGGTCACGGTCAGGAGGACGTCTTCCCAGTGCTCCAATTCGAAAAACTTTGGAGTGATCTCACGGCGTTGCCCGAAGTGGCCTGCCAATTTGTGGCGGTTTCCCGTCAGCGCGGCCAGCAATTGAAGGATCCCGCACAATTGGACGGCTGGTTACGGGACGGATCCGCCACCGCTGTCGAATCGTTGTGCGATTGGGACTGAGCCGGACAGGTCCCAACCGCGTATCCCGAAGTTATTGGAGAAGGTAGTGGACGCCGCGCTGCGGCGTCCCCGCGCCGTTCAGGCGCGGCACGAACCGCGCAGCGGCCCTGCCCGCCCGCTGGACGCGGGCGGGGTTGTCGCAGCGCGACAACCTCCACCAACAACTTCGAGATGTACCGGTTCCCAAGAACAGCCGTTTGTTTTTTGATATTTCCAAGCATTATCGACTTAATTCCCCCATGCATTTTGTCGGAATCGAAATTGGCGGCACCAAATTGCAGGTCGTCGCGGGAACCGCCACCGGATCGATCGTCGAGCGGCACCGATTCACCGTGGATACGTCCAGTGGCGGCGCCGGCATCCGGTCGCAAATTGCCTCGATCCTGCCGGCCCTGCTCCAACGCTGGCGCCCGGCAGCGGTGGGGGTCGGCTTCGGTGGGCCCGTGGATTGGCAAACGGGCCGAATTTGCTGCTCGCATCAAATCCCGGGTTGGTCGGAATTTGAGCTGGGAGTATGGTTGCGCGACCGGACCCATCTTCCGGTGGCCATCGATAACGACGCCAATGCCGGTGCCCTCGGCGAAGCCCGCCATGGATCGGGGCGCGGTTCGAATCCCGTTTTTTATATCACCCTCGGCAGCGGCGTCGGCGGCGGACTGGTTGTCGATGGACGGATTTATCACGGAGCAAAACCGGGCGAGGCTGAAATCGGTCACGTCCGGCTCGACCGCGCGGGAACTCTCCTCGAGAAGCGGTGTTCCGGCTGGGCCGTGGATCAACGAATCCGCGACGCCGTTGTCCTGGATCCGAATACCCTGCTCGGACAACTTTGTGTCCGTTCCCCGGGAAGCGAGGCACGCCATCTCGCAGCCGCCCTCGAGGCCGACGATAGGCTCGCAACACGGTTGCTGGACGAGACGGTCGACGACCTCGCCTTTGGGTTGTCGCATGTCGTAAATTTGCTGCACCCCGAGATCATTATTCTTGGGGGTGGACTCTCCCTGCTGGGTGAACCCCTGCGATCCCGCGTGGAAAACCGGCTCCCGCGGTATGTCATGGACTCTTTCCAGCCCGGGCCTCGAGTGGCACTCGCCGGATTGCGGGAAGACTCCGTACCGGTCGGCGCCCTGGAGTTGGCGAAGGTCGCGGTGGCTCCCGGCTCGACAGGGATCTCGAATGCCGCTTGAATGAAACCGCCTGCCCTGACGGGTGGCCGGCTCGCGTGGCTGGCATGGCAACCCTTTCTATGACTTCCCCGAAAAAGGCGTCCATCACGGTACGACAATTCTTCGACAAACACTCCGGAGCCCTCAAGATGCGGCAGCTCGCAGGCGAGACCGGTCTCCAACGCCCAATCCGCGAACCAACCGTCAACCGCCCTGGCCTCGTCCTGAGCGGTTTCAAGCAATACTTTGCCCCGAGGCGTGTGCAGGTCATGGGCAACGTCGAAACGGCCTACCTACGTTCGCTCGACCGCCAAACCCGCGAGACCCGGTACCGTGAATTGTTCGCACACCGGATTCCCTGCGTTGTTTTTTGTCGTGGCCTCAAGCCTGAGGAAAGTCTGATTGATGCGGCCAATGCCGCGGGTGTTCCCGTCTTCGAGAGCGAATGGATCACCATGAAGTTCATTAATCTCGCGACGCTGGCGCTGGAAGACATGTTTGCTCCGACCGGGCAGGTCCATGGCTGCATGGTGGACATCCAGGGGGTGGGCGTAATCGTTCAAGGGGAGAGCGGCATCGGCAAGAGTGAAGCCGTGCTGGGCCTGCTGGAACGCGGCTACAGTCTGGTCGCCGACGACGTGGTCCTGCTGCAACTCCGTGAAGGGCGCGAACTGGTAGGCACGGCGAAGGAGGAAGGCCGCAATTTGATGGAAGTGCGCGGCATCGGGATTATCAATGTCGCCGCCACGTTCGGCGTCGGGGCCATCCGACGCGAGAAGCGTGTCGATGTGCTGGTGGAACTGAAAAACTGGGATGACGCCAAGGAGGTGGACCGTTTAGGGCTGGATCAGGTGTACGAAGAACTGTTAGGGATTCCGGTGCCGCGGATGACCATTCCTGTGCGGCCGGGGCGTGATCTGGCCCGCCTGATCGAGGTGGCGGCATTCCAGACCAAACTCAAGATCTCCGGCTACAATGCCGCGGAGGAATTCACGAAACGCCTCGCCGAAAAGATGCAATCCGGGTTGCAACTGTAACGGCTGCAGAGCCTGTTTGAAAATTCTAAGGGGTCCTGTTTTTGAGGGAAAGGCCGGCTCTCAGAAAAAGACCTTGCCTCACCCGGGTCGAACCGTAGATTGCAGGCCGCTCCTGGCGGACGCGCGGTTAGCTCAGTGGTAGAGCACTACATTGACACTGTAGGGGTCACAGGTTCGAACCCTGTACCGCGCACCATTTTCATCAGCCCGGCTCAAGGGCATTTGACCGAATCATTTTATTGGCAAACCGCCTCGAAGAGCCGAACAACCTCAAGATCACTCAAATGGTAGGTAAGGGGTTTCGCAAGCTTGCGACGAAATGACTCGACGGTCGGCGCGATCCCGCGCACAGGACCAATTTCACCAAGATTTGAATGCTGACAGGTCCCGTTCAATTGCCCCTTGTGCAACCGGCGGGGCAACTCCAGATTCACGCCACTGCAATCCCAATCTCAATCCCTGGCTTTTTCCCCTCCGGACCGGTGTCCCATCAATCGTGATGAATCCCCTGCACTCGTCCTCGCACTTCTTGACCGGGAGGCTCAGAAACCTACCGTTCGCCGGTGAACTATCGGGAATGCATAACGATTGACCCGCAAGTCCGCAGCGGCAAGCCCTGCATCCGCGGCACCCGCATCACTGTGGCTGACGTATTTGACTATCTCGCCGGAGGCATGACCATTCCGGAAGTGTTGGATGATTTCCCCGACCTTACCGCCGATGACATTCGTGCCTGCTTTGCGTTCGCTGCGGATCGTGATCGCCGGCTGAGCGTCGTCCCGCATGAAGTTGCTATTTGACGAGAACATCTCCCCCAACCTGCCTGGCCTGCTGAAAGCACTCTTTACCGGCAGCGCGCACGTACGCGAATGCCGGTTGCTTGGTCTTCCCGATGAAGACATTTGGGAATATGCCCGCGCTAACAATTTCATAATAGTTTCCAAGGATTCCGACTTCCAGCAGCGTAGCATGCTGTATGGATCGCCTCCTAAGTTCGTCTGGCTCCGAATTGGCAATTGTACCAGCAATCAAATCGTTGCGCTCATTACCACTCACGAGGAGGACATTCGTACGTTCAACAACGATGCTCTGGAGGCAGTTCTCGTCCTCTCATAGCCGGTTCCACGCCTCGTTTAGGATCAATTTCACCCGGTTTGCACGCTGACAGCTCCCATTCAATTGCCCCTTGTGCAACCGACGCCGCGTCTCTAGGTTCCCATCACAATGATCACTATTTCTCAATTCTCGCCGGTGCTGGCCGGGATCGGTGGCACCGAGATCATGTGGATCGCCATCGTCGTTTTGGTGCTGTTCGGAGCCAAGAAAGTGCCTGAACTGATGAAGGGCGTGGGCACTGGCATCAAGGAGTTCAAAAAGGCCTCGCGCGATGTCCAGGACGAAGTGCAACGGGCCTTCGACGAGGAAGCTCATCCTCCGACGCCCCCGGCTCCCCACCGTCCCACAGACTCGATTGCCCAGTCCAAGTAAGTCCTCACGTTTCCCCACCGAGCTCGGCGCAACGGCGGTCGCTGACCGCCGTTGCCGTTTTTCGGCCGACTGATTCCCCCGTTTCATGGGCGAAAATCCCAAGGACTTGTCCCCCGGCACTCCGGACCCCGCTCGCAAGCCAGGGCACGAACCAGAGCCCGAGCCGACGCCTGAGCCAGGGCACGAACCGGTGCATGAGCCAGGGCACGAACCGGCGCCTGAGCCAGGGCACGAACCAGTGCCTGAGCCAGGGCACGAACCGGTGCCTGAGCCAGGGCACGAACCGGCGCCTGAGCCAGGGCACGAACCGGTGCATGAGCCAGGGCACGAACCGGCGCCTGAGCCAGGGCACGAACCAGTGCATGAGCCAGGGCACGAACCGGTGCATGAGCCAGGGCACGAACCGGTGCATGAGCCAGGGCACGAACTGGTGCATGAGCCAGGACACGAACTGGTGCATGAGCCAGGGCACGGATCGGCAATGCAGCCGTATTCTTCGCCTCACTCGGAATCTTCGTGGCATCACAAACCGGAATCCGGCCTGGAACCAGTCGCGGAAGAAGAGGGCGGCGGACCCGTCAAGACGTTTATCGAACACCTCGAGGATCTTCGCTGGACCTTGATCAAGTGTGCGGTGGCCTACGCGGTCTCGTTCATTCTCTGTCTGAGCGGTGCGAATTACATCACCGGGTTTCTGAAATGGCCGCTTGAGCAGGCCATGAACAAACGGGTCACATCCAATCATTCGATCACGTACTTGGTAGGCACCAATGTGATCGGCCGGGAACCCACCCTCGGTAGTTCATTGCCAGGTGTCCCAACCAATGCGAGCTCTGTCTACCGACTCACGCCGGTGCAGATCGGTACCAATTGGGTCGCGGCCTTTCAGATCGATACCAACCCCCCCGTTTCCGCCCTCCGTCAATCGACCGTCGAGTTGAAAAACTTCGGCCCCATCAGCGCCTTCAACATCGTCATGCAAATTGCCCTTTACGGTGGACTCACTGTGGCGGCTCCGTTCCTGCTCCTCTTCATCGGCCAGTTCGTACTGCCAGCCCTGCATGTCCCAGAGAAGAAATTTCTCTACAAAGTCGCCGGTTGGGCCTCGTTTCTGTTTTTGCTCGGGGTCACTCTTTGCTACCTCATTTTCCTCATTATCTGCCTTAGTACGACGGTCAGTTTCTCGAATTGGCTGGGCTTCGGCTCCGATCAATGGCAGGCCGAGCAGTACATCTCGTTCGTACTCTGGTTTATGGTGGGAATGGGCGTGGCCTTCCAGCTACCGCTCGTGCTCCTCACGCTCGTCAAAATCGGCATCCTGGACGCCGCCAAGCTTTCGTCGTTCCGCATGTACTGGGTGGTCATCGGAATGGTCATCGCCGCATTCATCACTCCGGATGGTAACCCAATTAACATGGTCATCCTGTTTCTTCCTCTCGAGATCCTCTACGAAATTACGGTAATCGTTGCGTGGTATTGGGATCGGAAGGCGAAACGAATGGCCGCGGAAGCCGACTCCGGTGCCGCCGCTTGAAATGCGGTGCATCCTGAAGTTGTTGGAGACGGGTGCGGACGCCGCGCTGCGGCGTCCCCGCGCCGTTCAGGCGCGGCACGAACCGCGCAGCGGCCCTGTCCG
>CAMDJH010000013.1 GCA_945900455.1 Akkermansia muciniphila
GGAGCGTCGAGCCGACGATGTCGGAATTGGGAGCGGGGCGCAAGATTAATATTACATTATTAGAGACAACAAAATACAGCAATAAAACACCCTGGTACCAACGGTTTCATCAAGAATAATTCGGAAATTAGGGGGAAGATGAGTCAGAGGGACCCAACGTCCGATTCAATGAAAGTTCGAGGAAGTAACTTGATCCGGCCGGTGCCTGGTTCTTAATCTCAAAGACTCCAATAAGACTCCCGGAATAAGCGGTGCCAGCCGGCAACGACGTGTCGACTGAACCCTTCACGCTCGCGGATCCGGCAGCGAGCTGAATGTTGGCTCCCGCACCCCGCACTCCGTCAAAATTCAGCGGTGGAACCACTTTCACCGCGCTTGAATCCGGAACCGAGGCCATCGCGGAATCGAACTTCAGCGTCACGCCGTAACTGAACAATCCGGACACCGGAGCTGGATCGATCAAAATGCCGACCGGAACCGAGGTTTGGCCTGGTTGAACGAAATAGACTGGCTGATCGAACCGCACAGAATAAAGACCGGATCCCGAGGCCATTACAGACACCGAAACACTCGGCAATCCAACGAAAAATGCTGCGCAAAAGCACAGGCAATTTCGACGGTGGGAGAGGCGGCGAATCACGCTAAGTGACTACTAGACCCGATTTTCCACCCCCTTCAAGGGGATTCTTTTCGGAATTGTCGCGATCCTTGTTTCGTGCCCACGCCAGCGACAAATCCCGACTAGTCCCGGAGCAGGAACAATGATTGCTCGCCCTGTTGTTGAGGCCAGTTGACCTGAGGCCAGTTGACCTATCCCTTTATCTGCACCTTTAACCTCTCCGGAAGGGATAGAATATCAGCTGTCAGGAGAGAGATGTTGTCCGGGCAGAATTCGTGACGGGGATCGTCGCAGAAAGCCGTATCGCCCTCCAGCCAAGGAGCGCCTTCACCATGCCCATCTACCGCTCCACCAATCAGTGCAATAAGCCTCGGAAATCCTCTCAATCTTGGACACCGTTCCTCCGCTTAACTGATTTTCACGAGTGCCAATTTACCGGGAATTGCGGATTCTATCCCCATGGCATTGGTTCGCATTTTGATCGATGGATACAGCCTCTTGCACGGGTGGCCCGCGCTCGTGCCGAATGCGGCCCGTCATTCGCATCAGGCCCGGGGGGCTTTGTTGACCCGATTAACCCGCTACCGCGATGCCACCTTGGTGCCGATCACCGTCTTCTTCGACGGACAGGGGGCGCCAGGAGGTACTCCCAAGCTGGCGAGTTCCCACGATATGGAAGTCTTATTTTCCCGCGCAGGACAGACCGCCGATGATATGATCGAACGGACGGCTTACCGGATAAAGGCGTACGGCGAAGTTCTGGTCGTGACCGACGATCGCGCGGAGCGAGACACAGTCGTAAACATGGGCGGGTTGGCCACAAGCTGCAGTTCGTTTATTGCCCAGGTGGAAGCGGCCCTCGCCGAAATGACCTTCGACCTAAAACACCACAATCGCCGGGAAGATCAGCGCTTTCGGCAATCCTAACGAGCCCCCGAGTCTTTCATGCCGACGTTGCCGAGGATCACTCGCCAATCTGCTTCCGATAATCTGCCGGACTCAGCAACGCGCCTGTTTCGTCGGCGTTGGACAACTTGACCTGAAAAAACCAGCCGCGTCCGTACGAATCCAAATTAACCAACGCTGGGTTTTCGACGACCGCCCCGTTGATGGCGGTAATCTCACCGCTGACCGGCGAGTAGATGTCGCTGGCCGTCTTCACGGACTCCACGACGGCACACGCCTCGCCGGCTTTCACTTTGCGTCCTACCGCTGGAAGTTCGACGAAGACAATGTCCGTCAGCTCAAGCTGCGCGTGGTCGGTGATCCCGACCGTTGCGGCCAGACCGTTGACGCGGACCCACTCGTGTGATTTGGCGTAACGGAGATCGTCGGGAACCATTGAGCTCATGGCCGTTTTATTACCGACACAGCCAGCGATCGGCGAGCAGAAATCCAATCGGACTGCGACCCTTGTCATCGGATCGCAGTTTGCCAACCCCCTGCCGGTGATCGCTCCCCCTTGGTTTTTGGGGCTTTGATCGGGAGGGGATTCCACCGAGACTGGCGGTGTGAAGCTGATTTCGTGGAACGTCAACGGCCTACGGGCCGTGTTGCGGAAGAATTTTCTCAGCTACCTGGCCGAGGAACAGCCCGATGTCTTGTGCTTGCAGGAAACGAAGTGTACGCCGGCCGACGTCGAGGCATTGTGGTCGGCGCCTTACCACACGCAGTGGAACTGGGCGGCGAAGAAAGGGTACTCTGGCACGGCAGTATTTTCCCTGGAAAAGCCAATTTCGGTTGTACGCGGAATCAACGTGCCCAAGCACGACACCGAGGGCCGGGTTCTGACAGTCGAATATCGGGGATTTTATCTAGTGAACGCCTATGTACCAAATTCGCAACGCGAGTTGGCGCGGTTGGAGTATCGGCAGGCTTGGGATCGAGATTTCCTCAAATACCTCCGCAAGCTCGAGCGGACGAAGCCGGTGCTGCTCTGCGGCGACCTTAATGTGGCGCACACCGAGTTGGATTTGAGCAATCCCAAGGCCAACGTACATAATCACGGTTTTACGCCTGAAGAGCGGGCGGGCTTCTCCGCCCTCTTGAAGGCGGGCTTCATCGACACATACCGTGAGTTTGAAAAGGAAGGGGGTCACTACAGCTGGTGGAGTCCAATGTCGGGTGCCCGGGCTCGAAATGTCGGCTGGCGCATCGATTACTTCCTTTGCTCCACCACGCTTCGACCCCGTTTACGTAATGCTTTCATCCGAGCCGACGTTATGGGATCGGACCATTGCCCGGTTGGGGTGATCCTGGAATAGTTCCAGTACAGTACGGACGCGTACGGCACCGTCTTCGGATTCTGATATCGCACCGAGACGACTTGCCGATTTGGGACGGGAAACGGCAACGGTGTCGAAAAGTGACAGGTTCAATATGTCTCAATTGTTTTTAGTAAACCTATCACTTTTTCTTTTTCACTTTTTTCATCGACCCTCGACTCAATGCCCACCTCCTCTAAACCTGCCCCGGTCCGCGCTGGCTGGAATTTCGACAATTCCTACTCCCGCCTGCCGGAGACGTTCTACACTCGGGTGAACCCCACACCGGTAGCCAAGCCGCGTCTCGTTCTCTTCAACGGCCCCCTCGCGCACTCGCTCGGACTCGACCCCGCAGCTTTCACCGGCCTAAACGCTGCCGCCCTCCTCACCGGAAATGAAGCCCTCCCGGGTGCCGAGCCCATCGCTCAGGCTTACGCCGGGCACCAATATGGAAACCTGACCCGGCTCGGGGACGGTCGCGCCCTTCTGCTCGGCGAACAATGCACGCCTTCGGGCGACCGCTTCGACGTCCAGTTGAAAGGCGCCGGACTCACTCCGTATTCGCGCCGTGGGGATGGCCGGGCCGCTCTCGGCCCCATGCTGCGCGAATATCTCGTCAGCGAGGCCATGCACGCCCTTGGCATCCCCACCACCCGCAGCCTCGCCGTCGCTACCACCGGCGAACCGGTCTTCCGCGAGCAGACACTCCCCGGTGCCGTCCTCACCCGCGTTGCCGCCAGCCACATCCGCGTCGGCACCTTCGAATACTTCGCCGCCATCGGTGATACCGACGCCCTGCGCGTCTTGGCCGATCACACGCTCCGCCGCCACTTCCCGCACCGCGCGGAGTCCGAGCATCCGGCACTCGCCCTCTTGGAGGAAGGAATAGAACGCCAAGCCTCGCTCCTCGCTCACTGGATGCGTGTCGGCTTCGTGCACGGCGTCATGAACACCGACAACATGGCGCTCTGCGGCGAAACCATCGACTACGGTCCCTGCGCCTTCATCGATGCCTACGACCCGGCGGCCGTGTTCAGCTCCATTGACCAGCACGGCCGCTACGCCTTCGGGCAGCAAGCCCCGATCGCCGCATGGAATCTGGCCCGCCTCGCCGAAGCCTTGCTGCCCGTCCTGCACCCGGATCCCGACACTGCTGTCGCGCGCGCCAACGAGTCACTCGCATCCTGCCACGAGCGGTTTCAGCATCACTGGCTAACCGCCATGCGCGGCAAGCTCGGACTCTTCACCGCAGAAGCGGGCGACGCCTCTCTCTTCGAGGAACTTCTCCGGGCGATGCACCGGACCCGCGCCGATTACACTCACACCTTCCGCAGTCTCCAACCCCACGCCACCCCGAAACCCAACTCACCCCTTCACGCCGAATTTGCCGCCTGGCACCTGCGCTGGACCGCACGCCTCACCCAGCAGCCCCAGCCCAGCGCGGAAGTGCTCCGGCTCATGAACGCGCACAACCCCGCGGTGATTCCCCGCAATCACGAAGTGGAAGCGGCTCTCATCGCCGCCACCGGGAATGACCTCGCCCCGCTGCAGCGCCTCCTCGTCGCGCTCGCCAACCCCTATGACGAAGCCGACCAACCCACGACCCTGCTGACTCCGCCACCCTCCGGCACCCCGACCTACCGCACCTTCTGCGGCACCTAACTCGGGCCTGCGCATCTCGTTGCCCATCCTTCAAGTTTCATCCATCGACTTCTTAGTGGTATCCGGAGCCCAGAAGACGGCGATCATTCCGAGGGCATAGACGAGGCCGCAGACCGAGCCGACTTTCGCATAGTCCCCCTTGAACACCACGACGAGCCCGGCGGCGGCAAAGACCATTACGGCCGTGACAAAGCGGCCGCTGTTATAGCTCAGTCCGCTGCCCGAGGCGCGAATCCGGGTGGGGAACAATTCCGGCAGGTACAAGGGCAGCCATCCGAAAAAAAGTGTCGCGATGAAACCCTGCATGAAGACGATGGGTAGAAAACTCGAACGTAGCGGTGCGGTGAAATTGAACATCACCAGCGTCATCGCAGTGGCACCGAAGCTGATGAGAAAGTACGTGAGTCGGCGACCCAGCAGTCCGGCGATCTGGGCGCCGAAGAAACTCCCGAGAGTCGAGCCCAAGGCCCACCAACCTTGCGTCAACGCCTTATACCCAGGTTGCGATGCGCCCCCGAGCTTATCGGCCCAGGGGATCATCCACTTGCTGGCGGACCACGCACCGACGAGCGGGATGCAGCCGAGCGCAATACCGATCAGGGTGAGGCGGAGAATGGGCGGTCGGAAGAGTTCCGCGAGCGTTGAGGCGTTCCTGGTCTGACTCTGCGTGCGGGTCGCAAGCCAGCGGGGCGATTCGGGCAAGGCAACCAGCACCAGCAAGCCCAGCATCGCCGGCACTGCGCTCCAACCGAACAACCAGCGCCACGAATCCGGGGTAATTGGGTGGTAACGTGCCACCTGCGAGAGGGTGAGCACGCCGGCATTCATGCCGGCACCCATGATGCCGGAGACGAGTGGACGGGATCTATTCGGCCAGCATTCCGACACCAGGGCGATGCCATTGGGCCACATGCCACCCACGCCGAGACCCGACAAAAACCGCAATATGAGCATTTGCTCGAGGTTGGTCACGAAGGCGCCCATTCCCGCAAAGACCGAATAGAGGAGGATGCTCAGACCCATGGCACGCACGCGACCGATGCGATCACCCAGGTTGCCCAGCCAGATGCCTCCGAGCGCGGCACCGAACATCAGCCCCGCCGTTAGGCGAGCGAACCAGATACCTCCGAGGGCGTCGGTATAGCCCGCGCCAAGCATGCTCTTGGTGACGGACAACGACGCGATCGGCATCAGACCCAGTTCCCAGCCATCGAAGAGCAGACCGACGAATGAGGCAATGAGGACGGCAAGGCGAGCACCGGTCCCAAGGGTGGACGTTGCATTCATGGTGACGTCTGTGGCGGGGAACCGCCTTCGATGGCTCGCTTAGAGAGTCGGGCTCTGCCTTGAGGCGTTTTATCCTGAGTTTCCGCTTCCGAATCCACCCGCACTTCGTGCACTTGCGCGTGACCGCTCGCATCCGACGTGAACACGACAAGGCGACCGTCCGGGGAGAAATTGGGATGGGGATGAGTGTGCTGCGGCGCGTAGACGTCCTTCACGCCGTCGTCGTAGGGACAATGCCCGAGGTTCCAGTGTTCCCCGGCATTACTGGCACCCGGAAAACAGAGTGTTCGCGGGGTACCGACACGGTCGCGCGGGTTGAATAATTGCAGACCCCGGTCTGGATTCTTGGTGTCCGCCACCATTTGTGTGCCGGTGCGATTTAACATCGGGTGCCAAGCGTTGAAGGAGCAAACCGGCCGGACGCGGCCGGAGTCGATATCGATTCCGATCACGCCGTGAGGCCAGTTGGAGGTAAGGATCTCGCGGGTGCCGGGCAGCCAGCACTCGTGCACAATCCATTCCTTCTTCGCGACCTCGCGCCGATAAATCAGCCGGTTTTCCGATCCGTCGCGGCGAATGACCCAAATGCGGTCGTGGTACGGGCCACCGTAGCGCAGCCACGTTGGATCGTCCGGATGAAATTGCGGATGACATACGGTATCGCGTTCGAGGATGACGGTGTCGATGCCGGTCTCGGTGTCGATCACGTGGAAGCGAGCGACGGATCCATGTTTCACCGGGAACGCCCACCATCGGTCATCGCGACTCAAGGTGGTGGTGCCCATGGCGCCGGCAACCATGCCGGCTTCACGAATGGACACGGTGTCAAATCCGGCCAGTTGTTCTTCGCGCTGGGTTTCGATGTCGACGCGCCAGGCTCCATTGCCGGCTGTAAAGTAAACGAAGCGTCCGTCGTGAGATGGATGGATCGACCAATCATTGAGGTCGACGCGGTCAGTCACCTGCACGAGGTGCCCGCTGGCGCGTTCCTCCACAAAAATTTGTGGCGCACCCGCACGTGTGGAAGCGAATACCAACCACCGCATAGCGTCATCGTAGGCCGGCAGGTAATAGAACGGATGATGGTGAATCGATGGGTGACAGGTGACCTGTCGCACCCATGCACCCGTTCGCGGGTCATGCCGTTCGACCGCTTCGGGTGGATAGATGCTCCCTTTGGCCATAGCGAAGAAAAATTCGCAGCCGGTCAGTGGGCCGAACCCTGTACGTGGGGGTTGAGACGCAGAAGTCGACGGGCTTTGCCGCTCAGCACGGCGCGCTCCGCTTCGCGCAACGCGGAATCGGGATTGTCAAGCGGCTCAATCCAGACGAACGAATGGAAGCGTTGCGGGTGTGCTGCGACCATAGCGGCCATCGCGTCGTTGGCGGTGCGCGCCAGATCCGGGGACTGTTCCGGGTGGGCGATCTGTTCCGGCGTGGGCGAAGCGAGGCTGGGCACCTGGGCATAGCCTGGAAACCGATCCATGACGCGGAACCGTGCGTCGAGGTCCGTCATCACACGATTGGCCTGCGCCCGTTGAAACATAAGCGACGGGCGGGTCAGCACGCGATTGACCGCTGCGCAATAGGCCGGCGGCAGGCAGTGGCAGAAAATGTCGAGAGAGTCGAACACAGTTCAACGGGTGCACTTGAAACCAATGGCTTCGAGTCGCTCGCGAATACCCTGAATCTGGTCTTTCGACAACGGGCGAACTGGGCGACGGAAATGGGGCGTCGAGAATTTGCCGAGCAGCCAGCGGGCGACCTTCATGCGCTGATGCGCGCCGCAGCCGGGTTCACCGAAGTTATAGATGATGCGGGCCAGCGGGGCGACCGTTTGCTGAGCTTTCTTGGCCCCGGCGAGGTCACCGTCCAAGGCGGCGTGCACGATATTGATCATCAACTCCGGCGCAAAGCCTGCGAAGCCAATCAGCGCTCCGTCGGCAGCCTCGAGCAACGTGGGCAGCAGGAACTCGTCATGGCAGGTAATGATGGTAACGTGGGGCGCAGCCTCCTTCAGTTTTTCGTAATCGTACAGCCAGCGAGCCATGTCGCGCGTGCCCATCTTGATGCACACGACCTGGGGCAACTTCACCATCTCGAGCATCTCGGCGAGGGTGTAGCCGGCCTTGGTCCACGCGGGATACTGATGGATCACGATCGGGATATCGGCCCCCTCGGCGACGTCCTGCATAAAACCCACCGCCGTTTGTGCACTCCGTCCGAACCGCAGCCAATGGTGCGGCGGCATGAGCAGAATGGCATCCGCCCCGGCTTCCTTGGCAGCGAGCGCGTGGTCGATTGCTTCCAGGGTCCCTTCGGCGGAAACACCGGTGATTGTCTTCACCGAGCGCCCGGTGCGGGCGTTGGTCTCACGAACGGACTCCGCCAGGATTCGGGTGACACGGGCGCGTTCGCAGGGGCGGAGCGACATGATTTCGCCGGTGTGGCCGTTGCAGGTCAGGCCCTTCACGCCAGACACCGCTGCGAGTTCCGTATAATAGGCGCGCAAACCCGATTCATCGAGCGATTCATCCTCGTTAAAGGCGCAGAGTGTCGCCGGGAAAACGCCGGCCCAGGGATGATCGTTCCAGTGGGGAATGTTTTGGTTCATGGGAGACAGATTTCGTCGGATTTCAGATCAGAAATAAATCCGTGGGCGGGTGCGTGAGTGATCATCAGATCGATTCCCGCGGCCTCTGCGGCGGCCTGGGGCGTGACGCCACAGGCCCAAAAGCACGGCACGTACTCGGACGGAGTCGTGCCCACCGGCGGCCCGTGAAGAGGATGCGCCAGATCCGCTCCGATGGCTGCGGGATCCCCGATGTGCAGCGGCGCCCCGTGGTTCAACGGGAACCGCGCGGTGACCTGAGTGGCCACGATCGCCTGCGCGGGAGTGAGCCACCGCATAGTCACGATCAAAGGCCCGCGGAAAGGACCCGCCGGCACCGTGGGGAGGGTCGTGCGAAGGACCCACCGATGCTGGTGCGTTGGGACACCGGCCCGTTCAAGCGCTTGGTCGAAGGAAATGCCCGACCCAATAAGGAAGGACACCAACCCGGGTTCCCAGAGATGCGTGATGCGGGTTTCATCCCCCATCCGGCGGCCCTGCCGGTAAACGGCGTATTTCGGCAAATCGGAGCGCAGATCGGCACCCGGCGCGAGGCGACGAGGCTCCGGATCACCCGGGTCCATGATCTCCAGGACAGGACACGCGCGCGCGTTACGCTGGCAATAGACGAGAAAGTCGTAGGCGAGCGGCTGGCGCACGATGACCAGATTGCACTGCACAAAGCCCGGCGCAAGGCCATGGGTCGGCCCAACGTGCCGGCCTTCACGAATCGCGAGGCGCGCTCGCTGCGCAGGCGATGAAGTCATGTGATGGCGGAGGCTCCCCCGGAATTGAGAGACTGACGAGCCTCAAGTTGGCACTCGTGCCCCGCTTGGGTGTATTCAGCCGATTGTCACCGGCCATAATTGAACGAATTCCAAAACTCCCCGTCGAAAGTGTGTTGGGTGGAGCGTGACGGCTAAAGGGTTGGCAGAGGGAGCTTGTTTGGGTCGAGGTGCCGTCATCATTCTCCAGTTGGCCTCGACTCGCATCTGAGCGCCTGGGTGAAGGCGTAAACGTTCCTGTCACCAGAAAGGGGTCCGCCCTCCAGCGGGCCCTTTTCTTTGAAATTCATGGAAAGGGAACACTTCCAATCTTCGGCTGACAACACCCAACCCCCACTTACTTCGTCAGGTCTTGCAACAAAGCCTTGAGCTCGTCGGCGGGAAGGGCCTTAAGCCGTTCCTTCAACTGTACCGGCGTCAGAACCGCAGGGGCGGCACCGCCCGCCGGAATCTGTTCCAATTCGGTGACGGCCCATTGTGTCTTGCGGTCAGCGACCGCAGTTCGAACGGCCTTGACCGCTTCCGGCTTTACGACGGAGCCCTTATTGCCCCACGAAGTGCGAACGTAGGTCAGGACCGCTGCGATATTTTCGTCGCTCCCCACCGCGTCACCCTGGGGAGGCATCGACTGTGCTGGAATGTTGAATGTCGTTGTCGCATTGATCTGGATGGGCCCCTGCAGGCCATGGAGCACCAGACGAACCATTCGTTCAATACCCTCCGCATTGACCCAGTCGGATCCAACCAGCGGGGGCGCGATTCCGTCCTTACCCAATCCATCATCATTATGGCAGAGCCCGCAGATAGCGGTGTAGATCTGTTTGCCCTGCTTCTTGACCTTGGCATCCGGATCAAGCGATCCACCGGAACCGCCCGCGGAGCGCGGCGTTGGAATCTCGCTGAATTCATTGCCGTCAAAACGGCCGCTGAAGTGACTCAGATAACTTCCACCCCAAAAGACCATTCCGACCGCCAGCATTCCCAGTCCGAGATTGAACGAGGAAAAACCGCGCGGACCGGCCCCTGGATCCCCGAGAAGTCCCGCATGCAGGGCCCCGACGTCATGAGGCTCTGCGAGATGCGCGGGAGGAACGGAATAGTTCCGGAGAGGTTCGCTCATTTATTTTCCTCCACGAGCTTCAGCGCGGCTTCGGGCAGAGCCACGGAAAACCGCAAGCTGCGCAAGTACGCCATCAACTGGTCCGCCTCAGCCGTCGGGACCAATTCCCAGCCGCTAGCGACCTCAAACCCCTTGGGCAATCGGAGCGCATCGACAGCGGGTGCACCCGTCACGGCCCGGAGTGTGAAGAAAAACGGGTTCGCAGCGCAGTAGGAGCCGGCCGTGATCGCACGCGGATTATACAAATGGAGATAGGGCGGAGGATTGGTCCCCAGGCGCTCTCCATAGTTGGCTAGATCCGGTGCCAGACGTTGGCTTCCCAACTGCAAAGGCCGGTCGTACAGATAGTCTCGGGCTACACTTCGCCGGGATCCCCAACCGCGGGCGATGTCTCCACCCCCGTCCTCAGGCCGTACTTGTTGAGTATGGCACGCCACACACCCAAGCGACACATAAAGGCGGGCCCCCTGGGCCGCATCCCCGGGGCGCGCCTGCGGAAAAGACTGCCCCGTTTCCTCACTCACATTGGGCGCAAGATCGCCGAGTTGCTGGTGCGGAACGAGCACCAAGCCGCACCATGCCGTGGCGAACGTGAGCAATATTCCAAAGAAAATGAGCGGGCCCCGATTCATGAATTATCTGGCGGTCACGGATTTCCCGGATTGGTCAATGAAGAGTGCCACAGCGGATCGGATTCCGGGCGTCCAGCAGCGAATGAGAAGCCAGCCAAAATTGGTCAGGAAGGCGAGGTTTCCGGCACTCATCAGTGCGAGCCCCAGGACGCGCCAACCAAAAACTGATCGCAACTGGTCGAAGATTTTAACCGCCGGCACCGCCGCGTCATTCAACTCATTCCCCTGTCGGAGTCCGTCCACGGCAGCGGGAATTACCACCAAGGCCAAGCCCACGATGGTGAACCAGAAGTGCACCGATACGAGCCGCGGTGCGGGCCAGTCCCGGCGCATAAGTCGGGGCACAACGTGATAGGCGGCACCCAGGAATGTCAGTGCAACAAATCCGTGAAAGTACGCAAAGCCGCGGGCCCACTCATTCAGCGACAGGTGCGTCACCGCCGCCCGAAAACGGAGCGCATTGAGTGCGTTCCCCAAACTGACGAGGACGAAGCAGAAAACAGCCACCGCGAGGAACCGCAGCACTTGATTCTCGCAGACCTGACCTAATCGGGAACCGAGTACTGGCCCGGTATTCAACGCGACGATCGTTACCGGGATCAGCAAAAGCACCGTCGCCACAATTCCAGCGCTCACGATCCACGCCGGGACGGGGCCGCCAATAAGCCGGGCCGGACCACTCCAGCCGCCGAACAAGGCAAGGGACCAGAAGGCGACGACCGCCAGATGATAATTCCGGAGCGGGCGCCCCGTAATCACTGGAATAAAATAATAAATGGCGGCGAGCGCAAGAGGCGTTAGCCACAGATGCTGGATCCCTCCGGCGAACCAGGCTCCAGTAATGGCCGGCAATACGCCCCGCCCCGGAAACGTCACCACCACAAGCTGGGCCGTTGTCAATAACCACGGAAACCAAAACATCGCCCCCAGTAAGAACCACTGCGAAGCATAGTACGGACCCGAGGTGTGATGCGCCCATGTTTGGACGCCCCAGATTCCAACAAACATGTACGCGGCGAGCAGCATCCATTGGGAGTACGCCGGCATCTCGAGGCCGGCGTGTCCGGTGCCATCCCCGAGAAGAATCGCGAGGATCCCAACGGTCAGCGCAAGGTTCCAGAGCACATTGCCCGCAGCAATCAAGCCGGAGGCGACCAACGGAGTTCGACCGAGCCTTACCAGCAGCCACAATCCGATTCCGAGTCCCATCTGCGAGGCGAATCCATATACCAGCGCATTCTCAGCCGCGGGAACTAATCGCCCATAGGTCATGGCCGGACAGACAGCGCACCAGTCGGGACACAAAAGACGAATGCCGGCCTCGAATTGAAGCAAAGTTCCGACGAGCAGCCAGGCGAGCCCACTCAATAGAAAGTAGAGCACCGGCAATTGGCAAGAGGCGTCGAGCTCCGCCCAGGGAGGAGCGGGCGGGTGGGCCGCCAGGGCATCCTTCTTCGCAATGGTTCCAGTTTGGCTCATGATTTACGGGACGTGGGCCAGCCGCTATTCAAAGCTGACCTTCTTTTGCGAATTTTCATACCGCTCCAACAGTTTGGCGCGACCGGCGGCCGCATCCTTCCATTCCTCCGCGACAATCTCCATGCCGCGAGCCACCGGCAAGCGGTACCAGCCTTTGTTAACGTCCTCGACCTTATAGGAAGTGATGGCTTCGAGGCCGGCAGCGCGAATTTCACCCAGGGCCTTTCTCCGGACCTCCGCACGGGCGGAGTCGACCGGGCCCACGTCGGCCCTGCGAACCAGCAGCCAAGCGAGAACCCCCACGATCAGAAAGGACCCCAATACCCCGAAGAAGCCGGCGAAAAGGCTCTTCGTCTTGTCGGAACAGCAGGCAGTTATGCTCATGATCAATGATGGGCGGCGGGTTGACTATCCGCAGGAATCTCGTGATGGGTGATTGCTTCCAGAAGCCGCGGATCCTTCAACGGATAAGGAGCCGTCTTCAGATAGTTCTTCCAGAACACCACTCCCAGAAATCCAACCATGCCGAACCAGCAAAGAGGATCGAGCAGGGTCAAATGCAGCCCGCTTGGATATAGCACCGGCATGACATTAAAGGTCATATCAACGTAATGCATCAACCACGCCCACACCGCAATCGGCAGCATGACCGCCAAGTTGTGTTTGATGTCCTGGTTCAGAAGGATAACAAACGGCACGATGAAATGACCAAAGAGGATCAGCATGCCAACCCATTTCCAACTTCCACGCTCCCGATTGACGTACCAGAAGGTCTCCTCGGGCATTGCGGCATTCCAAATCAGGAAGTATTGAGAAAAGTGGATATAGGCGTAGAAAACCGTGAATCCGAAGAATAAGACGGCCAGATCATGCTTTTGGCGGTAGAAAATCACCTTTTCCAAAGGTTGCCCCGGCTGGCTTAGCCAGAGCGTGACAACATACATCGTGATCAACGTGGTCCACACGCTGCCCGCGAAATAATAAACGCCGTACATCGTGCTGAAGAATTGATACTGCAAGGACTTCATCAGCGAAAAGCAAACAGCGGTTAGTGTAAAAGCGAAGACGAAGATACCCCATGCCGCCTGCACGCGCGCTTTACGAGTCCAGATCGCCGCACCGTCCGTGTCTTGAGCAACCGACCAACTGCGGAACCGGAAGGCCATAAATGTCCACAGGGAAAAGATCAACACCAGGATCAGCGTCCAGACCGGGCGGTTAAACCAGGCCTTCTTGACGTCGAGCGAGTGGTCTGTGGCCGGATCAATATTCATCCAGGGAAACACCGCCGGAGCGAAGATCAGCAGCGGTAACGCGAGGAGCCCCAGGACCGGTATCAGACACGCCACCTGCTCCGTCACCCGCCGGATTGGCACCGACCACGCTGCGTCGAAGAGGTGATGAATGAGGACGAGGAAGAAGCAGCCCATGACCAAGCTGAGGCAGAACATGTAAGCCGTGAGGTAGCTGTAGAGGAACTGCTGCCCCAAGGTGGGGGCCGGTGCCGCGGAGTGGTCCGATGTTCCATCGGGCGAAATCGCCGGGGCGGCTGGGCCATTTCCGTGAACAGCTGGAGTGGCGCTATCATGTTCCGCAGCGGCCCCAATCGAGACAGGCGCAAATGCGAGCAACCCAGCGAAAGCCAGCAGCGAAAAGAACCACTTCATGATGGATAGGGAGGATTTCATGGTTGGCTCATTTTATTTTGGAAAGTTGGTCTGCCGGCACGTCAGCCTTGGCGCCATAATGGCTGACTTGCAACGCGCGGACGTAGGCAACAATTGCCCACCGGTCGCTCACGGGAATTTGTGCCCCGTATCCCTTCATCGTACTCTTACCGACCGTTATGGTGGCGAAGAGATCGCCATCCGGCGTCCTGATCAGTTTGTCCTGGTGAAGGTTGGCGACATTACCCATCCCGAACCGGCTCGTGATCCCCTTGCCATCCCCTTGCAGGCCGTGGCACGGCTGGCAGTAAATATTGAATCGTTCCTGCCCGCGTTTGACCATGCGTGCGTCGACGGACACGGGAATTGCCTCCACGAAGTTGGTGGTACCGGCGATCTTGCCCGTGTTTTCCGGCGTATCGGCGTAGTTCGAGCCTCGGGCGACCGTGCCAGCAACGGCCAAGCGGGAGGAGAGTCCGTCGGCGAAACCCGAAAACTTGGTGGTGGTCTGAGGCCGAAGCTTGGGCTGCCGATCCATGTCCGGAAAGATTTCAATGGGCGGACGGCGTGAAATGGATCCCCGGAATCCGGCGACCGCGATTACCGCGATCACCGTGAGAGCCCAAATCGAAAAAAACCAGGCGAGAAATTTACGCATATCAGTCCTCCACAAGTTCCACGTTTCTTGCGGCCGTCTTCTCGAGCAGCGTTCGCGCCAGGGAAAATTTTGGATCGGCAGCCTCGATGCAGATAAAGAACGCATCGTCGGTCGCTTTCTTAAAGCGTTGGTTTCGGAAGAGCGGGTTATAGAACCGAGGCAGGCCGCACAAAACTGCCAGTCCGAAGAGCGTCCCGAAAGCGCTCAGGAGAATCGTCATTTCATACGACACCGGGAAAGCATACAACGGCGTAAACAACGGCTTGCCGCCAACCACCAGCGGGTAGTTGTACTCGTTCATCCACCAGATCATGATCATGCCGGAGAAGAAGCCGATAAATCCGCCCGTGAACGTGAACCAGCCGACCGGTGATTTCTTAACGCCCATGGCCTGATCCATCCCATGGATCGGGAACGGCGAATATACGTCCCATTTTGAAAAACCGGCATCGCGGCATTGGATGGCGGCCGCCATTACATCCGCCGGAGTCTGAAACTCGGCGAGCAGGCTATGGGGCCTTGCAGTTGTTTCCATGTTCATGGCGTTCGTCGTAAAATAAGGTATCTCGGCGGCATTAGCCTCGTCGATTTAGTGATGGCCCTTCGCACCACCCGACGGGTGATGCGGGTCGGCCTGCGGCGTGACGCCCTTGACCTCGCTGATAGCGATCACCGGGAGAAATCGCATGAACAGGAGGAACAGCGTCATGAAGAGGCCAAAGCTTCCGGCAAACGTACAGACATCGACCCAGCTTGGGTTGAAGTAACCCCAGCTCGACGGGAGATAATCGCGGTGCAACGACGTCACAATGATGACAAATCGTTCGAACCACATACCGATATTGACAACAATGGATACCAACCAGACGAACACCATATTGGTCCGGAGTTTCTTCGACCAGAAAAGGTGCGGGCTGATGACGTTGCAACTAATCATCATCCAGTAGGCCCACCAATACGGAGCCGGGGGCACCTTGAAAAGGGGCCCGAAAATAAATGGATCGGCCACGCGGTTGCGGAGAAAAGCCCACAGCTCGTAGGGACTTCCGCCGTACCAGGCGATGAAAAATTCCATGCCGTACGCGTATCCGACGATGGATCCGGTCGCGAGGATCACCTTGCACATCAATTCCACGTGACGGACGGTTATAATATCCTCCAGTTTGAAGAGTGTCCGCATCGGCAGGAGGAGAGTGAGAACCATGCCAAAACCGGAGAATATGGCGCCCGCGACGAAATAAGGCGGGAAGATGGTGGTGTGCCATCCGGGGACCTGCGACACCGCGAAGTCGAACGACACGATCGAGTGCACGGACAGCACGAGCGGGGTACTCAGGCCGGCCAGAATCAGGTAGGCCTTCTCATAGTTGCTCCAGTGCCGGTTTGAACCCGACCAGCCGAGGGCGAAGAAACCGTAGAAAAACTTCCGCAGAGTCGTCTTGGCGCGGTCACGCAGGGTGGCAAGATCCGGCACAAGACCCACATACCAGAAGAGCACCGAGACGGTGCCGTAAGTCGAGACCGCAAAGACGTCCCAGAGCAGGGGCGAGCGGAACTGCGGCCAGACATCCATGTGATTGGGAATCGGGGGCAGCCAGAGCATTGCAAACCAAACACGTCCCGTATGGATGACAGGGAAAATGCCGGCGCAAACCACGGCGAAGATCGTCATTGCCTCCGCCGCACGGTTGATGGACGTGCGCCATTTTTGCCGCAGCAAAAAGAGCACGGCGGAGATCAAGGTGCCCGCGTGGCCAATACCGATCCAAAAAACGAAATTCGTTATATCCCAAGCCCAGTCGGCCGGCTGATTCAAACCCCAGACGCCGATGCCAGTGGAAATTAGGTAGGCGATGAGCCCGAACATCATGGCGGCACCGCCGGCGGAGACGATGAACGCCGGCCACCACCATTTCGGCATGGGGTTTTCGCAGATCCCGGCGATGGCATTCGTGATCCATCCCAGCGAACGATTGTTGAGCACCAACGGCTCACGGGCCAACTCGCGAGGGGGTTCGGCGGCCTTGACTGCGGCGGCGTGTCCGCGCGGAGCCGGCAGAGTAGCCGTGGTCGCTTTAGCCACAGAACACCTCCGTCAGGTTGAGGGCCTGCCGACGCAAGCGCGTGGGCTTTTCCAAGGGATGCTGACTGATGGCAAAGGCGATCATCGGACGAAATCGGTTAGCTATGCTTCGGAACGGCGACAGCCCCGCGACCCGGGCCGTGGCCGGGAGCCGTTTGAAATGGAGACTCGTGACGGAAAAGCTCGTAATCCCGGAGAGAATCGGGCGTCGTTCGAGCATTGGGCATCGCGGGATTGGGGTTGCGAATCCGCGCCAGATACGTCACCCGCGGGCGTGTGTCGAGGAATCCCAACACCGAATAATTCCGGGCATCCTTCCGCCATTCGGACACCGTGCTGTGAGGGTCGCTGATATTGCCGAACACGATGGCTTCCGCCGGACAGGCCTGCTGACACGCCGTCTTGATCGTTCCATCCGGCACGGCGACATCTCCGCTGTTGCCGGCCAGCACCTTGCGGGCGATCTTGGCCTGTTCAATCCGTTGAACGCAGAAGGTGCATTTCTCCATGACGCCCCGCATGCGCACGGAGACATCGGGATTCTTGATCAGCTTCACAATTTCCCACTGCGGGGAATCATTGCGGTTCTCCGCAAACGGACCCTTGTAAAGATTCCCGAAATTCAACAGATGCTGGTCCTGAGCTTTGCCGTAGTTGGACTCCCGCTTATTATAATCGAACCAATTGAATCGCCGGACTTTATATGGGCAATTATTGGCGCAGTATCGCGTGCCAATACACCGGTTGTACGCCATGACATTCAGCCCCTCCTCGTCATGGACGGTCGCGTTCACAGGACACACACTTTCGCACGGGGCCGACTCACAGTGCTGGCACAACATCGGCTGGGTCACCATCTCCGGATCCGCCGACGGATCGCGTTGGCGCAGATCCTCGGCGGCATTCGTCGAGTAATAACGGTCGATGCGCATCCAGTGCATCTCACGACCCCGGGAGACCTGATCCTTGCCGACGATGGGTATATTATTTTCGCTCTGACAGGCGACCACGCAGGCGGAGCAGCCGACACATTTTCCTAGATCAATGACCATGCCCCACTGGTGAATCTTGGACATCGTCTCCGGATTCTGGTCATAGGGATGCTCGTAAATATTTTGCAACCGTCCCGGATTGCGACCATCCGGTACGGTCTTCGCCGCGACGTAATGGGGAAGGTGCGCATCCAGGTCCATTCCCTTCGCGAAATCCGGGCGGGTTTTATATTGCTCCAGGTTCGCCTCGCGGACCACCGGTCGGCCTTCCATCATTCCGTGCTCCTGAGTCACGCCCAAACGGAACTTGCGAGAAACCCGTTCCACTCGGCCTGCCGCGAGGTGCCGGGTTGCATCCAGGTACAGCGGGTACGCATTCATACCCACGCCGTCGCCAACCCGACCGGTGACCTTGCGGCCATAGCCCAGAGCAATTCCCACCGTGCCGTCCGCCAGGCCCGGCTGCACCCAGACGGGTCCTTCGACCGTGCGACCGGCCACCGTGACTCGAACCACATGCTGATCGTACTGCCCTTTACTCGCGTGGGCACTCGACTGAACTCCCAATTGCTTCGCCGTGGCGAGCGACATCAGGACGACGTTGTCCCACGTGATCTTGGTGATCGGATCGGGAATCTCCTGCAGCCAGCCATTGTTGTTGTATCGGCCATCATCGAGACAGGCATCTCGGAACAGGACGATTTCAATTTCCCCCTGCATTTTGGGTGCAAGAAGTTTCCCCGCCAACCCTTTGGAATTGAACAGTCCAGCAACGGCTTTTCCCGCGCTGCCAGCCAGAAAACCATCGTGCAGAAATTTCCTCCAAGCGGCGTCGTCGGTGCCAAATGTGGATCGAACGAGTTCGTAGGGTGCCGGTTTGGATTCGCCGAGAATCCGCGCCAGCACCTCGATTTCCGTGAGACCGCCGAAGAGCGGCTCGATCAACGGCTGCACCGGAACGACGGTGCCATCGCCGGTGCGGGCGTCCCCCCACGATTCAAGATAATGGGCGCCCGCAATCTGTACGGTTTCCTTTTTGGCTCGGAGTGCCGTTGTCTCGTCTTCGTAAAAGGAAATACGAATCAGCGTGTTCGCTTTCGAAGCGGCTGGGGAAAAATCGAGGTCTGCCGGGGCATTGTAGGCCGGATTACCGCCCAGGATTACGAGGGTGTCGAGACCGGCGTTGAGGGCCGTAACACATTCGGCGATGCTACCGTTACCGGCGGGCTCGGGATTGGGCAATAGTTCGACGACAGAGCCGATCGCACCCAACGCGTGATTCATGGCTGCCGCCAGGAGATGGACTGGGGCGGGCTGCTGGTATCCGGCAACGACGACGGCCGACCCCTTATGGGACATCAGGTCCTTAGCGCACTCGAGAGCCCAGTTTGCGGGAGCGGGCGACCCCTGTGTCAAGGAGGTGATTGCCGGGAGTTCATTCCCCAGACCGAGTGCCGCGGCTACCTGAGCCGCCACCTTGAGGACATCACTCGGTTTCGCCCGCAACCGATGATCGGAATTGCCACCGGTCAACGTCATCAATGACTCCACGACGTAGAGCCGATTCATGTCGTCGCCCGGCTTGCGGCCTTTCGCGAATCCACGAATGTTGTGATACGCCTCCTGCTCGCTGCCAATGAAGTCGCAGTCGAGCGACAAAATTCGCTTGGCCTTGTCGAGATGAATGTGAGGGGTGACGCGGCTGCCGAACGCGAGGCTGTAGGCCTCGGCTGCCGCGGCAAAATCCACGGGTTCGTAGACGAACCATTTCGCTTTGGGGAGTTTTGCCGCCAGCGCCTCCTGCTGGCGGGCGCGGGTGGGCGAGGAGCTGCGTTCGGCGAGTACGGCCAGACCTTCGCCCTGATTCGCCGCAAATCGCTTCGCCACTTCCGACAACGCGTCGCGGACCCCTTCAACCGGGATGTCCCCGCCGTTCCGAAGGTGGCGATGAGCGCGGTCGGGATCGTATAGATTAAGAATTGAAGCCTGAGCGAATAGATCCGTGCCACCGTTGCTGTCCGGGTGCAGGGGGTTGCCCTCGATCTTGGTAGGTCGCCCGTCGTTGGCCGTGACGACAAGCGGAAGGGCCGAGCCCCGCGAAGGCATTGCCGTCGCGAAATATTCGGGTTTTCCGTGGACGTATCCCTCCGGTTGTCGTGCGAAAGGCGTCAATTGTTCCTCGGGACGTCGGCAGCCAGCACCGACTCCGCCGAGACCGGCGAAGAGGAAGCTGGCAGACATCAACTTGAACCAATTGCGGCGAGTCTCACCCTCGGGTGCCAGCGATGCACCCGCGGGAAATTCGCGCTCGACCCACTGACGCACCTCGGGGCGGTCGGCAAGATCATCCAAGGACCGCCAATATTTGGGGCCAGTTTCGAGTTCAGGGCAAACAGGGGGAATGGTCTTCATTCCAAGAATTCAGGTGACCACGAATGACAAGTTATATTCGTGTGGGTTCGTGGTTATCGATGGCAGGTGGAGCAGCTCTGGCCGGGCTGCACGTTCCAATCGTGCACCAGCTGTTTGCCGTCCACCGTGCCCTTCCAGTCGAGCTGGGTGACAAATTCGTTCGGGCGGATGTGGTTTTCCGGTCCGCGATGGCATTCCAGGCAGAAGCCCATGGTCAGGGACTTCGCGTGCTGGACCTCATCCATCTTATTAATCTCGCCATGGCATTTCACGCAGGAGATGCCACGGGTGACGTGTACCGAGTGATTGAAATAGACGTAATCAGGAACTTTGTGGACCTGAACCCAGGGAATGGGTTTGCCCGACGCGTACGACTGGCGGACCCGTTCCAGCTTCGGGCTGTCCTTGGCCACCACCTCGTGGCAATTCATGCAAGTGGCGGTAGCGGGGATGTTGGAGAACCAAGACTTGTCGACCGAAGAATGACAATAGCGGCATTCCATCCCGAGCTGATCCGCATGGATCGCGTGGGAGAAAGCCACTGGCTGTACCGGCTGATACCCGACCCGAGAATACTTCGGAGTGAAGTAGTACCACGCGCCGGCCACGACCGACGTGCCCACGACCACAGCACCGACGGCTGCCATCAACGGCAGTTGATTCGTCCACCTGGGAAAAAAATCGGACATCGCAAACTTTCCTGAAAATGGTCTCTCACCACGCGGACCCAGCATGGACCCAACGTGGATCCAAAGCGCATCCGCTTCAGCGGCCTCATCAGAAACAATAATATTCCTGATGAAAAACCGGCTTAAACATTAGCCATTCTGCTTAAACTCAACGCAGTTCTACCAAGGGACTACCCAGGAGCAAGGCCCATTTAGACTCCGACCGCCGGATTCCGCTTTGTTAATCCGGTGGATTAGGCAGTACCAGCCATTTCCCCGGCAACTGCATTTGAGCTCACGCAAAAAGCGCTCGTGAAAAAAATCACAAGCGACGATTCAACGCAAGCGAGGAGTTCGATTTAAGCAAAAAAAGGGCACCCCGTCGGGGTGCCCATGAAAGGTCTGATGACTGTAACTTAATTAACCCAGGGGAAGGACATGCGGAGATCGGCACCCTGCGCGGCATCGCGAAGCTGCTCGCGAAGCTTGGCGGAAGTCACCTGCTGCACAGAACCATCACCCAGCAGAATATTGCCGGCCTGCTGATGGATCTTGGTGGAAAAGCCAATCTTGTTGGCCTTGTTGTTCGGATCCTTGATCATGTCCGCCACCCAGGTCAGCTTGACCACGGTCTTCGATTCCCTGGAAAGGTCTTCCTTGGCGGCCGGAGTCGTAATATCGACATTGCGGGTGACATTACGGTCACCACCGAGAACCGTCTGCGGATTCTCTTCAGAGGCATCCAAGCCAACGAAGTAGCTGATGTTCTTGTTGTTGGCATTTTTCATGATGCCACCAAAGTTCGTCGAGGTCGTCCGGTCGGAATCGCTCGGGCACACGACGATTTTCGGGGTGCTCAATTCATTGGAGATGGAGCAATAGATCAAGAAATTGCTCTGACTGGTGGTGGCGTCCACGAGGGAAACGCCGCCGCTGTTGATATCAATCGCCCAAGGAAACGCTCCACCGTTGTCGGTCGAGAAAATCCGGAACGAGAGTCCGATGTTCTTTAGGTTGTTAACGCAGTTGATGCGCTGCGCGCGGGCTTTGGCTTTCGCAAGCGCCGGGAGGAGCATGCCAGCCAGGATCGCGATAATCGCGATTACGACGAGGAGTTCGATCAGCGTGAATGCGCTGAAACGCTGTTTGTGGAGACGATTCATACGTTTATTTTTGCCTTTAGGGGTTTGCTGTGGCGCGAACTCTACTGACCCTATTTCGAGTGTCAACGCCTTTCTCCTCCATGTAAGCAGTAGAGATGCCAATCACACAATAATCTAAACAACAATGTGTTACATCAATCTCCTCGCCAAAACCCCGTTAATTCTCCCGCTCCTGCGTGGATTTCACGCAAATCAGGAACAGACTTACGGGCGCACTGTGCTCCCGGATACGGGGACGCTTTTTAGGTATGGTCCGGCAGGTGGGCCAAGATCATCTCGACGGTCTTTTCGAGGCTCCCCTGGTTTGCCCTGACCACTTTGATCGCGTTGCGGCCCAACTCCGCCCGGCGGGCGGGATTGGCGAGCAGATCGCCGAGCGCCCGTTCGAGTCCGGCGGCATCCTCGATCTGAATCGCCCCATCCCAGCGAATAAACTCCGGGGCGATCTGCGCGAAATTCTGCATGTTTGGTCCGAAAATTACCGGCTTTCCGAGCGCCGCGGGTTCGATCGGATTCTGTCCCCCCTCCGCTGTGAGACTCTTGCCAACGAACACGACATCGGCACGCTCGTAAAAAAATCGCAACTCCCCCGTTGTATTGACGATCATGCACTCGAGGTCACCCCGCTCCCGCCGCATCAAGGGGTTGATCTCGCTCCGGTAGATGAAGGCCGCCTTGGCCGCCTTCAATTCGCGCCCGACCTCGCCTCCCCGTTCCATGTGCCGCGGCACCAGCACTAGGAAAAGACTGGGAAACCGCTGACGCAACCGGCGCACCACCTCGAGCAGGATCAACTCCTCCCCGGCGTGAGTGCTCCCGCCCACCAAGATGAGGGCATCGTCCTCCACACCCACCTGCCGGAGCAGTCCCACGACATCCACCACCCCCCGCTCAACGAGTCGGGCCGCGTCAAATTTGAGATTTCCGACCACGTGAATCGCGGTCGGGTTGAATCCCAGTTCCCGCAGGCGGGCGGCGTCCGCCTCGGTCTGGGCTCCGACTCCGGTAAAACGTGCAAACAGCGGCCGGAAAAGAAATCCGAAGCGCCGGTAGCCGAAAAACGACCGCGTCGAGAGTCGAGCATTGACAAGAAAGTGAGGGATTCCCCGATTTTGGAGGCCCCAAATAAAATTGGGCCACAATTCGGCCTCGACCAAAATGACCGCCTCCGGATTGATCACCGCCATCGCCCGATTGATGTATTTTCGGCGGTCAATCGGGTAGTAGATCCGTTCAATATGCGAGGGCAGCTTCTTCTTGAGCTCACCCATGCCGGTCGAAGTTGTCGTCGATACGATCAATTTCAGATTCGGGACACGGGGCTCGATGGCATGGATCAATTGGGTACACAGGTTCACTTCTCCGACACTGACCGCATGAAACCAGAGCGTGTGCCGGTTGGTGAGACGCTGCTTCAGGCGGGATTCGTACTTGCCGAACCGCTGGGAAAACCCCTGCAGCCAGTCCCCTCGCCGCCACATCTTTAAAAGATAAAAGGGTGCCGCCAGGACAAATCCGAAGGAAAAAACAATGTTGTAAAGAGTCCTCATCCCAATCACGCATCCGGGGTCGAGTCAGAGAGTAACGACCGAATCGAAGCGGTGAAACAAATCTTCCTAGCATTGTTTCCGCCCTTCGAAACGCGAGCGTCATTGCCCAGTTGACGGACGGAAAGCCTGAGGCAGCTTGTTGTGCTATGTGCTTGGCTTCCCTACTCCCGATCGTTGCCGGGGGTAGCCTCCTCGTCTCGGCCGGGGGTCTCGCCGGTGACTGGCCGCAGTATCGCGGCCCCAATCACGATGGCATCTCCACCGAAGTCATCCGAACAAATTGGACCGCAAAGACACCTCAACGGCTCTGGAAGATTTCCCTCGGCCAAGCCTGGAGCTCACTGACGGTGCAAGGAGGCCGAGTTTTTACCCAGGTTGAACGATCGAATGGACTCGAACCCCGTGAGTACTGCGTTGCCCTCGACGCCAGCACCGGAAAGGAGTTGTGGGCCACCGACGTCGAAAAGGCGGACTATCTCAACGGCTACGACGGCGCCCGCTCCACCCCGTCCGTCATTGGAGACCGCGTCTATGTCTATACATCCTGGATGCAACTTTACTGCCTGGCCGTCGCCACCGGAAAAGTTCTCTGGAGCCACGACTTGGCAAGTGAATATAATGGTACGGTTATCCCGTGGAACAATGCCTCCTCCCCGCTCGTGATCGGAGACCGGGTTTTTGTGAACCACAATGGCGACACGAATCGAATCGCCGCCTTTAACCGGTTCGACGGCACTCTCGCGTGGCGCAACCATTCCAACCGCACCGTACACGCCACGCCGATCGCCACCACATTGCACGGCGTATTGCAGGTCATTTTTCAAACACGCGAAGGCTTAATCGCGGTGAATCCGGACGATGGCGCGGCTCTTTGGCGGTTCAATTTTCCACAGAATAGCACGTCGGCTGCCGCGTCTCCGGTGGTTGCCGGAGATCGCGTCTACTGCTCGGCCGCCTATGGCACAGGAGCCGGCGCCGCCCTCGTCTCTCTTTCGAGCGGTGTCCTGTCGGCAGCCCAGGCTTGGAAAACCAAGGGCGCCAATATGAATCATTGGGCAACTCCTGTTTACCACGAGGGGTACCTCTACGGCGTGTATGGACAGGGCTCTCTCCGGCTCGCCTGCGTGGATGCCGCCAGCGGTCAAGAAATGTGGCAACAGACCGGGGTTGGCTACGGAAGTGTGCTCAAGGTTAATAACCTGCTGGTGGTGCTGACCGAAGACGGAGATCTGGTGCTGGTGGAGCCGCGACCCGACGCCTACCGGGAAATCGACCGCGTTCACACGGTGAATGGCCTGTGCTGGAACAATCCGGCCATAAGCCAGGGACGAATTTACGTCCGCAGCCAAACGGAGGCCGCCGCATACGACATCGCCCCCACGGTCGTTCCCCGGTCACCGCTGAAACTGGAACCGGGGCTCTCGGGCTCGGGCCGCAGGTTTCAACTCGTGATTGGGACGCAGAATGGCTCACCGATCGACGCTGTCCGGGCCGCTGGCATCCAATTGCTGACGACTCCAGACCTCTCAGCGGCACGCGGCTCCTGGTCGCCCACGGCACCCGACCCGATCCTTGTTGATGGGCGGCTCCGATTCGAAGAATCGCTGGCGGAGCCCACGGGCCGGCGTTATTTCAGAGTTATCGAGCCCTAGTGGGAAGCGCGTCGGTAACTTGTGTTCCCTCGACGGATTCATTTCAGTACTGTCCGCGGGCACGCTGGTATGATTCGTTCCCACGCCTTCACGACCCAGGGAAAACTCCACATGCAGGATGTGGACGCATTCCTGATGCCCACCCTTCTGGCCGACACCAACCTGTTTCTCTGGGTGGACCTCGAACGCTGCACACCCGAGGAGGCTCGGGCCATTCTCGACGGAGTCTTTCATTTTCACCCATTGAGCATCGACGACTGCATCAACGTCACACCCTCGCCAAAGGTGGAGGAGTACAGTCCGAAAGAGGACGACCGCTTTACGCCGTACATTTTCATGGTGATTCATGCCGTTGACTACCACCGGGCCGACGGCATTTTTGGGACCAGCGAGTTGGATTTCTTTCTGGGGAAGAATTTTCTGGTCACCTACCACGCCGTCCCCCTCCGTAGCATTGACAGCGTCGAGGAACGGAGTCTGAAGGGTACAATTCACGTGGCCAAGGCACCCGACCGCGTTGCCCACGCCCTCCTGGATTCGCTGGTGGATAACTACAAGCCAGCCCTGGAGGAATTATCGCTGGAGATCAGCGAACTCGAGGACGAGGTCCTGCGCAAACCCGACATCGACACCATGAATCGGATTCTGCGGGTGAAGAAAGAGGTGCTGCACCTCCGCCAGATCATTGGCCCGCAGCGCGAAGTCCTGGCCCGGTTTGCCCGCGGCGAATTCAAGCTGATCCGCCCGCATCTCGTTCCGTACTACCGGGACGTCTACGACAGCCTCTTCCACATCAGCGAGCTCGCCCAGGGTTACATGGACTCGCTCTCCGGAATTCTCCAAATCTATCTGAACCTTTCGGCAAACCAGACGAGCGAAGTCGTAAAACTGCTGACGCTCATCACGATCCTCACCACGCCGATGATGATGATTGGGACCTGGTACGGGATGAACTTTGCGCACATGCCCGAACTGAAACAGGCGTACGGCTATCCCCTGATCGCGATCACCACAATCATAACCACGGCATTGACCTGGTGGTACTTCCGCCGGAAACGCTGGCTGTAGCCAGACTCCAGTCGACCCTCACCCCGGTTCCGTTGCGCCCATGTCCTCCACCAAGTCCAGCTTCCTCGACAAGGTCCTTGGCCGGATTGGACGTATCGACGGTGAAGGACTGCGGACGGTCGTACAGCGACTGGCTCGGGAGCGACAATTCCTCGAAACCCTCTTCAATGCCATCAACGATGGTGTGCTGGTGGTGGATGAAAAGGGCCGAATTCTTTATCTGAATGCTGCGGTCACTCGCCTCGCCGGGATCCCCGCCGCCGCCGCCGAGAGTCACCCTCTTTCCCGATACCTGCCAAGCATCGATTGGGAACTTATCTCGCGGACAGACCACGAGGGCGGAGGCGGCGCCGTGCGTCAGGAATTTGAAATCAAATACCCCCGGCCTCGGTTTCTCCGTCTTTATGCGGCACCCTTGGATGGGGATTCGAAGGGTAGTTCTGGACTCGCCCTGATTCTCCACGATGCCACCGACGCCCGACAGGCGACAAGCGAAGCGATTGAAAGTGAGCGACTTCATGCCCTGACACTCCTCGCTGCGAGTGTTGCCCACGAGATTGGTAACCCGCTAAACGCGCTTCACATCCATCTGCAACTCTTTGAGCGGGAACTCAAGCGGCTCAAGTTGGTCTGCGGTACGACCGTGAAAGCCGGTCGGAACAGCAAGGCTGCCAATGCGGTCACGGATGTCGGACCGGATATCGCTGAAATCACCGGCCGACTCGACGGATACCTCAAGGTTGCTCAGGGTGAAATTACCCGCCTTGACTATATCGTCACGGAATTCATTCAGGCGCTTCGGCCAAAACCGCCGCGCCTGGCGGAGGCCGATCTCAACGATGTTGTTCGTGAGACGCTGCAGGTCCTCGGACCCGAACTGGAAAATCGTGGGCTACGGGTGGAGTTTAACCCCGCCCCCCGTCTCCCGGTAGCTCGCTTCGACGCCGCTCAGCTAAAGCAGGTCCTGGTCAATCTGATCAAGAATGCCATGCAGGCGATGACGCGCGGCGGAACGTTGACGCTCGCCACAGGAGCAACGTCGAACGACATCTGGGTGAGCGTGAGCGACACCGGCATCGGGATCCCGGTCGGTCAGCAGAAATTGATCTTCGAGCCTTTCTACACGACGAAAACCAAAGGCACCGGCCTCGGACTCATGATCGTCGAGCGCATCATGCGCGATCACGGTGGCCGCATCGAGTTGGTCAGCCAAGTGGATCAGGGCACAACCTTTCGGCTCTGGCTACCGCTCCCGAATCGTGGCCCAAAGCTGCTGGCGGAAGGCGGGGTTTGAACCCCACGCTTTCTCGGCGAAACCGCAGAGCGGCACCCGCGTGCCGCCCCGAAAGTCAAGTCGGCTCAACCGGAGGCGAAGGTGCGTCGGCGGCGGCAGGCGCTGGGGATCGGGCGGCCTCGAGATGGCGTCGCCGCTTCTCTTCCTTCTTGGCCTTCTTGTCCAATTCCTTGCGGCGTTTCTCAAACTGATAATTTGGTTTCATCCTGTCTTTCCGCAGCATGTCAGCCGAAAACCCGGGGGGCGAGCAGCGAATTGCACCTTTTGCTTAACCTGCCGATGAACCGGTGTCAGAATCGGAACCATGTTGGGCTTGCGTTTTAGCTCACTGCCGCTGGTGGCATTTCAGCGGAGCCAGCCGGTAACGGTCACCTGGCAGGCGCCCCCGATCTCAGCGGGGATCCCAAGGGCCACGGTAGACTTGTGGTGGCTAGACATGCGTCATGGCGCCGCCCCCGAGGACTTCTGGGCAACCCTCAGCCCGGATGAACGGGCCCGGGCTGAGCGGTTCCGCTTCGCCGCAGACCGGCACCGATTTGTCGTCGGTCGCGGGGTGCTCCGCCGTTTGGTCGGCGGTTATCTCAGCCGACCCCCAGCCGAAATCGTTTTCGCCTACAACGCGTCGGGTAAGCCCAGCGTAACGGGGAGTCTCTCAGCGGTACCACTCGAGTTCAATACGTCCGGTTCGGCGGACGTGGCGTTGTACGCCTTTAGCGGGGGAGGTTGTGTCGGGGTCGACGTGGAGGAAATTCGACCCGATATTGATTGGGCTGAAATCGCGGCGGCCATTTTTGATCCCGCCGAAGCAAGGTACCTGGCGCACTTGCCGGATTCGGACCGTTGCCGCGTATTCTACCAGCACTGGACACTCCGGGAGGCGTTCGTAAAGGCCCAAGGCGTGGGTCTCAGCGGGCCGCTGCCGACCGGCGATTTTACGCCATGGGTTCGCCGGGATCCCGTGCTCCTGACGGATGCCTCGGGCGTTCGGTGGAGTTGTCTCAGCTTCGAGCTGACCGAGAATGCGGTCGCCGCCTTGGTGGTGCAGGCATGAGTGGCGGACGGCATCGCATCACTCACCGTTCAGGAACCGTCCAGGAACTTTTCGGCCACTCTTGGTAAAATCTCTGTCGACCGCCGGCTGGAACCTGATAGTACTCGGTCATCCGCACGGCTGCAGCGAGCAAACCGCTGACCACGCCAGCCGGGAGGAAAGATTTGCCATGAAGAATCGAAATGTGCCAGCCGCCTCGGGCGGATTCACTTTGATTGAGCTGCTGGTGGTAATTGCTATCATCGCCATTCTCGCCGGGATGTTGTTGCCAGCCCTAAGCAAGGCGAAATCGAAGGCGATTCAGATCAAGTGCAACAGCAATCTCAAGAATGCCGCCATCGCCCTGCGCATTTACGGAGACGACAATCGGGATAAGTTTCCGGACTGCTCCGGCGGTGGCTGGCCGTGGGATCTGCCCGCCAGGGCCGCCAATGCGCTGGTGAAGAATGGCGGCCAACGCCACATCCTCTACTGCCCCGCCTTCGGGAAGCAGGACAACGATACGCTTTGGAGCTTCACCACGGGCGTAACGAATGAAGTTGCGGCAGACAACAACGCCGGGTATCGGGTTATCGGGTATGCCGTCGCATTCCTCAATTCGGGGCGGGTCGTGCGGACGAACATCACCGAGGGGTTCAACCCGGCGCCGTGGACGATCAGCGGCGAACTCTACGAACCGGGCCCAAGTGCCCGTGTCACGATGGCGGATGGGACGCTCTCGGACGGGGAAAATCAAATTGATCGAACCAAGAACCGATATGTCGGAGTTGACGGCGGTTGGAAGGGGCATCAGGCGCCACATCTGAACGGCAAGATTCCCGCCGGAGGCAATCTTCAGTATCTGGATGGCCATGTGCAATGGACCAAATTTGCGACAATGAGGGTTCGCACGACGGGCGGACCGAGTTTTTGGTGGTGATGTTTCCCGATGGCCCGGGGCAGAGTCGCTGAATGATTCGTAAGACTAAGATCATCGCGACGCTCGGTCCCGTCACGGATAGCCCCACGATTCTCGGTCGGCTGCTGGAGGCCGGAGTGAACGTGTTCCGACTGAACATGAGTCACGCGAAACACGAATGGGTACGCCGGGTCGTTCGCGATATTCGGACCGAAGCCGAGGCCCGACGCCTCACGGTGGGCCTGCTGCTGGATACGCAAGGTCCGGCGATTCGCACCGGAGATGTCGTCGCACCCATTTCATTAAAGGCAGGGGATCGTTTCGTGTTCACCGTTCGCGGTGACGATGTCGAAGATGTGCCGTCCACTCGCGTCAACTACGATGCGTTTGCACACGACGTGAACACCGGCGACACGCTGGTCATTGACAACGGGGCAATGAAAATGCGGATCCATTCGAAGACGGAGTCTCGTGTGGAGTGCGAAGTGCTCACCGACGGCCAGTTGGGAAGCCGACGCCATATCAATCTCCCCGGAGTGCGGGTGAGCCTGCCCGCGTTGACGGAGAAGGACCATGAGGATTTAACCCTGGGTCTCGAACTGGCAGTGGACTATATCGCGATGAGCTTCGTGCGGGAGCCGGAGGATATCCGCCAATTGCGGGCGCGCATTGCCGGGGCAGCCCATCCCCCGCAAATCGTGGCGAAGATCGAGCATCAATTCGCGGTGAACAATTTTGACGCCATCGCCCGCGAATCAGATGCCGTGATGATCGCACGAGGCGATCTGGGTATCGAGTGCCCATACGCGGAGTTACCGATTATTCAGCGGCGGCTAGTCAAAAAGTGCCAGGAAATGGGCCGGCCGGTTATCGTCGCGACCCAGATGCTGGAAAGCATGATCGAGAATCCGCTGCCCACCCGGGCAGAGATCACCGATGTCGCCAACGCGGTCTATGAACAAGCGGATGCCATCATGTTAAGCGCTGAAACCACGGTGGGCCGGAACCCGCTGGCCTGCATCGAGGTCATGGACACCATAGCCCGTCGGATTGAACGAAGTGGCGGTGCGGGCTACCAGACCGGGGCCAGCCTTGCCCTGCCCCGGGAGAAACTTGTCAAAAATGCTGTTCAACTGGCGGATGACCTGCGCGCCGCCGCGTTGCTGGTTCTGACTCGCCGGGGACATCTCGCACGCTATGCAGCGCGGATGCGACCCCGCTGGACGCCCATCCATGTTTTCTCTGCCGACCCACGCGTGCTGACAGGGCTGACACTTTGCCGCGACCTCATCCTTCACCGGGCGGAAGCGGATCCTGCGGATGCGGTGGTGGCGACCGACGCGGCGCTGGCCGAGCTAAAGCGGGCGAAGTTCGTCCAGTCGGGTGGTACCGTGGTTGTCGTGGTGGGCACCGGCGGCAACGACCGGTGTCTGGACGAAATTCGGCTGCGACAAATTCCCTGATCCAGTAGAGCCACACCATGACCCCCGATTTCGTCATAGGATTTGTCCTGACCTTGTTGGTAATGCTGGTGGGGCTGGTCGGTACGATTGTGCCGGGGATTCCTGGGACGCCGGTGATCTTTGCCGCCGCCTTCGCGCACCGGCTGTGGTTTGGAGACCGGGGTCCGGCAATTTGGGTCGTCCTGACGCTGGCGATCCTAATGGCAGTGAGTCTGGCGGTGGATTTCTTGGCGACAACGGTGGGAGCCAAGAAATTGGGGGCGAGTCACCGCGGGATGATTGGTGCGGTGGTCGGGGGCATGATCGGCGTCTTTTTTCCGCCGTTCGGCCTGGTGCTGGGCCCGTTTCTCGGAGCGATGCTATTTGAAGCGGTAGGAGGCCGCGACTGGCGCGAGGCCGGGCGGGCTGGCGTGGGCGCGGCGCTCGGATTTCTTGCCGGAACGGTCGGGCGAATCGCCTGCGGTGTAGCAATGGTGGGTCTCTTTGTCCTGAACGTCCTCTTGGCAATGGCACGGAACGGAGGGAACTGATCGGGCTCTCCTCGACTGAAACCACGCGGCAGGATTCGTACGCGAAGCCGCGAAGCAACGCCGAGCCGGCTCGAGCAACCACTTCCGCATGGATCGGACGCACCGAAGGGCACCGCCGCCCACGGATTTCTAGTTCCTGCTCTCTTCGCGCGACTATTCGGGTCCGCAGTCAAAGACGAGAGAGCCGACGGCATTCAGAACGGACTCGCCCAATCGGTTCCTAGACATTGAATGCCAAGAAAACAGCCTGTTTTTCAACGGAATCAGATTTTTTCCTACACCCAACACCGTTCATTTTGGCGCAAAGAACTTCTAAATTATCGACATCTGCTCGACCCTCGCCTTCCGTCGTGGAAGTCCCCCGTGTTAACGTGCTCGGTGTCGGCATCAGCGTTCTGAATCTCGATTCAGCGATCGCCGCCCTCCAGCGCGCCCTCGAAACGGGTCAGCGTGGTTATGTTTGTGTTACGGGCGTTCATGGGGTGATGGAATCGCAGGCGGACGGTGAATTGCGTCGGATTCACAACGAGTCGTTGCTGACCACCCCCGACGGAATGCCCATGGTGTGGCTTGGACGGTTAGCAGGTCATCGCGAAATGGATAGGGTGTATGGGCCGGATCTCATGGAGCGGGCGATGGCCTGGACGGTCCAGAGTGGTCACACACATTTCCTCTATGGCGGAAATACTGGAGTGGCCGACGAACTCGCGGCCCGATTGATGAAGCGATTTCCGGGAATCCGGATCGTCGGCACCCACACCCCACCTTTTCGGCCCTTGACCGAGGAGGAGCAGACCGATCTTCAGGTGCGCATTGCCGGACTACAGCCGGATTTTTTCTGGGTGGGTCTGAGTACCCCCAAGCAGGAGCGTTTCATGGCGCAGCAAATGACGGCCTTGGATGCCCGGATATTCGTCGGAGTTGGTGCAGCTTTCGATTTTCATGCCGGAAGGGTAAAGCAGGCACCCCGTTGGATTCAGCGCAGCGGGTTCGAGTGGTTTTATCGGTTGTGCATCGAGCCTCGCCGGCTCTGGAAACGGTATCTGCGAAACAATCCTCGGTTCGTCTTAGCCGTTATTGCACAAAAGCTGCGTCTTAGGAAATACCCTCCCGAGCCCTGATTTGAGGTTGGTGACTTGTCCGATCGGACCGTCTCGCCGGCGGAGGGGGAACCCGCAGCGATTTCGTCTCAGAGAGCGATTCCCGAAGGATGCATTGCAGGGTTGCCATTTGGAAGAAGTGAGACAGAATGGAGTCAGTCTTGTCTCGCAGGCACAGGTCCAAGTTACGTTTTCCAGCGCGACTCGTGAGGACGACCCGGTGCGATTGTCGGAATAGCGGGAGAATTGCCGTTTTGCGGCAAATCGGGCCTCGCCGCACCGGTTTGGCCCGTTACTTGCAGAAATCTGGAACGTTTTTGAGTGTCAACGGTCTGAGATTCACTGAATAAAGATCCGGTTTGACACTCCAACGAGAAGCAATTTTATGAAAGCGAACGCATTGATCCTAAAACAAAAGGGCAAGAGTAGCCTAGTTCCCCAGAAACGTCGTGCGGCCGGCGTTCCCCGGTCGTTGCGAGCATCGCTTCCGCGCGGGCGCACACAGCCGGTGGTTCGCTCTTCGAAAAAAGCGGGCCCGGTGACCGTCCGCGCTATCGGAGTGAAGGGAGTGTTGCCAGCTAAGAAAATTGCTTCCAAGGCGTTGCCATCCAATGTGATATCTAACAATCCGATGCGTTCTTTTGGTGCGCCGGAGGTGATCATTTCCGCCGAACGACTGAGCCGCACGGTGGTCGTACCGGTCGAATCGCCCGATGCCTTTGTACCGGCGCAGATTGCTCCGATTCCTCGCGTCGGGGCGGCGGCCAAGCTGGACCCGGCAATTGAGGCTCCTCCAACCCGCGGGCCTTGGGACGAAAACACCTCTCTCCGGTTGTATCTTCGCGAGGCGGTCGCGACGGATTTGCTCACTCCAAAACAAGAGATTGAGCTGGCGGGGCGGATCAAAGCCGGCGACGACGACGCCCGAGAACACATGATCAAGGCGAATTTACGCCTAGTCGTGAAGATTGCCCGTGAGTACGAGGACTTTGGTCTGCCACTGCTTGATTTGATCAATGAAGGCAACATTGGGTTGATGCACGCCGTCGAGCGGTTTGATCCGACGAAAGGTGCCAAGCTCTCGACGTACGCCGCGTGGTGGATCAAGCAATCCATCCGCCGGGCTCTCTCAAACCAGTCCAAGTCCATTCGCCTGCCGATTCACATCGTGCAGGAGCTCGCTCGGATGCGGAAGGCGGAGGTCCGTCTCGAATCCGAGCTGGGCCGATCTGCCACCGATACGGAACTTGCGATCGGACTTGAGGCGACGACCAGCGATGTGCAGCGGTGGCGTGAAGCCGCCGCAATCGGAGCGACCTCCCTGGACGCACCGCTCGGCAGCGATCCCGATGCCAACCGTGTCGCGGATGTCATCGCCGACGAGAATGCTGTAATGCCTTGGGCCGGAGTGGTCGAAGAAACCAACGCCGAGCTCGTTCGGGAGTTGGTTGGCACGCTGAACACCCGGGAGCAAAAAATTCTACGGGAACGATTCGCCCTGGATGGCGGAGACCCGAAGACGCTCGAGCAGATCGGTGAAAGCTTCGGCCTCACTCGCGAACGGATCCGTCAGCTGGAAGCGGCGGCCCTGAAGAAGCTGCGCGACCGCCTGAAGGCTCGCGAGGCGCTGCAATTGGCGGCGTGACGAATATTCCGGCTGGTGACTCAAGGCGGGGCTCCCGAGGGGGCTCCGCTTTTCATGCATTTGATGCTCGGATTTCATTGGCGAAATAGGCTCCCGAGGGTACTTGTATCCGCCCCATCGTAGGGATGGGATCCTGAATCCATGGTGACAAATCCGCTGAACGCCCGCGAACTGGGCGAATTGACCGCCGGACTCCGCCGGCTTTCCCGCAACCTTTGGTGGAGCTGGGACCAGGAGGCCCAGGAAATCTTCCATGACTTGTCTCCGCGCGGGTGGCAGAACCTTTACCACAACGGTGTCGCCGTCTTGGCCGAGCTCTCGGACTACGAATTGCGGGTCCGCCTGCAGGAACCATCCCTGGCAGAGCGCGTCCGGCAGGTGGTGCAGAACTTCGATGCGTACCTCGCTGACACGGACACCTGGGGCCGAGCACACGCCCCGGCTTTGCAGAAAAATCCGGTGGCCTATTTCTCGGCGGAATTTGCTTTTCACGAAACCCTGCCAATCGCCGCCGGCGGCCTTGGAGTGCTTGCCGGAGATCATACCAAGGCGGCGAGTGACCTCGACTTGGGCTTTGTCGGAATCAGCCTCTTCTACCGGGAGGGCTATTTCCAGCAGGTGATCAACCATGAAAATTGGCAGACCGAATCCTATACCCGGCTAAATCCCGACACGCTGCCACTCGAAGCGGTGCTGGATGAGCACGGGAAACCCATCGTGTGCATGGTTCGAATCGCTGCCAGCACCGTGTATTTCCAGGCTTGGCGCGTTAATGTTGGGCGCGTGCCGGTCTATCTTCTGGACGCAAACCGCCCGGAGAACGAGGGCCACGTCCGCGACCTTACGTTGCGCGTGTACGGCGGGGATCACGGCACCCGGATCATGCAGGAAGTGTTGCTGGGAGTCGGAGGGGTCCGTCTCCTTCGTGCCCTCGGGGTCCAGCCTTCCACATTCCACATGAACGAAGGTCACGCTGCTTTCCTGACCCTCGAATTGATCCGCGAGAAAATGGCGGCGGGCGACAGCTTCGAAAAGGCGGGCTCCGACACCCGCCAGCAATGTATCTTTACCACCCATACCCCCGTTGAAGCGGGACATGACCGCTTCCCGTCGGACCTGATGAATTATGTCGGGATGAAGTTTCATCAGCACCTGCGGCTGACGCCCGATGAGTTAATGGATCTGGGCCGGGTTCGAACCGGCGACGCTGCCGAGCCCTTCTGCATGACGGTGCTTGCCCTCAAGTATTCCCGGGCCGCTAACGGGGTCAGTGAATTGCACGGACAGGTCAGCCGCACGATGTGGATGGAATTGTTCGGCAAGACGAACCCAGACGAGGTTCCGATCGGGCACATCACAAACGGCATTCATCTTGCCGGCTGGATGAAGGGTACCGTCCGGCGGACCTGGAAGCGGAAGTTTCACGAGGCCTATCCGAACAAGCCCGAGTCCGCTTGGCTGAAAGAGCTCAATACTGAGGAGTTTTGGTTGAAAATGGCCGATCCAATAGCGATTTCGGACGAAGAGCTCTGGGCGCTTCGCTACCGACTTCGCCGGGAGTTGATCGAATTCACCCGCCGCCGGCTCTTGCTGCAGGGAAATCGCTTTTCCCAAGGTGATTTCATCACGTTCGACTCCTTCCTGAATCCGGATGCCCTGACGATCGGCTTTGCTCGGCGCTTCGCCACCTATAAGCGGGCACCTCTCATCTTCGACCAGTTCGAAAATGTGCTGGCGCTCGTCCGCAACCGGAAGCGTCCCATCCAGTTCGTCTTTGCCGGGAAGGCTCATCCGCGGGATGAGGCCGGGAAGGTATTCATCCAGAAGATCATCCACTTGAGCGAGTTCAGTGAACTCCAGGGTCACATGGTGTTCATTGAAAACTATGACATCCATGTTGCGCGGCAGATGGTAGGAGGCTGCGATATCTGGTTGAACAATCCGCGCCGGCCGCTGGAGGCGAGCGGCACCAGCGGGATGAAAACCATCCCGCACGGCTGCCTCAACCTGAGTATCCTCGATGGCTGGTGGCGGGAGGCTTACGATGGCTCAAACGGGTTTGCTATCGGAGACGATTCTCATCCGGCCGATCTGGATGAGCAGGATCGACAGGATAGCCAGAACCTATATCACACGCTCACGACCGAAGTAATCCCGGAGTTTTTTGACCGCGATGCCGACGGAATCCCTCGCGCTTGGTTGCACCGGATCCGACGGGCATGGGTGACGATGGCCGCACAATTCAGCACAGATCGCATGGTGCGGGAGTACACCGGAAAGTATTATAATTTATTACAGAAGTAGGGCGCACGGAATCTCTGCGAACCATCTATGATTTTTCCCCTTCGATCCCCTCGTGACCCGGTTGGCGGCATTTGTGTCTTTGGCCGCATCCTCGACAAGATTCGTCTGAACGCCAAGGAAGGGCAACTGCCCCCAGGCTATCATCTCGGTATCATCCCCGGCAGCCGATCCTTTGATGATCGCATCTGCAAGCTGCTCGGAGTGGACTTCGACGCGCTGAGCGCTCGCGTGCTGCAAGGTGGGTCGGACGAAGAGATTCTAGAGTGGTGCTTCCGGAAGGGTCGTAAGCCCGACCCGGAGCATGTCGAGCTTTTCAACGGCTTCATGCAGAAGCGCGGTTGGCGCGATGCCGTTTCCGAAGGCCTCAAGCAGCAACGGATGGAAGCCGGACTCGGTCATCGCGACGATATCGTCACTTTCTTTGATCTCATGGACGTCGAGGAGGGGCGGAAAAAGTAGCGAATTAGATCTCGCCGGGCTTCTTAGCGCAGGGTTTGGCGCTCAGGGTTTCCATGGACGGCGTTCTCGCCAACTCCAGGAAAATCCACGGAGGCATTCAGTTGGGCCAGCGCTCTCGCTCGATGACTGATCCGGTTTTTCACGGCATCGCCCAATTCCGCAAATGTGATGCCAAACCCGTCGGGAATGAAAATCGGATCATACCCGAATCCCCTCGCACCCAACTCCATTTCCGCAATGCGACCCTCACATCGACCTTCGAAGTGCTGGGTATGAGCCCGGAGCCAGGGTTCCAAGTCCGCAACCACCGGCACCGCTGCCACGGGCGTCCAAGCGAGGACGCAGCGAAATCGAGCCTGACGCTGGTTTGCCGGTACGGTGGCCATCAGACGAATCAACTTCGCGTTGTTTTCCCCATCCAATGCGTTGCCCATCCTGCCGTCATCCAATGCGGCAAAGCGCGCGGAATGAACCCCCGGTGCCCATGCCAAGGTCCGAACCTCCAGCCCCGAGTCATCCGCAAGGACGAACGAAGGTCTATCATCGCTTGGCAGGTTTCCGATCAACCAGTGGGCAAGACAGATTGCCTTAATCGCCGAATTTCCCCCAAAAGTCTCGGCATCTTCCACCGGTGTGGGTGCCATCGGAAAGTCTCCCAGACTCCGACAGTTCACACGAGGGCCGAGGATTGATTGAATCTCGCCCACCTTATGGAGGTTGCCCGTCGCGATGGCGATGGAAATACGGGCCGGGTTCATACGGTAAATTGTAAATCATAAAGCCGTCGATAGTGCCCGCCCCGAATCAGCAGATCCGCATGGGTGCCCTGCTGCACGATTCGTCCTGAGTCGAGCACCACGATCCAATCGGCGGATTGCACGGTGGACAGTCGGTGGGCAATGCAGAGGGTGATCCGGTCCTTCCGTCCGGCATCCAACGCCTCCTGAACGGCCCGCTCCGTCTCGGTGTCCAGCGCACTCGTGGCCTCGTCCAGGATCAGAATCGCCGCCTTCCGGAGTAGCGCCCGGGCGAGCGCCAACCGCTGCCGCTGTCCCCCCGATAGGGCAACACCCCTCTCTCCGATCAGTGCATCGTACCCCTCGGGCCTTCCCAGGATAAATTCTTCCGCATGCGCCAGCCGTGCGGCCTCCTCAATTTCCAAGTCCGTTGCTCCCACCCGCCCGATGCGCAGATTCGCTCGCAGGGTGTCATTGAAGAGCATCGTTTCCTGCGTCACTACCGCAATTTGCTCGCGCAAATCGGATCCGCGAAATTCCCGAATGTCCACACCACCGACCCGAACCGATCCCGTTTCCGGATCCTGAAATCGCAGCAGCAGGCTGGTCACCGTCGTCTTGCCCGCCCCCGTCGCCCCCACCAACGCGACAAATTGACCCGGTTTCAGCGTCAGATGAAAATCCTGCAACACGGGATGATCCCCATATCGAAAAGAGACGTGATCAAACTCGACCGTGGCGCCCGCGACGGTAACGGGACGTGGCACCAACGGATCGACCACCGTCGGCCTAGCATCCAGGAGCTCCTCGGATCGTTCGAGAATGGCTCGACCTTGTTCCACTTGGCCATAGAGTCGCGTCAGACTTTTGATCGGCTGATACAGCATGAAGAGCGACCCAAGGAACGAATTAAAATCCCCGTTGCTTGGGCGTTGGGCTGGATCCATTTTGGCCACATAGAGCAGCAATAACGCCGCCCCCACCGACCCGAAGAATTCGATCAGGGGTCCCGGGAATTCTGAAGCCCGTACAAATCGCAGCAATTGTCGCGCGAGCTTGTCCGACGTGGTTGCAAAGCGGTTGATAACCGCCGGCTCCAGGTTGTAGGCTTTGACAACGCGGGAGGCACTGAACGTCTCCTGCATGACGTCACTCAACTCGGACGTGTGCTTCTGTGCCGTTCGCCAAGTCTTCCGAACCTTACGGCCATAAATGAAAACCGGCACCACCACCACCGGAAAAACCACCAGGGAAACCAACGTTAGCCGCGGCTGCTGGAAGATTAAGTAACTGGAGAGAAGAAGGATGGTGACCGGATCCCGGACCAGCGTGCCGAGCGCATTCGCTATCAAGCTCTGCAAGGCCTGGGTATCGTTAACGACCCGGGACATTAGGTCGCCGGTTCGCGATACACTGAAGAAATCGAGCGAGAGGCCCTGCAAGTGAGCAAAAAGGCGGCAGCGCAGATCGTGAACGACCTTGGCTCCAACCCAGTTCGCCCAATAAGACGTTAGGTACCCGCCAAAACCCCGGAAAAGCATCGCCAGCGGGATCATCATAATGATCCCCGTCATCGTCGGAGATTTTGGATCCAATTGGTGAGAAGCCAGCCAGCGCGCCGCTGGGTCTCGAATAAATTCGGGGAGTGCCTTGACCTTGTCGGCCAGCGACGACACCCCCGCCTGAGGAAATATGGCGTCACAGACAATCCCGACGGCCACCGCCAGGAGCCCGGTGCCCAAGGCAAATCCAAAGCCGGCCAGCACCGCCGCAAAAAAGCGCGACCGGTGCGGTCGGATCATTTGCGAGATTTGACGGAGGAAACCAATCACTGTTCAAGCATGGGCGCGAAGAAGCCGGAAGAAAACCGGAGAATAAAAAAACTCACTGCCCAACGGGCACACTCTCGCGACAATTCAGAGAACTAAATGATTCTCCGAATCGGGTCGGCTCCTTCGACACCGACTAATTTTTGATTCAGGCCGCCATAGAAATAAGTCAGCGTGTCGGAATCGAGCCCCATTTGCGTGAGCACGGTCGAGTGTAGATTTTTCACGTGGAGCCGGTCGGATATTGCCGCGGCGCCCAGCTCATCCGTTTCGCCCACGGTGGTTCCGCCCGACACGCCACCGCCAGCCATCCACATGGTGAACCCATAGGCGTTGTGGTCCCGTCCGGTGCCGGCGGCATACTCCGCGGTGGGCTGGCGGCCGAACTCACCGCCCCAAACGATCAACGTACTGTCGAGCAAACCCCGTTGCTTGAGATCCTTGAGCAATCCCGCAATCGGCTTGTCGGTGCGGCCGGCGTGATAGGTATGATTCTTGACGAGATCGCCGTGCGCGTCCCAGTTGTCGTCATTGTGGGCGCCCCCGGCGTAGAGTTGAACGAATCGCACCCCCCGCTCGACCATTCGCCGGGCCAGCAAGCAGCGCCGACCGAAGTCTTCGGTGCGCTTGTCATCGAGTCCGTATAATTCCAGAGTCGTCGGGCTCTCTTGCGTCAGATCGACCACCTCGGGGGCATGGCGTTGCATGTTAAACGCCATTTCGTAGCTGGCGATGCGAGCGGCGAGGTTGCTGTTGTCCGGGTGGGCGGCCAAGTGATCGGTATTATAGTCCTGCAGTGTGTCGAGAAGTCGGCGCTGCGCTGCCTCGCTCATTCCTTCGGGGCGATGCAAATCCAGAATAGGGTCGCCGCCCGATCGCATGAGGGTGGCGCCGTAGGTCGCCGGCATATATCCGCTCGACCAATTTTTTGAGCCGCTGATCGGACCTCCCGTGGGATCAAGCATCACCACGAATCCAGGCAAATTCTCATTCACGCTTCCGAGCCCGTAGTTCACCCAGGATCCGAGGCAAGGGCTGCCCGAGAGGATCCTGCCGGTGTTCATCTGCAGCATCGCGGATCCATGGATAGGCGAATCCGCGGTCATCGAGTGGAGAAACGCGATGTCGTCGACGCACGTCGCCAGATGGGGGAACAGATCGCTGACCCATTTGCCGGACTGGCCATACTGCCGGAAAGCCCACTTCGGTCCTACCACGCGACCTTCATTCTTCTTTCCACCCCGGCCGAACGTTTTCACGGGGATGGTTTTGCCGTCGAGACGATACAACTCCGGCTTGTAGTCGAAGGTGTCCACCTGGCTGGGGCCGCCATACATGAACAGGAAAATGACGCTCTTGGCTTTCCCGGGAACATGCGGCGGCCGGGGGGCCAAGGGGTTGACTAACTTTCCAGCGGCCGGTGCAGCATTTGCGGTCGAGGCAAAGAAGCGGTCCAGATTTAAGAGTCCGGTCAGGGCGAGACCGGTGAAGCCAGCGCCCGCCTCCCAGAGGAACTCGCGACGTGTTCGGCGACAGAAACCCCGTGATTCGGCCGAGGGCGGTGAGTGGAAGTGGCTCATAAGAACGTGCGGTTGTCTTCAATCCAAATACACGAGTTCGTTCAGGTTCAGCACCGTCAGACAAAAATATTTCAGTGCCGTTTCCGACGACGTGTGTTCCTGGGATTGCAGGATCTCGATGAGATGGGTACCGCGTCGAATTTCCTTTTCGGTCGGCGTCCGCGAGGTCGCCAAATACAGGGCAAGCCGAACCTGCGCAGAGAGATCGCCACCCGCTTCACGCCGCAAACGCTCCGCCAGAATTCCAGCCTCACGATTCACGAACTGGCTGTTGAGTGTCCCCAACGCTTGGGTCGGTTGAAGAGTCGTGAATCGGACGGGACTCGATCGATCGGTTTCGGCGAGATCGAAGCTCTCCAGAATCGGAGTGATCAATGATCGCTTTGCAAATATGTAGATGCTGCGGCGAGCCTGCTCCTCCTCGGAAGAGTGGCCCCAGCCACTTCCGGGAATCGATTGTCCGGCCAGCACTTCCTTCGGAATGTCCACGTAGACGCCGGGTCCATACATCTTCGGATTGAGCGTCCCGGTGATCACCAGAAAACTATCCCGAATTTCTTCGGCGGTTAGCCGTCGCATGTTGAAGCGCCAGAGCAGGTCGTTGGCCGGATCCACCTCCATAGCCCCGGATTGACCCCGTGAGGACAATTGATACGCGGCGGACGTCATGATGAGACGGTGCATGGATTTCATGCGCCAGCCGCTTTGGATGAATTCACCCGCGAGCCAATCGAGCAACTGGGGATGCGTGGGCTTGTCTCCTTGAAAGCCGAAATTGTTGGGGGAAGCTACGATCCCGCGGCCGAAATGATGCTGCCAGATTCGATTCACCATCACCCGAGCGGTGAGCGGATTGTCGGGCGACGCGATCCAATTGGCCAGGACCGTGCGGCGCCCAGTGCTCTTAGCGTCCCTTCCTGGAGGCGGAATGACGGGATCGAGTCCGCCCAGGACTTGGAGGAAGCCCGGCTCGACTCGGTCACCTTTGAGGTTTGGATTGCCGCGCAGGAGGATGAACGTCTCCCTCGCATTCGTTCCCGCTTCCGTTACGGCGAGCGCCTTCGCGACTGGCAACGATTGTTGCTGGAGGGCTGCCAGACTTTTCTTTGCTTCCGCATACGCTGCAAACGTATCGGGGCCCAGTGCCCGACGGGCTTCGTCTTCAGTGGGCTTCTTCGTTGCGCCGTTCGATGCGGCCCCGTTCGCCGATTCTCGCGCCAGTTCCTGCTGGATCCGGGTTTCGAACTCCTTAACGCGCCCCGTCGCGTCGGCTCGCTGGCGGTTCAGTTCGTTGACTCGACCGTGGTGGGATTCCCGTTCAGCCGGGGAGTTGAACAGTTCGATTTCGTCGGTGGGTCCGCCGTTCTTGTAGGCGTTTACGTTATTGAAAAAGCCGAGCAGACGATAGTAGTCGCTCTGGGGAATGGGATCGAGCTTGTGGTTGTGACAGCGTGCACAATCGATGGTCAGGCCGAGAAAGACCTGGCCCGTGGTGGTGACTACGTCGTCGAGGGCATCGAGTCGCGCCAGTTCCCGGTCGGCGGGTTCATCATCCCAAACCCCGAGACGATAGTAGCCCGTGGCCGTGATTGCGTCCGGGCTTGGGTCGGGGAACTCATCGCCCGCCAGTTGCTCGCGCAGGAAACGATCGTAGGGTTTGTCCGCATTGAAGGATCGAATGACGTAGTCCCGATAGCGCCAGGCGTGCGGTTTGGCGCCATCCCGTTCGTAGCTGTTGCTCTCAGCGAATCGTACGAGGTCCAGCCAGTGACGTCCCCACTTCTCTCCGTAATGGGGAGAGTCGAGCAGACGGTCGATCAACTTTTCCCAGGCATTGGGTGAGGCGTCGGCTTCGAAGTCCTCGACTTCCCGGGGGCTGGGGGGAAGCCCGGTGAGATCGTAGCAGGCCCGCCGGATTCGTTCCCGCTTGCTTGCGATCGGATTCGGCCTGAGTCCCTGCCTCTTCAGCCGGGCCAGCAAGAATGCGTCGATGGGATGCGCAGCGTCGTTGGGAACTGTGGGCGAATGGACGGGCAGGAAAGACCAGTGAGACCGGTCTTTGTCGGAGAGTGTGAACTCTTTTCGGGAGGCCGTGACAGGATTCTTGGAAATCTCAATTCCGTCCGCTGCCGATTGTGCGAAGCCAGAAGGGATTGCCAGCAAGCCCGACAGCAAGAAAAGGGACAACTTCGCGCCGCGAGCGTGACGGACGCTCCGGAGGTTACGCCGCACCGTCTGCTGAAAGTGCGAATCGGTCATCGGCTTCGTCGTGCGTAGCACTTCACGCTGTGAACCCATGTTGTGAACTACTTCTTCCCTACCACCATTTGAACCGGCATGGAATTGCCGAAGTTTTTGAAATCTTTGAAAGTCCAGACCACTTTCTTGTCCTGGGTAATTTCGATGAACTGGGGATTTTCCGGACCGGCGTGGCAATTTCCCAGGAGCGTATTTCCGTTGGGGAGCCGTTCCACTCGGGTCACCCAAGCGAGCGTGATTCCCGGAAGATCATTTTGTTCCACCTTCCAGACAATTTCCTTCTTGGGAGTCACTTCCAACACACAATGCCCATTGCCGCCTCCGATGAGGGTATTTCCGTTCGCCAGACGAGTGGCGCTGAAAACGGAGTTTCCGAATGCTTCGGGGCCATGACCGCCCTTGCGCTCCTTCCCGAACAGGGGCACTTCGAATTCCCAGATCACGCGGCCGGTCTTATCGTATTCGCGGACAGCCCCATCGCTCTCATGCGCCACCAAGTAGTGGCCGTTGCTGAGCTTTCGGACCAGCCGGGTGTCGCTATGCGGATTGGGATTGTTGACCTTGAGTTTGATCTCGTGACGAATTTTTCCGTTCCGGTCCACCTCGATGATCCGGCCGGGGCCCGACTCGGCGATCAGAGTCCATCCGTTGTCGAGTCGCTGAAACGCGTGGACCTCAACACGATGACCTTCGTTGCCGTTCATTTTGCCGGAGTCATATTCCCAAACGGTCTTCTTGTCGGGCGAGACTTCGACCACCTTTTGCCAACCCTGCTGAGTGAGGACATTCCCGTTGGAAAGGATCCATGCGTCGTGGATGGCGGTGACCGGAAGCTCCCATTCCAGAGATCCATCGGCGGCGACAATCGCCAGTCGGTGGGTGGAATCATCGCCGGCCATCAACCGGCGGGGAGTGCCCGTCTGTTCGGATCTCAGGAAAAGAGGGCTCGAGGCGAGGGTGGTGCAGAGGAGGAGGCGCGAAATCGAGCTGTGCATGGGGGGTTGTATATCGGCTTTGGGGAGGGGACTGCAATTCAAGAGAAGACTAAACCTTGCCAACCCCGGCGCGAACCGCATTCTTCGCCGCCCATGTTCGATCTGGGCTCGCTGAATCCGGAGCAAAGGCAGGCGGTGGTTACCCACCGTGGCCCAGTGCTGATCCTTGCCGGGGCGGGCACCGGCAAGACCCGGACCCTGACCTGCCGGGTGGCCCAGATGGTCCGCCAAGGCATTGCTCCGGATAGCATTCTCGCGGTTACCTTCACGAACAAGGCTGCCCGGGAAATGCAGGAACGGGTTCGGCAAATGCTACCCGGCGAAAACCGCAAGCGGAGCCGGGATCGATCCGAGGAAAAAAAATTGGACCGTCCCACGGTCTGCACTTTCCACTCCCTGTGCGTTCGAATTCTGCGGCAGCACATAGAAAAGCTCGGCTGGAAAAAGAATTTCGTCATTTACGACACCGCCGACCAACTCGGAGCGGTCAAAAAGATCCTGAGCGGGATATCCGCTCGAGGTGAAAAGACCGATCCGAGTGCCGTTCTCGCCCTGTTGAGCAAGTTCAAGAATAGCGGTCCTGACGCGAAGATATTTGGAGACGAAAATATACGAGCGCTGGCGGAGCATGTTAAGTCCCGTTACGACACGGCATTGCACGCCGCCAATGCGGTCGATTTCGACGACCTCATTTTGCTGACGATGCGGTTGTTCCGCGAGCATCCAGGCGCGCTGGCCTTGTGCCGCGAACGCTGGCGTTTTGTGATGGTGGATGAATATCAGGACACAAATTCCAGCCAGTTTGCTGTCGTGCACGCCCTGACACAGGAGTCCCGCAACCTCTGCGTCGTGGGTGACGATGACCAGTCGATCTACGGGTGGCGCGGTGCGGAAATAGCCAACATTCTGGATCTCGAAAAACATTTCCCCGAAGTCCAGATCGTTCGGTTGGAACAAAATTACCGCTCGACGAACACCATTTTGAAGGCGGCAAATGGGGTCATCCAGAACAACACGCGCCGTCGGGGAAAAACCTTGTGGTCGGCCAAAGGGGACGGGGAACGGATCATGCTCCATACGTTTTCCAGTGACGAGGAGGAGGCCCGAACCGTAGTGGAAAACATCGAGTACGACCGCAATGTCCACCGTGTCGGGTGGGCGGCGCAGGCGGTGCTTTTCCGCACCAACCTCCAGGCGCGTCCCCTGGAAACCGAACTACGCAAGGCTCGGGTGCGCTATCGCCTGATCGGTGGCCAAAGCTTCTTTGACCGTCGGGAAATTCGGGATTTTCTCGCGTACCTGAAGACCTTTGTTAACCCGCACGATGACATTGCCCTGTTGCGGATCGCAAACACTCCAGCTCGTGGGTTGAGTGACGTCACCCTGGAGCGTCTGCTCGCTTTCAGTTCAGAGCGCAATGCCAGTGTCTTCACGGTGATGCGCCACACGGATGTTCTGGACAATTTTCGGTCGAATACCCGGGAGGCAATCACCGCGTTCGTCCGGTTTATTGAGGAAGTGCGTGCGCCGCTCGAACTACCGACCGCGATTTCCCTCGTGGATTGGGCGGATGAATGGCTGAAGCGAATCGGCTACTTGGACGAATTGCGGCGAACGGAGAAGGATCCTGAGGTGGCTGAAAACCGGGTCCGCAATCTCTGCGAATTACTCGGCACACTTGATGGGGATCCGATTCAACGAAAACCAGCGACCCCGCCCAATTCGACCGTCCGGAATCCAACCCTCCCAAATGCGGCGGTCCCGATGTTGCCGGGGGTTCCGCGTCCGGTGGCCTACG
>CAMDJH010000014.1 GCA_945900455.1 Akkermansia muciniphila
TTCTCCGTCCAGCCTTCTGGCTGACCACAATCTCTTCGCAATCTCAGCGCATTTTTTATCTCATCTTACTGTCACTCGAGAAAACCACCCTTTCCGTGAGATGCACCCCTCTGCGGACCCCGGCCAATCTTCTCATCGCCGGCCTCAGCGACATTGATCCCGTCTCGGTGGGGTCGCACTTGGCGAGTGTCCGAACCCGCATCGACGGCCTGCAGCCTGTCTGGAATGACTCGCACGTCGCCACCACTCGCGACCCGGCCCATACGATCAGTTTCGGCTCGCACGTTGATCGCCGCACCGGCGTTCACCACATTTTCGCGGGACTTTCGAATGGCGAAATCTATCGCGGAGTGTACGACGAACACCAGGACAGCCGCGTCACCTGGGATTCGTCGTCGCCCGAATTGAGTGGGACCGGACCGATCACCGCCTTTGCCGAGTGCAATGGATTTTTGTACGCCGCCTGCGCTCTCCTCCAGGCCAGCCCTGCCGCCAGTGTTTCGGGAGGTTTATTCGTCCGCCGTGACACCAACACCCTTTGGGAGAAAATCTATGAATGGCCGCACCCCGTCGACTTGGCCGGAGCTTTGGACGAGCATCGGTTCCTGCGGGGTTTGACCGCTGTTCCCGAGCCCCACGACCAGGGACGCCAGGTGCTCCTGGCCGGTCGCGCCTGGCCCGGTGTCATCGAGCGCATTGACCCCGACCCGACACGGGGCCACGTGGTGACCATTGAGCTTGATGTACGGGATTTTCTGGCCCGCCAATGGAACGACGACCGCATCCGCCAGAGCTCGGTCACGCTTGGCTACACCGGTTTCACGCCCGCGACCAACCCGGTGACGGGCGAGCATGTCCACCTGGTGGGGCTCTGGGTTCAACACCCTGGCGACACCGTTCCGCCACGCAACGGTTCCCACTTTCTGATCCGCCATCCGAATGCCACGTATGAATCCGCAGACATCGAAGGGTTTGCGCCGGGCGTCCCCCCTGGGCAAAGCCTGCGCGCGACGCGATGCATTGTACCGTCGCCGTTTCTCGACGAGCCGGGCGGCGGGCTGTATTTGGGAGGCTATGACGCGAGTCGCGAGGAATCGCACGATACGGCCTGGATCATGCACGGGGCATGGAGCGCGTGGCCGTTGCTCAACATCCAGGAATTGAATTCCTCCGAAAATCTCCTGGAGTGGCCCACGACGGACCCGAGTTGGGTGCTCGAATCCAGCGCCGACATTGGCAGTGGGCGGGTCTGGAAGGGGGTCCAGGGCCGTTCGACCCGATCGGCCCATCGGGAATCGCTCCCGATCCGGGCGGCGGGGCCGGCCGGATTCTACCGCCTGCGCAAACAAGATTGACGCGCTCGGCATGGGCGAAGGACCGCCACGGTCAAGTCGCGATCTGTGCGCCCGACGGCACACGCTATTTGCCGAGCGTCCGATCGAGGGTGGGCGATCCGGTTTGGAGGCTTGGACCGCCGACGAGGACGGGCCAACGACTCCAACGATCGGGTCAAAAAGACGCTCGCGGGGAAGGTTGGAACTGCGGTAGCATCACGCTTGGTATGAAAGTGCCTCCTTTCGTCGCATTCTGGGCCGGTCTGTTTGCTTTCGTCCGCCTCGCCGCGCAGCAGCCGGGTTCGCTCGACACCAATTACGTGGCCGTGGCCGGGACCGACGCCCTTCCTACGGTGTTGGCCCCGATGTCCGATGGCCGCTTATACGTGGGTGGCACATTTGCGAATTACGGAGGCACCGGGCGCGCGGCGGTCGCCCGGCTCCGGGCGGATGGAACGGTCGATTTGACATTCACTCCGCCGCTCCTGCGCAAGATCATTCTGCTGGCCGGATCCACGAATGCCGGAAGCGTGACCGCCGCGTTGGTTTTGCCCGACGGGCGTCCGGTGATAGCTGGGTCGTTTTCTCACGTCGGGGCCGCTCCGGCGCCGGGGCTGGCGGTACTGAACCTGGATGGTGGAACAGCTGCCACGGGATTCGCCATCAGCAAGATTGAGCCCTCGGCTCTGCTTGCCGGTCCGGGCGGGACGTTTTATGTCGGAGGCAAGGGCAACGTGGACGGCACTCGCATCCCCTTGTTGCGGTTTCGGGCCGATGGCTCCCTGGATGCGGCCTTCACACCGCCCACGTTGGCCGAGCTTAGCTATGCGAGTAGTTCCACCTATTCCCTGCTGAAGGGTCCGGGTGAAACGCTTTACGTGGTCACCGCCGCGGCAGGACTTAACTTTGCCCAAACGTCCGATATACTCCGGCTGAACAGTTCCGGGGCCCTCGACCCGTCGTTTGCCGCCGCAGGCAAGGGTAACATCCCGTTCTCCACGTTCGGCAGCTTTGTCAGCGATTCGACGGGCCGGGTGACGCTTACCGGCGTGGCGTCCTACCGCGGCACCCCGCTAATCCGAAAAATCAACCGGCTGACCGTAGATGGCAGTTTGGATGCCTCGTATCCGGTCACCGCGAATCCCGGATTTGGCGGCCGCGTGATTGCGGTCCAGGCGGACGGCAAGCTCCTCTATACCAGCACGGCCGTCCCAATCAACCGACTGAATGCCGACGGTACCGTGGACACGAGCTACGCCAATCCGGCCAAGGTGCCGGCCGTGCAGACTGCGCTATCGCTGACGCAGTTTGCGTTGGCGGTAGATGGGAATCTGTTTGCGGGCGGGTTCAAGTTTACTCCGGCGTTTACGTTGCTGAACGGTGCTTTCCGTATCTTCGGCGATCCAGTGGGTGCGGGACCGGTGATCGCTGTCGAACCGGTCGCGCAGACCAACACCCTGGGGGCGCGCACCCGCTTCTTCGTCATTGCCCAGGGGGCTCAACCGCTCGCCTACCAGTGGTACCGGAACGTGACACCGATCGGCGGAGCGACCAACACGAGCCTGATCCTTGATCCGTCCACACCGGCCGATGCCGATGCCGACTTCCGCTGTGTCGTCTCGAATGCGCAAGGATCGGTGCCTTCGGCCGCGGTGCGATTGACGCTGCTGGCCGCGACGCCTGGCAGCGTGTATCGCGAGACGGACGAGCCGGTGGGTGCTGACGCCCCCGTGTTGGATTTGAAATGGGACTCGGCCGGCGGGTTGGTGGCGGCCGGCGATTTCACGAAGTTCCATGGCGCGAACCGGATTCGCGCCGCTCGGCTGGTCAACGGGGGCAGTCGGGTGGACCTGACCTTCGACACCGCTGCCCTCAGCGGGCCCTTGGGGAGCTTTGCGGAGGTTTTGCCTCTCAGTTCGGGCAAGGTGCTCGCGATGGGCAATTTGGGTGTTACCTACGGCGGTGTGCAGCACTACGGATCGTTGCGGCTCAGCCTCGATGGCACTCTGGACACGGCGTTCAATGTCGCGGGCGTCGGTGGCGATCTGTCGGATCGATTTGCCGAGGGTCCGGCCGGGGCGCTCTTCATTGCGGCGGGTTCTTGGAATGGCGTGCCGTTACCCAGCGGTTTCGGCCGACTGAGCGCTGAGGGTGTCCGTGATGCCACGTATATTCTTTCCCAAATTTCTTCGGTGGCCGGGTAGTGCTCGCCTTGCCAGGCGGCAAGCTGCTGGTTGCGGGGCGGACGAATCTAAACACGGCTTCGAGCGGGGTGCTGCGGATCAACGCCGACGGCACGCAGGATCCCACCTTTTTCCGCGGCCCGCTTCCAAATCTCAGCTCACCTCAGGTCACGGCGCTGCTTCGTCAGCCGGACGGCAAGATCCTGGTTGGAGGGGCCTTCAGCACGACCGGTCTGGGCGGGTCCCGTCGCGGCTTTCAACCCGGGCACACACTCGGCGTAATCCGGCTGCTGCCGGACGGTCAACTCGATCCCAGTTTCAATCCTGTTCCCGCTCTCTCGGCGCTCAACGGACCTTCGGTGCTGCGGCTTGCACTGCAGGCAGACGGGCGAATCTTGATCTTAGGAAGCTTCAATTCGGTCGGTGGCTATTCTCGGCCGCTGCTGGCTCGCCTTTGGCCGAATGGCGTGGTGGATCCTGAGTTCTCACCCGCTCCAGCCACCCATCCTTCGCATCCGGGTTCGGTGTCCGCATTGGCCGTCTCGGCGGCCAACGAGATCTTCCTCGGCGGTGATTTCCAAAAGATCGACGGCTTGTCGCGTACGAACTTCGTTCGACTGAACGGCGGTCCGCTGCAGGCGATTCCGGCCGGTCCGACCCTCGTGAGCGTTCCCGCCCGCATCGTCGCGAGTGCCGGCACGAACTTAACGCTCACCGTCGAGCCCGCTGGCTCTGGGCCGTTCCAGTATCAATGGCGACGTAACGCCCGGGCTGGTTCGGCCGAATTCTCGGACATCGCCGGAGCCACCCATGCGATTCTCACGTTGCCCAACATCCGGGTGGAAGACTCCGGTTTGTTCCAGGTCGCGGTCGTCAATCCCGGGGGTGCGGTGTTCAGCACCTATATCACGGTGCTCATCGAACCCAACCCCGTTGTTCCCGGCACGGTCGACCGCTCGTGGGCAGCGCAAGAATTCGTGCGCGGAGTCTCGGCCGTGAACCCCGACGGTTCCGTCTATGGCGCGCAACTGAACGGCATCACGCGGCACTTTGAGGATGGGACCGGTGACGCCGAATTTGTTACCCCGCCCGATTTGGTGCGGCCGGACAACTTCGTGGACAACGGCATCACCGCCCTGCTGCGACAGCCCGATGGCAAGCTGCTGGTCGTCGGCCGGCTGTCGACCGAGGGCGGGCCATGCAATGTCGCCGGCAACACCTGTTTCGAGCCTAAACGCGGGTTGGCGCGCTTGTTGCCGGATGGCGGCTACGATCCGGGCTTCATTCAGACCAATGCATTCTCGGGTGCGGCCCAGCAGAAGCCGTCGGCGCTTGGCCGCCAGAACAATGGGAAAATTTTGGTCGCCGGCACGTTCGAGAATTTCTGCGGCCGAACGGTCACCGGCCTGGTTCGCTTCGGCGCGACCGGCGCATTCGACGACTCATTTGATGTCGAGTTCTTGAGCGATCTCCTCAACCCGGCGCGGACGCTGCCAGGCACGGTGGTCACGCTGCTCATTCTGCCGGAGGACCGGATGTATGTGGGCGGCGGCTTCACCCGGGTGCAGGGAGTGGCTCGCAGCGGTGTGGCGCGACTCCACGCGGACGGTTCGTTGGATACCGATTTTAATCCGCCGGTAATGGCCAACGTCAGCCTCGGACAGGCCGGAAGCCTCACGTTCTACGGTCTTGGGCCGGTGACGCCCGAGGGCGGAGTCTATATTTTCGGGCGCTTCCAGTGGGAGCTGAATGGGCCGATCTACTCCGCGTTGCGGTTGCGCGCCGATGGTTCGGTGGACGACTCGTTCAAGATCACGACGGATTTCGCGATCAACACCGGCGCCGTGCAGTCGGACGGCAAGTTGATCATCACGGGCCAGTTTACGGTCTTGAACGGGCAGCCCCGCGCCGGTTTCGCCCGCCTCAAGCGCGACGGCTCCACCGACGCAACCTTCACGCCAGGCAGTGGCTTCGCTGTGGGAGTGCCATTGACCCTCCTGCCGGACAGTAAGCTTCTGGCGGGTGGCGTGCGTTACTTCGCCGGCGAGGGAGTGGAACCGGCAACCGCGAGGCTGGCTTTTGCGCTGACGCCGGAAGGCCTGCGGCTGACGTGGTCGGCGGGTTTCCGATTGCAATCGACGACCTCCCTCGCACCCCCGAGTTGGCAGAATTTGGGCGCCCCTTCGCCGTTTACCGTGCCGCTCGGTGGCGGTGGAGCATTCTACCGAGTGGTGCCCGCGCCGATAGTAGGCAAGAGGGCCGGCTTTCCCGACTGAGATACTGGGCGCACATCGGCAGCGGGACTTCTCGCGACGGCGATTCGATCATTGACACCTGGGTCGCGCTCGCCGGCATCATCGGGTAACCACCCATCATTCGACGATGCACGCCACAAAGCTATTGCACTACGCAGCCATTGTTCTTGCCGGCAGTCTCAGTGTGTTACCGCCGGCCATGCGGTTACAGGCTGCGGAGGCGCCGGCCGTTCGGGACCCACACTCGAAGGCAAGGAGGACAGGCGGCCTTAAACCGCCGGAGGAGAAGGAACTCATTTACGTGATGCTTCCGGGCACTTTGGAGGGCTCTTGGGACCAAAATGGCAGCGGAATTGTTGTCCTCGACGCCACCGACAACTTTAATTTCGTGAAACGGATTGTGACCTGGGATATTCCGGCAAGCCGTTTTCCCGAGCAGGTCGCCGGCGTGACGGCCAGTCCCGTCACGCAGATGATATATGTGGCGACGCGCGGTCGGCTCGCGGCTTGGGATCTGAGGACCGAGAAAAAGGTTTGGGAAAACGCTTTTGACGGCAATTGCTGCGAACGCCCGCAAATGGCACCCAATGGTTCGTTCATGTATGTGGGATCGGATCTTAAAGACTATTGGTACGTCGTGAATCCGATGACCGGCGAGCTGATCACGACGGTTCGTTCGCCGCAAAGTCCCAACGCGCATAACCTGAACCTGAGCCCGGACGGCAAGATTGCCTTCATGGCCCCCAATGGGAAGGTCATGGGGTTGGCCGATACGACGACCCACACGCTCCTGCGGACGATTTCGTTTCCGGACAACATCCGCGTCTTCGTGGTGAACCACGATGGCTCGCGGATTTATTCCAACATCAACAACCTGCTGGGATTCGTCATCGCCGATGTGAAGACCGGCCAGATCCTCCACACGGTGGAAGTGTCGGGCTTCGGTTGGCCCGAAATATGGAATGCCACGCCGCGCCCGCGGATCCCCCACGGTTGTCCAAGTCACGGTATCGCGTTTACCAACGACGAGAAGGAGGTGTGGGTCTGCGATGGCATCAACAATTACATCCATATTTTCGACAACACCCAGATGCCGCCGAAGCAGTTGGAGAGCATCAAGACCTCCGCGGGCCCGTTCTGGATCACGGTGGGCCTGGATGGGTACCTGGCCTATTGTTCGTCCGGCGACGTCATCGACATGAAGTCGCGAAAGATCGTGGGGCAGCTGAAGGACGAATATGGCCGCCCGATGTATAGCGAAAAGCTGCTGGATATGGTTTTTACGAACGGGAAATTGACCCGAGTCGCGAATCAGTTCGGCAACGCGCTGACGGCCGTCGCAAGACCTGCGGCGACCGAGCCGGTCAGAAAAAACTGAGGAGAATGTTATGCAAGCGGCAATCGTTACACGTTCCCGAGACATGAATCGCCGGGAATTCCTGCGTTGGCTTGGAGCGGGCACCAGCGGGCTCGGGCTGAACTATCGTGGCTTTGCAGCGGCGCCCGATCGATCGGCAGGCTCGCGACGCCTCCGCGGCATCTTCCCGATTGCCCAGACGCCATTCACCGCGTCGGACCAACTCGACGTCGATGCCCTCGTCCGGCAGTTGGAGTTCATCGACCGCGGGGGTGTGCACGGTTTTGTCTGGCCGCAGCTCGCGAGCGAGTGGTCGACCTTGGCCGAGGGTGAGCGGATGGCCGGAATGGAGGCGATTGGCGCTGCCGCGCGAAAGTTGCGCACGGCGGTCATACTGGGTGTGCAGGGGACAGACCTGGCGGCAGTGCGCCGATACATCAAGCAAGCGGAACGCGTCGGCGCGGACGGCGTCATTTCCCTGCCGCCCGCCGAAAATACGGATCCGAAGGCGCTGTTGAACTACTACCAGGAGGTGGGGAAATCGAGCGGCTTGCCGATGTTTGTGCAGGCGGTCGGAAAAATGGATGTGGACTTGCTCCTCGAGCTCTACCGGACGATTCCGACCATGCGTCATGTGAAGGATGAGGCGGGCGATCCGCTGCAGCGGATCGGGCCGCTTCGCGAAAAGAGCCACGACGAAATCAAGGTATTTTCGGGCAATCACGGCCGCAAAATGCCCGAGGAGCTCGAGGCCGGTTTCTCCGGCAGCATGCCCGCCGCCGGTTTAGCCGACCTATATGCGACCACCTTCGACCTCTGGCAGGCTGGCAAGCGCGACGACGCCCGGGTGAGTCATGCCCGGACGATCGAGGCGCTCGATACGATGCTCCGCTACGGCATGGAAGGCATGAAGTACGTACTGGTGGCACGGGGGGTATTCAACACGTACGGGGTCCGGACCCCGGCTTCGCGCGGCTTTTCCGAGGCGACAAAAGTTGCGACGGGCGGGTCGCAAACCCCGGCGCTCGACGACGCGGGCAAGCAGACCCTGCAGGCGCTCGTGACATCGTTGAAGCCGCATCTTAAGGCCTAGGGCCTCAATAGGAGTTTTAGGGTTTTCGAGTTTTAGGTTTTTTTTGGAGACCGTTGGCAGAGGTCTGCCGGAGGACGGGTTGGCAGGTTTATCCCGTCTTGCGGTCGATGGGAATTACTCCCGCACAATCTCGATCGGCAAGACGAAGATCCGTGTGAGGTCGGCGTTGTTTTCTGGCCGCGGCTTGGCGCTCCGATCATAAACCAGCAACAGTTGGTTGGGCGCAATCTCCAGGATCTCAGTATAAGACGAGGTCTGCCAAAGTGGAGGACTGGCGGGGCGGTCCGAATCCTGGAAAGCGTTGATTCGATAGGTCTTGTCAGGGGCCCAGCGATTGTGGATCTCGACGATATCGATTTCCTGCCAAGTCTGGGCTCGGGGATCGGTTGATAGCCACAGATGGATGCCTGGGCGGCCGGTTGAGAGCGCAATGGTGCCGTTCGCCGTCCGAACGAGACTCGGTTCCACGCTGTACGCGGGAAGCGCTTCTGCCTTGCTCCAGGTGCGACCCAGGTCGTGGCTGTAGGCGCGCCGGAGTTTCCATTCCTTGGTGCCGCCCACTCGGAAGATCGTCATCAGGTCCCCATCCGCCAGCTGAATCATGGCAATCTCATTGGGTCCTTCGGCATTTCTTGGCAGTTCGGTCGCGTCGGCGATCTTCGCATAATACCGCCAGGTCCTTCCCCGATCCTCCGAGGCCATGAGGAAGTTCTCATACTGCTTTTCCCCTTTCTTCATGCCGTAGCCCGTGGCGAGCAGACGCCCGCCCACGTTTAGGGCGGTGCCGTCAAAGACCAGTGGCGCGAAACGGTTGGACGGGACAATTCCGGCCAATGGTTCCGTGCCGTAGAATCCATACCCGACGCTACCCAAAACGGGCCATGGCCATTCCACGACTTTCACGCCGCGTGGTTCCAGGATAACTCGACTTCCGCCTCGCTCGAGGCGGGTATAGGTTGCCTCGAAATTTCGCTCATTGCCGGGAGTCTGCGGGTAAAGATAGGCGGGGATACCCAACAGAGAATTGTCGGTGTCGGCCATGTAAACCATGGCCTGATGCTCCGCCACGAAATCGAACCGTTGCCCCCAAGTCTTACCGTTGTCCGATGAGAACTGTAATCCGCTGACATTTCGTGGATTGTCGTAATAGTCTGAAACCAACGAATACGAAACAAGGAGTTCGCCGGTGGGAAACCGGGCCATCGACGGAACCGGATGATTCATGACCCAACGGTGATTGGGTCCCTCCTCCCAAGCCAATTGCGCGGCCACCTGAACCGGTTCGCCCAAACGCACCCGCAGGCCGTTCAATTTCACCTCCGTCGTTTTCGCCGGAATGGAATCGTTGGAAGAAATTGGGGCCGCCAGCCCGACGGCGAATGCGATGCTCCCAATCAGCAGGCCAACCCGAGATCGATTATTCATTACGTTTATACAAGACCCGTGGCGTAGTAGATGGCAATCACCCCGAAGACAGCCAGGGTCTTGATGAGAGTAATCGCAAAGATGTCCTTGTACGACTGACGATGGGTCAATCCGGTCACCGCCAGCAGGGTAATCACCGCGCCGTTGTGCGGCAAGGTATCCATGCCGCCGGAGGCCATCGAGGCGACCCGGTGGAACACCTCGAGCGGGATACCCGACGCATGGGCGCTGGCAATAAAGGTTTCCGCCATCGCCGCCAAGGCGATCCCCATGCCACCCGAGGCCGAACCCGTGATACCGGCCAGCGCGGTCACGGTGATCGCCTCGTTCACCAGCGGATTGGGAATGGCACTCAGCGCATGGGCGACCACGCGGAAGCCAGGCAGCGCGGCAATCACTGCCCCGAAACCGTATTCCGAAGCGGTATTCATCGTCGCCAGCAGAGCCCCGCCAATCGCGACTTTGCTGCCCTCGGAAAACTTGGCCAGGACTGATTTCCAGGCAAACACGAATACCGTGGCAATGCCCAGCAACAAGGCTCCCTCGACGGCCCAGATTGCAGCAACGGCTTTGGTTTGCTGAACAATCGGGGCGGCGGTACCGATGACCGCGGGAATAAATGAAACGGTCTCGCCGTAGAGCCGGGAAATGGCGTTGGTGAATACCTTGTTCATGACGCCGACCATGACCAGCGGCAGGATGGCAATCAGCGGGTGGGCCAGATTCTCTTGCTCGAAGCGTTCCGGTTCGTTGGTGTGGCCTTCGCCGTAACCTTCGCCGGCCGCGGCAGCGCGCCGTCGGCACCCTTCCAGATAGGCAATGCCGCAGATCAGAATGAAGGTGGCACCGATCACGCCCAGGATGGGTGCCGCATAGATATCGGTCTTGAAGAATGTGGTCGGGATAATGTTCTGGATCTGCGGCGTACCGGGCAGCGAATCCATCGTGAAGGTGAAGGCGCCCAGCGCAATCGTGCCGGGAATCAGGCGCTTGGGAATCTTCCCCTGGCGGAACATTTCCGCGGCGAACGGATAGACGGCGAAAACAACCACAAACAGTGATACGCCGCCATAGGTCAGGATCGCACACACGACAACAATGGCGAGAATTGCTCGGTCGCGACCGATTAACTGGATGACCGAGGCAACGATTGACTTCGAGAAGCCGGACAGTTCAATGACTTTGCCGAAAATGGCGCCCAGCAGGAAAACCGGGAAAAAGTTTTTTACGAAGCCAACCATTTTGTCCATGAACAAGCCGGTGAACATTGGCGCAACCAGGGTGGGGTCGATCAATAGAACCGCACCCATTGCCGCGATGGGTGCGAAGAGAATGACGCTGAAGCCGCGGTAGGCCACAAACATCAGAAAGGCCAAAGGGCCTAGGACGATCAGAGATTCAAAGGGTTGGATCAATCGGACGACCCCGTTTGGAATGCATCGCGCCCAGCGAAGGTTGTCTAGCCGGAGATGAGTTCCGGCATGGGTTGCCATCCATCCACGAGATAGTGCGGACGTCCTGCGAGATCCGGGAGGGTGATGCGGTTGGGATCGAGTCCAAGCTGGTGATAGAGCGTCGCGAAGACTTCGCCGAAGTGGACCCCACGATCCACGATTTCCCCGCCAAGCCGGTCCGTCGCGCCGATCACTTGTCCGGTTTTCATCCCGCCACCGGCGAGAAGCGCGCAGCCGCCCTGTGGCCAGTGGTCGCGCCCCGCGTTGCTGTTGATTTGCGGGCTGCGACCAAACTCGCCCCAGGCCACCACTGCCACGTCCCGGTCCAAGCCGCGCTCGTGTAGATCCTGAACGAGCGCACTCATCGCTTGATCGAAGAGTGGCAGATGGGTGAGCAGCTCACTGTGGTTGTCACGGTGGAAATCCCATTGGCCGAAGTTCAGTGTCACGCAGCGCGCACCGGCTTCAACAAGCCGGCGGGCAATGAGGAAGTGCTCGCAGTTCCTCGGCGCACCGTCGCCGTAGTTCTCCGGGTCGCCCTTCCCGTAACGTTCACGGACCGCGGCGGGTTCCTTGCTGATGTCGAGTGCCTCGATGAGTTTGCTCGACGTAAGAATGTTGAAAGCCTGCTGCTGGAAGGTGTCAAATCCTTCGATGACGCCACTCCGGTCGGTATCGCGGCGAAAAGTGTCAAAGCGAGTGAGCAGTGCGTGTCGATCCGCCAGACGATCGAGGGTGATACTGTTCAACGGCAAGTCTTCCATTCCCGGGCCGTTCGGGCGGAAGGCCGAGTGGTTCGCACCGAGAAATCCGGGATCGCCGGGTGAGCAGTAGGCGGGATTTCCGACCGTGGGCGCAAAGCCGGCGAAGGCAGGAATCGCCGGATCAATCGGACCGCCCAGTTTGGAAAGCGCCGCGCCCAGCGAAGGCCAGCCGCCGGGAGGCTGTTTCTCCACCTGCCGCCCGGTGTAGCAGATGAAGGAGCCATGGTCCCCATTGGGCGAGCCATACAGCGTGCGAATCGGCACGAGCTTATCCATGATCTTCGCGCAACGCGGCATGTGCTCGGAAATCTGGATGCCGGGGACATTGGTGCGCGTCGGGCGATGCGGCCCGCGAATCTCCAGCGGGGCATCCATCTTCAGGTCGAACATGTCAAGATGCGGCGGTGCGCCGACCAGGTAGATCATGATCACGGCCTTGTGCGACTTGCGAATGCCGGCCAGTTGCTCAGCCCGGAGCAATTGGGGAAGCGAAAGACCGCCGAAGGCCAGGCCGCCAATCTTCAAGAAATCACGGCGCGACACACCGCCGCAAAGTGGGCTACCTGAATTCCCGAAGATCTTGAGCATGCTGGAGGTCTCTTTCTTACCTAAAGCCATCCCGCCAGACAACCGGATAATTTTGATCCGCGATACGTTGGATGCGGTTGGAAACGAATGCGGGGGACCGGTTCCGGACGGCTTTCGATCTGCTCCGGAACTTCAAAGGCCGAAACGGGCCGATTTATTGGAATTTTCGACACCATTAAACCTCAACTTCGCTTGACTCCAGTCCGCCTCAGCACCAGACGGCTTCTCTTGAGCATCACTCAGGGTAGGACATTTGTCGTCTTTCCTTGGACTTTGGCCCAAACATACTGTTAGGCCCTTTGTTGCCATGAACGAGCCAGAAACCAGCAGCGACATCGTCCCGAAAGTCACAAAATTATGGTGTTGGTTTGGTGGCTGGGGACTAGCAGCCGGAGCGACTCTAGTTGCAAATCCGGCCCATCTTTCGATGGCTCCATTTTTCCCGATTGGTTTGTGTTTTTTGTGTCATACTCATTCTTAATGTTGTTGAGCGTTTGACACAATGACAGATACAGCTGGACACGACTGGATCACCTTTCACCGGCTGCGGTCTCCCATCGCGGCGCGGTCAACTGGCCGGGTATCTCCAGAATGGCGATGCCATCCGCGCGACGGCTGTCGATCCGGGCGGGCCGTTGATCGTCCTCACCTCAGCGGGTTTCGTGTCGCGCGACGCGGCAACACTTCCGCGGATCAAGCGGTTCGTGGTGGCTTCGAGGGACGTGCCGGCTTCACGCTATCGCTATGGCACTCGGACGAGGGGATGCTGCAAGCGGCGTATCATTCTGGGGCCCACCGCACCCAGATAAATGAAGACAAAGCGGGACTCCTATCGGACCGCACTTCGTTCACACGGCTTCGCGTCATTCGCAGCTGGGGCGACTGGGAAGGAGAGGTCGCCTGGACACATCCGTGAAGCTGAGTGCCTGCCTAACACCCAAGCGGAATAGGTCGAGCGGAGAGGGGCTGATGTTAGGCAAGGATGGGACCGCTTGACTTATTTCGCGGTTGGAGGAAGCCGCGGTGGAGGCCGCAGCCCTATATGTGGAGTGCGGTGGCAGAGCGCAGCGGCGACACCGCTTTGCACCCGACGCGCAAACTAATGTCCGAGCCGGCAATCCGAGTCGTCGTGCCTGTTCCAAAGCGGCGTGGCGGGCTAGGCGCCCTTCCCGCCGCAATCCATAGGCGGCCCATCGCCAACCACCCATAGGGAGACGGAATGTTCCCGTACCAACGAACGTCGGCGATGGATTCGCCGTGGACATCGAGGCCGACATGTCTGACGCTCCGCGATTAGAGCGCGGAGGGCTGGCGAGATTGATGGAGGACGCGGAAAGCTTGCGCTCGGTGCTGAAGTGGAGTAACCACGTGCGGATTTCGGACTGACCGAGTCGATCGGGAGAGCGATGACGAAACGTGTAGAGGTGACGGATCCAGTCGATATAAGCTTCGACTGGTGCGGCGCGACTTCTGTTGAAGAATGAGATAATCGATGAAGCGCTGGCGAAGGGGCGATTTATTGTGATGGCGTATAGAGACTGGAGTCTTCGCTGGGGAACTTGTGGATGTGGCACTAGAACTTATGAATGGTTTAGTCATAGGACCGGAGTGTGAGCTCCAGTCCACTCCTGTCGTCCACTACGGCGAAGCCTCCCGCGCAGCGACTTCGTTCAACGAACCGGATGCACCGAACGCCGGGATCGCACCTCGGTTGACAATCGGAGATCATAGGCCCGGCGTGGGTGATCCGGGGCGTTAGGCCGCTTCACACACCTCGAAACCGATGATTTCTAAGCTGCCACGATGGGTTTGGACTGGTGCGTGGGGGTTGGCTTTCGTGGGCGGCTTCGTCAACGTCGTCGGGTTACTGGGTTTCGAGCATCAGACTGTCACTCATCTTACCGGCACTACATCCATGCTGGCGGCGGCTTTGGCGTCACTCGACCTTGGGGCGGCTCTGCACTTCGCCGTCCTCATCGGCGCTTTCGTTGCAGGCACGGTCGTGAGCGGTTTTCTCATTCGGGACAGCACGCTTCAGCTCGGACGCCGCTACGGTGTTGCCCTGCTTTTGGAGTCCGCTCTGCTTTGCTTGGCCGTTCCGCTCCTCAAGCGCAATCATGTCTCTGGTCTCTACTGTGCGGCGTGCGCCTGCGGCCTTCAAAACGCGATGGTGAGCACATACAGCGGCGCAGTCATCCGCACGACGCATATTTCCGGCATGTTCACTGACCTCGGCATCTTTCTCGGTCACACTCTGCGGGGGCTGCCGGTGGATTCGCGTCGGTTGCGGCTATGTTTGCTTGTCATCTCCGGCTTTCTCGTCGGGGGCATCGGAGGTGCGGTGGCTTTCCGTCGCCTCAGCGACTCGGCTCTTTTCATTCCGGCTGCTCTCGCGGCCATCACTGCATTCACCTATGGCATTTACCATCTTCGGAATCGCCGCGCCGCCCAACACCTAAGCGGAATAGGTCAAGCGGAGAGGGGCTGATTTTAGGCAAGGATGGGGCCGCTTGACTTATTGCGCGGTTGGAGGAAGCCGCGGTGGAGGCCGCAGCCCTATATGTGGAGTGCGGTGGCCCGTTCCGATTTGGTACCGCGGTATTGTCCGCGGCCAGTTACTGAGCTTTATCATTGTGCATAGAACGCAACGCAACGCGACTCCGATTATGTGGAAATGGATTTTAAGAATCGTCATTGCAATAGCGGTCTTGGTACTGGCGCTGAAGATCGCCGACCGGCTGGCACGCCGTGGCAGTCCTTTGCCAGCCATCCCACAAGCCAACGGTTGTGACACACTGCTTACGGTCGCGCATAAGGCCAGTGCGCCGCAAGGTGACCTTGCTGATTTAGGTGCAGAGGCGTCCGGCAGCTCGGTCAAGCGAACCGAGAAGATTTGGGAAGGTTGCACAAGGCACTGAGAACCGAGACGGGTGTCCCGCTGCGGATTGAGCGGGGTTGGGTGGACAAACACGCCGAGGACGTGAAGAGGTTGAAGAGACTTGCCGTGGTCCTGGGTATTCAGTCGAAGGCTGAGTTACTTGATGGCAGCACCAACAATGCTGCCAAGTGCTTGCTGGACGTCATTCTTCTCGGGCACGCCCTGGCGCGTGGCGGGATCCTTTCGGACGGCATCAACGCCCTCGCCGTCGAGACCATCGGCACGGCGTCGCTTCGAGCACAGGTGCCTTATCTGGATGCTGAGTTCTGTCGAAGCGCAGCGCAAGAGTTGGAGCGATACGAGGCGCGTCGAGAGCAGCCGGAACGAATACTAAAAACCGAGAAGGACTGGTCTGCGGCGAGCTATGACCTCATCAGTAGGATGGGCGGCCTTTTTCTTCGGAAGGCAGACGCTTACCGCCATGCGGAATTCACGCGGCGCTACCAAGAGACGACGAGACGTACCCGCCGTCTCATGCTCATCCTAGAGGCTCGCGCTGTCGAATTGGAGACGGGGCGACGGGTGATGAGTTCTTCGGATCTGGTTCCGGGCGTTCTAAAGTCGGTACCGGTTGATCCGGACAACAGCGCACCAATGACTGAAATCCCTGTTGCCATGAATGAGCGGTTGTAGCCTGAATGGAAGCAAGATTCCAGAGACTCATGCCCAACATGCGCTGCAGCGAACGGCGGCGGGCCGTCGCTGAGCTTGGGTCTAGGCTTTCTGATTCGCATGAAAACAAACCAGGCAACCCTTGATCGCGTTTCCAAGATGAAATTCGCAAGCGTCTATCCGCTCTATGTCGCAAAGGCAGAGAAAAAGGGGCGCAAAAAATCAGAGGTGGACGCCGTTATTTGCCGGCTGACTGGCTACAGTCAGCGAGAGTTGGAGGGCCAAATAAAAAAGCAGACAGACTTTGAAACCTTCTTCAAGCAAGCTCCGAAGCTGAATCCTTCCCGAACGTTGATCAAAGGCGTCATTTGTGGCGTCCGTGTCGAAGACATTCAAGAGCCGTTGATGCGGGAGGTGCGTTATCTGGATAAATTGGTCGATGAATTGGCAAAGGGGAAGGCAATGGAAAAGATCTTGAGGGCCTAACACCCAAGCGCTCCAGCGAACGGCCTCAGGCGCTTCGATTTCTTTGGTTCAGGATTATTTTATCGCTCTTCGGCAGTCACGACCGTCGTCGAGGCCACCGCTGAGCTGGGTAGGTTAAGCGATTTTCGATCGTATGGGATTTCCATTTGACGTATCGCCGGATCGAGTGAGATGGGTCGCGCTCTTAGCGGCGATCATCGGAATGCTTGGAGGAACTGTGCTGTGTCGTGACACATGTTTCCTTCCGCGTTGACCGATTGAATTTCTCGGCCGACACTCCGCCCTCAACAGTAAATCAAACCATCATGAAGCTTGTTCGCTATCAAGACCCCACGGGCAAAATATCTTTCGGTCGGCGTCACGACGACGGCCGCGTCACGCACGTCGAGGGTGACATCCTGACTTCGTTTACGGACTCCGGAAAACCGGCCACCGTGGCGAAGCAACTCGCCCCAATCGAACCTCGCGACATCATTTGTATCGGCCTCAATTACCGGAAGCATGCCGCGGAGGGAAATCAGGCCATCCCGGAATATCCGGTGGTGTTCATGAAGAACCTTGGAACCGTTCAAAACCCCGGCGACCCCATTATTCTCCCGCGGCGGCTTCGGAGCGACGCCGTCGATTACGAATGCGAGTTGGCCGTGGTGATCGGGCGGGAGTGTTACAATGTCCCGAAGGCGAAGGCGCTCGATTACGTTCTGGGTTACACCTGTGCGAATGACGTGAGCGCGCGGGACTGGCAAATTCAGAAGGGGGGCACCCAGTGGTGTCGCGGTAAGACGTTTGCAACCTTCTGCCCGCTGGGACCCTGGATCGTCACCCGCGATGAGATTCCCAATCCGAATGCGTTGTCGATTAAGACCGTGCTGAATGGGCAGACGATGCAGGATTGGAACACCAATGACATGATCTTCGACGTTCCAACGTTGATCGAGTTCCTGAGCGGCAGCACGCGTCTGCTGGCCGGCACCGTCATTCTGACCGGCACGCCGCACGGAGTAGGCGCAGCCCGCAAGCCTCCGGTGTTCCTGAAACCGGGAGACAACGTCACGATCGAAATCGGCAGCATTGGCTCACTTACCAACCCGGTTATTGAAGAGACGTGATCTGGCTTCGCATCCAATTGAAAGTCCGCTCGTTTCGTTGCATCGCCCTGGCGGTGTGTTTAGTCGAGTGCGTCGGCTTCGGCACGGTCGAGGGTGCGACGGCACCCTCCTATACGCGGGACGTCCGGCCCATTTTAGCCGAGCATTGCTTTGCCTGCCACGGTCAGGACGACAAAGCCCGAAAAGGGGGCCTCCGCCTTGACCTCCGGAATATTGCGCTGGTCGGTGGAAAATCGGGCAAGCCCGCGCTGCAGCCGGGAAATCCTGAGGGTTCCGAGTTGATGGCTCGAATCACCTCCCTGGATGCCGACGTGCGGATGCCGCCACCCGAGGCAAAGAAGCCGCTGTCCGGTGCCGAGATTGAGATCCTTCGGCAGTGGGTCGGCTCCGGCGCGGAATACCAGCCGCATTGGTCATTCATCGAGCCCGTTCGCCCAAAGCTGCCGACTCTTAAGGCACCCAGGTCGGGTTTAGATCCCGGTTCGCCGATCGATGCATTCGTTCGCGCACGCCTCGAACGGGAAGATCTCAAGCCCGCCCCGGAAGCCGATCGGCCCGCCTTGTTGCGTCGGTTGTCGCTGGATCTGACGGGATTACCCCCGAGCCCGAAAGAACTGGAATCCTACCTTAACGATTCCGCGCCGGACGCTTACTCAAAGCAAGTGGATCGGCTCCTGGCGTCCCCCCACTTTGGGGAACGCTGGGCGCAATGGTGGCTCGACGCCGCCCGGTACTCCGATTCCGACGGCTACGAAAAGGACCTTCCGCGGCAACAATGGGCGTGGCGTGATTGGGTCATTCAGGCGTTGAATAGGGACCTGCCGTATGACCGCTTCGTGATCGAGCAGATCGCCGGTGACTTGCTACCGAACGCTACCCAAGACGAGCGGACGGCCACGGGTTTTCTTCGAAATAGCATGGTGAATGAAGAGGGTGCGATTATCGCCGAACAATTCCGGACGGAAGGTTTGATCGACCGAATGGATTGTCTTGGGAAAGCAGTGCTCGGCCTGACGTTTCAATGTGCTCAGTGCCACTCGCATAAATTCGATCCGCTGACTCAGGAAGAATATTATCGGATATTCGCGTTTCTAAATAACGATTTCGAAAGCATCGGGCGTGTGTATTCCCCCGAACAATTGAAGAGCATCGACCGGATTAATGGGGGAATAGCGGACGAGGAGGCGGCGCTGAAAGCGATGCAGCCGGATTGGCCGAAGCGGCTGAGTGACTGGGTGGCCCGGCAACGGCCTCCGGTCGCAAACTGGGAACCGTTGGATGCGACCGATCAAATCCTGGAGGGCGGTCTCGCCCATCCCGAAGAACTGCCGGATCATTCCATTATTACGCTCGGCTTTCGACCTTCGAGCGGCGATCTGCGGGTGTTTGGCCGCACGTCTCGGACGAATCTCACTGGACTCCGCTTGGAGGCGATGACTCACGGAGATCTGGCGTTTGGCGGCCCGGGCCGGAGTCCGCCGGGAACATTTGCCGTGAGTGAACTGATCTTGGAGACCCGGCCTGTGGGCTCGACCAACGCCTGGGTCAAGGTGGGCTTGACGAACGCCACCGCGGACTTTGCGGAAACCGATCACGCACTCGTCGCCTCCCCGAAACCCGATGCAACCGAAGACAAACGGCGCTTGGGGCCTGCCCGGTATCTGATCGATGGCAATGAGGAAACCGCTTGGAGCGCCGACCGCGGGCTTGGCCGACGGCATACGGATTACGAGGCGGTGGTTCAGTTGGCGCCCACGAATACACCCTTCACCGGCGCCGGTGTCGAACTCCGTGTTACGTTGCAATTTCGCCATGCCGGCCCGGGTTCCGGGCAGAACAATTTTCTGGGCCGCTTTCGCATTTCGTTCACCGACGAGCCGACCCCGGTTGCCGATCCGTTGCCTCGCCGCGTGCGTGCGGCCCTCGCGAAATCGGCCGACGATCGGACGCCAGCCGAGCGGGCCGCTATTTTTAGCACTTGGCGGTCCGTCAGCCCGGAGGCAAAGGAAAGCAACGGACGAATCGAAGCATTCTGGCGCGAGTTTCCGGAGGGAGACACCGTGTTAAACCTGGCTCAACGCCCGCCGGATTTGGCCCGCGAGACGTCTCTTCTCGAACGGGGTAGTTGGCAGAAACCCGGCCGCAAAATCACCGCCGGCACGCCCGCGTTCCTGCACCCGCTTCCCGCCGGGGCCGGGTCGAGCCGTCTTACATTGGGCCGATGGCTCGTCGATCGGCGGTCACCCACCACCGCAAGGGTCATCGTTAACCGCGTCTGGCAGGCATATTTCGGCCTGGGACTCGTCGAGACGCCCGAGGATTTTGGACTGCGCGCTCCGTTGCCCACTCACCCGGAACTTCTGGATTGGCTCGCGGTTGAGTTCATGGAACCGGTCACTCAGAAGTCACCCGATGAACAACCATGGTCGCTGAAGCATCTTCACCGTTTGATCGTGAATAGCGCGACGTACCGACAGTCTGCCAAGCTTGACCCCGGTCTGATGGCGCGTGATCCCGTTAATCGGTTGCTCGCCCGCGGCCCCCGGTTCCGTGCGGAGGCCGAGATGATCCGCGATGTCGCGCTCAGCGCAGCGGGACTGCTGCACGAACGCGTCGGGGGTCCGAGTTTTTATCCGCCGGTCCCCGAGAGCATGTTTGCTTTCAACTACACCAAAATTGCCTGGCCTACCGCCACCGGGGCCGAGCGGTATCGGCGCTCGCTCTATCAGTTCCGCCGACGATCCATGCCCGACCCGGTGCTCGGTGGATTTGACGCCCCGAATGGGGATTCCGCCTGCGTTCGCCGGGTTCGGAGCAACACGCCCCTGGCGGCGTTAACGGGATTGAATGAACCCATTTTTGTGGAGGCATCCCGCGCGTTGGCGTTGCGAACGTTGCGCGAGGCAAAACCGACGGAATCGGACCGCATTGAATATGCCTTTCGTCTCTGTACCGGCCGGGTGCCAAGACCCGCCGAGATCACCCTCATTCGCGACCTCCTCAAGTCCCGTCAGCAGAGAATCGCTGACGGTTGGGTTCCCGCAAAGGAAATTGCATTTACGGATCCCGGGTCGATCGAGCAACTTCCGGCCGGAACGAATCCGACCGAAGCGGCGGCGTGGGCAATTGTTTCCCGCGTACTCTTGAACCTTGATGAAACGCTGACGAAATAGGAACTTAGATTCCTTCCCTAGCCTTCCTCCCCGTATGAAACATCCCTCCGAGATCGTCGCCGAAACTCACCGCCTCGCCTCGCGTCGATGGTTCCTCCGCGATTGCGGTCTCGGACTTGGGAGCATCGCATTGGCATCGTTGCTGAACCGGCCTTCCGCCCACGCGGCTTTTTCCGATCGATCGAGCCCGGTCGCGCCGCTGGCACCGCAGCCCCCGCATTTCACGCCCAAAGCCAAACGCGTCATCTACATTTTTCAGGCGGGAGCACCCAGTCACCTCGATCTGTTCGATTACAAGCCGGAACTGACAAAACGATCCGGCCAGTTGCCGCCCGCCGAACTCCTCAAGGATTACCGAGCGGCATTCATTAACCCGAACTCCGCGTTGCTCGGTTCGAAGTTCAAGTTCCAGAGGCACGGCAGGTCGGGTCTCGAACTTTCCGAACTCCTCCCGCACACCGCCAGTGTTGCCGACGACCTGTGCATGATTCGCTCGATGCAGACGGACGCGGTTAACCACGCGCCTGCGCAAATTCTGATGAACACAGGTTCTCAGCTTTTCGGCCGACCCAGCCTCGGTGCGTGGACTCTCTACGGCCTTGGCACTGAAAACACCGACCTTCCCGGGTATGTGGTTCTCAGTAGCGCCAACGGCACCAGCGGGGGTGCGAGCAATTGGGGCAGCGGCTTTCTTCCCACGGTTTACAATGGCATTCCCTTTCGGGGGACCGGGGACCCGGTCTTGTACCTGTCGAACCCACGTGGTTTTGATCCCGAGACCCAGCGCGCGTCGCTCGACACGCTCCGCCAGCTCAACGAACTCAATCTGGCTGAACTGGGGGATCCTGAAACCGCGGCGCGCATTCAGGCCTACGAAATGGCCTATAAAATGCAAACCAGTGCGCCCGAGCTAATGGACCTTTCCCAAGAGCCCAAGCATATCCTGGATCTATACGGCGTCGACCCCGCCAAACCTGGCTTCGCGCGCAATTGTCTGCTGGCTCGAAGACTGGTTGAGCGCGGCGTTCGGTTTGTGCAGCTCTTCCACGAAGCCTGGGACCAGCACAGCGACCTCAAAAAGGGCTTGACCAACAATTGTCGCGATACCGATCAGGCGAGCGCCGGACTCATCAAAGATCTCAAAGCACGCGGACTTCTCGAAGACACGCTCGTGATTTGGGGCGGAGAATTCGGACGGACGCCCATGGTCCAAGGGGGCGACGACGGCCGGGATCATCACAATCGCGGATTTTCAATCTGGTTGGCAGGGGGCGGTGTTCGTCCCGGGATCTCCTTCGGCGCCACGGATGACTTTGGATTCAACGCGGTTGAGAACCCAGTCCATGTCCATGATCTCCAGGCCACCTTGTTGCATCTCCTCGGCTTTGATCACACCCGCCTGACCTTCCGTTCCCAGGGCCGTGATTTTCGTCTCACCGATGTCCACGGCAAACGAGTGACGGGCATCCTGGCCTGAGGGCCCTCGACGGTCTCACCCGTAGCGGCCTTCGATGTATTCAGCCGTCTTCGGTAACTTCGGGGTGACGAACATCTCCGCGGTGCGGCTGTGCTCGATGAGTTGACCCAGGAGCATGAAGATGCATTCGTCGCTGCAACGGCGGGCCTGAGCCATGTTATGCGTGACGATGACGAGCGTGTAGCGACCCTTCAGCATGAACATCAGTTCCTCGATGGCGCGCGTGCCGTTGACATCCAGCGCGCTGCACGGTTCGTCCATCAGGACGATTTCGGGCTTGAGCGGAAGCAGGCGGGCGATGCAGAGCTTTTGTTGTTGCTCCAACTGAAGGGTGATGGCTTTGGCATCCAGGCGGTCCTTCAGGTCACTCCAGAGGCCGACTTCGGTTAATGCCTTTTCCACGGCATCATCGAGGTCGGATTTCTTCAGGCCTTTTTCGTCGTGGATCCGGAGCCCAAAAACAACGTTTTCATAGACTGAAAGAGGCAATGGGTTCGGACGCTGGAAGACCATGCCGACGCTCTTGCGCAATTCGATGAGGGAAACATCCGGGTCATAGATATTCTTACCGAGGAGTCTAATTTCCCCCTGGGTGGTGACATTGCCGTAGCGTTCGTTCACTCGGTTGAAGCAGCGCAAGAGGGTCGTCTTACCACAGCCGCTGGGCCCGATCAGCGAGGTAATGATACCCTGCTTGATGTCGACGTTAACGTTGTGCAACGCCTGAAACTTGGCGTACCAGAGGCATAGATTACGGGCGGTGATCCCGTATTGGACCTGGCCCGCGGCGGGTTCGGCGTCAGGAGTGGCGGGATTCATCCGAAAATTCCATTCACGTAATCGTGGGTGCGCTGATCCTTTGCCTTGTCACTGAACATAACTTCGGTGGTGTCGAGTTCGATAATCTCACCATTCCAGAGAAACAGGGTGCGTGCGGCAAGGCGGCGGGCCTGTTGGATGAGGTTGGTCACGAGTATAATTGTCATGTCTCGCTTCAGTTCCCGAAGGACATCTTCAATCCGCATCGTGGTGACGGGGTCAATGGCGATGCTGAATTCGTCGAGGCACAGAATCTCCGGCTGATGGGAGAGTGCGCGGGCGATCGTCAGGCGTTGTTGTTGGCCGCCGGAGAGCTTCGTGCCGAGCGAGTCGAGCCGATCCTTCACTTCATCCCAAAGGGCCGCCTGACGCAGGCATTTCTCGACGAGGCCGTCGAGGTCGGATTTTTTGCGCATACCGGAGGTGCGCGGCGCAAATGCGACGTTGTCGTAGATGCTCAACGGCAGGCCGACGGGGAGGGGGGCGACCATTCCGATCTTGCGCCGCAGTTCATACACGTTACGCATTTGTCTCACGTCCGTTCCGTCCACTTGGATGATGCCGCGGACTCGAGCGCTGGCGGTGAAATCGATGGTGCGGTTGATGCAGCGAAGGAGTGAGGTTTTGCCCGATTGCGCGGGGCCGATGACCCCGAGAATTTCGTTCGGCTCGACATGGAACGAAATGCCATGGATGACCTCCTTCGGCCCGTAGCTGAGGCGGAGATTCTCGATCAGGATCTTGGGCGAAGCCGACTGCGAAGACGGCGACCGGACGGGTTCTGGGGTGGGAATTGTCATTACCATTTTTTCCGAGTTCGCAGCCAGACGCGGAACACGATGGCAGTGGCATTGATCAAGAGCACCGTGCCGAGGAGCGTGACGGCGATGGCGTAGGGCAGGGCTTCCGGCGCGTTCGTGACCTGGGTCGTGACGGTGTAGAGATGCATCGAGAGGGCCATGCACTGATCCTTGATGCCGTACGCGAACAGGTTTCCCTCGGGAATATTCCGATAGAAGACAGCGCCGGTGAACATGATCGGGGCGGTTTCACCCGCGGTGCGGCTGACTTGAAGGATGACGCCGGTGAGGATGCCGCTGATGGAATTCGGCAGGACGATGGCTTGGATTGTTTGCCAGCGCGTCGCGCCGACATTCCAGCACGCTTCGCGGAAGCTCACGGGGACGGAGGCGAGGGATTCCTTGGTTGAGGCGATGATGACGGGCAACGTCATGATGGCGAGGGTCAGGGCGGCGGCGAGGATTGAGCGGTCGAGGCGCGCGAAGAGTACGAAGGCGCCGAGACCGAAGAGCGCGTGCACAATGCTGGGAACCCCCGCGAGATTCACAACGGCGAGGTTTACGATGCGGTTGAACCAATTATCCTTTGCATATTCATTGAGATACACCGCCGCGAGCACGCCGATCGGAGCGGAGATGCAGAGCGAGAGAACGACCAGATAAATCGTCCCAAGCAGCGCGGACCAGATGCCGCCCTTCCTCATGCCGTGGGTCGGGTTGGTGGTGAGGAAGTCCCAGGATAGGATCGGGGCGGCTTTGTACGCGAGGTAGCCAAGGATGAGAGCCAACGGGATGACCATCGCCAGAGTCATGGTGCCGAAGAGGCACTGGGCGAGCATTTCGGCGCGTCGCTTCTTTCGGGTGAACGCTGTCTCCGTGAAGAGGTCAGCCGGGTTGGATCCGCGCGCGTTCATCGGCATTACTTCTTGCGAACCCCTTTCACGGCGAAGTCGGCCAGAAGATTCACCAGGAACGTAATCGTGAAGAGGAGAATACCAATCAGAAACAGGACGCGGTAATGGTCGGAACCTTCGGCAGTTTCTCCGAGTTCGGCCGCGATGGTCGCCGTGAGAGTGCGGACCGAATCAAAGATGCTATGGGGGATGTTGACAGAATGCCCGGTGGCCATCAGCACCGCCATCGTCTCCCCGACGGCACGGCCGACGCCGAGAAGAACGGCGGCGAGCAGGCCGTTCTTGGCCGCAGGCAGGAGCAAGCGCCAGATCAGTTGCCACTTTGTGCAACCCAGCGCGATACCGGCTTCACGGTAGGAATCAGGAACGGCTTTGAGCGCGTCTTCACCGATGCTGACCATGATGGGAACGCTCATCAACGCGAGCAGGATTGCCGCATTGAGGACGTTCAGACCGACCTGCACATTAAACACTTTCTGGATGACCCCGTTCAGCACGGTCAGGCCGATAAAGCCCCACACCACGCTCGGAATCGCCGCGAGCAGTTCGATCGTGATCTTCAGTGTCTCCTTCATTTTCTTGCCGCAGAATTCGGACAGGAACACCGCCGCACCAATGCCGAAGGGAACCGCGATCAACATGGCGAGCACGGTGACGCTAAACGTGCCGATGATGAGAGCACCGACGCCGTATCGCGGTGTGTTGAGGGACGTGGGATACCAGGTCTGCGTGAAGAAGAACTTTCCGAGGTCGAGCTTGCGAAGGATGGGCGCGCCCTCGCGGAAGACGAAAAAGAAAATGGCGAAGACGAAGATCATCGCACTGATGCCGCAAAGGTGGATCAGGACTTCGATCACCCGTTCGCCCAGAATCCCCAAGTTGCCGCGTCGCGGGCGGGCCGTCTGGCGGGTGCTCGCGACGGTGGCGGGGTTCTCACGGACGGCATTCACCATGTTTTCGGGAGAAGGTGGGTGATGAGAGGAGCAGCCTGTTGGCTCGACCCATGTCGCGCCACCCGTGATCCTTATTACTTCTTGGGCAACGGGATGTAGCCGCTATCCTTCACGACGACTTGGCCAGCGTCGGTGAGTATCCAGTCGATATACTTCTGAACGTGCGGTGAGGGTTGTCCGGGCGTGTACATGAACATCGGGCGAGCAATGGGGTAGCTCTTGTCCCAGGTGGTCGGGATGCTCGGTGCGACGTAGGGGCCACCCTTCTTTTTGGAGACCTTGAGCACCTTGACCTTGTCGGTCTTGTAGCCGAGGCCGCTGTAGCCAATCGCGTTGGGCGTGCGCGATACGAGTTCGACGACATCTTTGGATCCATTCATGTCCTTGGAGCCGAGCTTGAAGTCGCTTTTCCTGCCAACGACCATTTCGCGGAAGTAGTGATAGGTGCCGGAATTGTTCTGCCGGCTGATGCGGATGATTTCTTCCCCGCCGGCGAGTTTGCTGCCGAGTTGCGACCACTTGTCTATCGTGCCACCCTCTTTGTAAATTTCGCTCAGTTCTTCAATGGAAATTTCGTCGATGGGGTTGCTGGAATGGACGTAAATCGCCAGCGCATCCCAGCCCACGAGAAATTCCTTCGGATCATGGCCATGCTTGGACTTAGCCTTCTGGATTTCCTCGGGTTCAAGCGCCCGGCTGGAATTGGCGATTTCGCAGGTGCCGTTGATCAGCGCCGCAACACCGATGCCGGAGCCGCCGCCTGATACTTCAACGGACACGGACGGATCAACTTGATGATACGTTTCGGCCCAGGCCTGGGCGAGGTTCACCATCGTGTCGGAACCGATATTCTGAATCGAAGTCACCTTGCCGGCGGGCTTCGCGCCTCCTTCCGTGTGAACTCCTTCCTTCTGGCCGCAGCCCGATAGGACGAGGCCGGCCACCAGAGTGGCGATGGCTCCCGTGCACAGGCTGTATGGGGTGAGCGTATTCATGATCAACGTTTCGTCGGATTCGGTTCGTTAGGGTTAGTCAAACTTGTCCCCCAGCACGGCTTCCACGAGGTCGCGGATGTGTGCGTGGAGAAATTGGAAGGTGGATTCGTACGCCGCCTTGATCTCGATCGGGCTGCCTTCGATTTTTGAAGGATCTAGCACACTCCAATCGAGGCAGACAACTTTCGTGGGGGCGGTGGGAAAGGCTTTCTTCGCCTCCGGCGCGAGTGCCACGATGAGTTGATAGCGGTCGAAATCGGGTATCTGATCAATGCCCTTGCTGGATTGGTTCGTGACATCAAGCCCCTTCTCGCTGAGGAAGAGGATTGTCTTCGGGTCCACTGTCGTTGGCTCCAAACCCGCGCTTGCAAAGACGAAATTAGGCAGGTTCCGCGACTTGGCGATCGCCTCCGCCATCTGGCTGCGGCAGGAATTATACTTGTCTAAAAAGATCAGCCGAGACGTTGCCGCGTCCTTGTGCCGACTGTATTCGCCCGTACACATGTAAAGGACCTCGATGCAGATGTTTCGAGCCTGATCGGAAACGCGCTCAAAGTGCCGCGCGATCATCATCAGGGCATTTAGCGAATCCACCGGAATCCTGCCCTCGCGGCTGAGTTGCATCAGATCCGAGTTGAGTTGGTCTTTGAGGGCGTCCACCCGCTCCTCGGTCTCGATGGTTTTGCGTGCGAGTTCAGCGTTCTGCTTTACGAACGACTCCACCGCATCGCGGACCATGGGGATAGTGAGATTGGCAATCTCGGCGAATCGTTCGACCGGAACGTTCCCATCCATCGAGGTGAGCTTTAGCACCTGGCGGGCGATGCTCTCGGCGTAGTCGCCAATGCGCTCCAGTTCCAGATTGATCCGGATCGTCGCGTACGCCAGGCGCAGCGGACCCGCCACGGGTTGCTGGCGCGCGATGAATTCCAGGCAGAGGCGATCCACTTCCTTCTCCAACGCATCGATCCGATTGTCCCGGAGAATGACCGAGAACGCCAACACCCGGTTTTTCTCCGAAAGCGCCTTGATGCAATCCTGCAGGCCACGCTCACTCAAGGCAGCCATCTCGACGATCTTGGTGCGGATCCGGTCGATGTCCCGTTGCAATGACTGTTCAAAATGGGTCGCCATGGGGATGAGTGTTGCCGCGGGCTAGAGTTGGTGCTGAACGGTTCGGCGAAAATTTCGCAATTCCCCCGTAAGGCTAGTGGAGATCGTGTCTTTCTGGAAGTGAGATTGCCCTCTTTTTTTGGAATCTTTGCCGCCCGCCCACCTCGGGGTGCATCCCGAAGTTGTTGGAGATTTTAATTTCCAAAGGACGGATTCGTCGTAATTCATGAAGACGAGGCCGCCTTGTTTTGAGCCAGCGGCCCGCGATTCCTCAGCCCAGGCCGATGGCCCATGAGCGCTAACCTAAGAAGCTTGAGATTACATGGCCATCTTTCCACGCTTCGCACATGAGCGAAGATGCGCTTCCGGAAGATTGGGACCTACTGGCAAGTTGGCTGCCGCAGGAGTTAGATGCATATTCGATCTCTCCGGGGCTTCCACCACTCGTATCGAAATCCCGCTTGGAGCTCAACCTATATCTATAGCTATCAATGATCTCGGGAGGATCGTCGGCACTTCCCTCCAAAATGGAATGCGAATCGCCCTATCCGGCGGGCCGGGCCTGGAGTTTCGGCCCCTTGGAATCAACGGGGCGGGGTTCTCGGACCCTGCACCGGTCGCACACACGACGGTGTCGACACTCGATCCCGTCATCCAAATATTCGTCTCGGAGCCGCTCCCTGACGCCCGGGTGGCAGCGAAGCTGACGGGGGCCGGATTTGATCCGGCAGACGAGGGGTGTCAGTGGATCTTTGGAAGAGAACGGCATTTCCCACCGAAAGAATATTTGCGATCAAATGTGCTGGGGGAGGTCTATGTTCCCTAGCACTGCAATTTCCTGGAAAAGCGTTGAAGGACCATTCTGCGCAGCGACATTTGGTGGGTCCCGGCGCCATTCCCCACGCCCAAAGCGCCCTCATTCCTCAGCCCAGGCCATCGGCCTGAAGGGCCGCGACACGCCTCCGATCTCAAGGCATTCGCGGTGTCATCACACGGTAAAAGCGAGTGCTATAGGGGTTCGTCGCCAACACGACGGCTGCAACGGCGCGATCCCCGGCCTGAGGTTCGACATCCGAGAGGCGCCACCAGACATTGGGGCTCAGTGCATCGCGAGTGAGCAGCGTATAGGAACGACCCGCTCGGGCCAGAAAGGACAGACGGATCCGGAGGGCACTCTGGCTCACATCCAATTTTAGCACGCTCGCCGAGTCGAGCGGGTTCGTCCCGGCCAAATATTCCTCGCGGTTCGTCAACCCGTCATAATCCGAGTCCAGATCGCCATCCGCCAATGCTGGGTCGAGGCCATTGGCGATTTCCCATCCATCGGGCATGCCATCGTCGTCGGTATCGAGTCCCCCGCCGACGGCGGTGCTGGTCACATTCACCGAATCGGTGGCAACGATGTTTTCCTGAAAATCGTACGCAAGAAATTCGAGGTGATTGCTTCCGAGGATGAGCGGCACGGTCGTTTGCCAATTCGTGATTGTGGTCCACTGGATCGCGCGAGGCGTCGGTTGTGACTCGACGTGGATGTCCTTCACATTAATCCAGGCGCTGCCGCCAAGGGTGGCTTCCGGAGTATTGACCAAGAAATCCCGTCCCGCATTCGAGGTGATCACGAACGGAACCGGCGGAGGCAACTGGCGACGCACCGATTTTACGCGTTGATCAACGTAGCTGCGAATGCCGCTAAAATTCTGGCCGACCAGTCCGCCGAAGTGCGTGATCCACGGGGCAAGATAGTTCGTGTTGTAAGTTGTCGTGATCAGGTCCAGTGCATGGCCAAGCAGCAGACGCTGATTGTTCGGCAGAGCGGTGATCTTCCTTAAATTGCCGGTGGCGCGGTTGAGTGGGCTGTCGGTTGCGGCGCCAAAATTGAAATCCATGTCCCAAAGGAATGGCAGGGCACGGCCGTCTTCGGGCCGAAAATAGACGATAAAGTTATGGGGATTATCGAAGGGATACGTATCGACGAGTCCCCACAACGACTGGAACGCGACCGCTCGCATCCACAAATCGAGATCCATCAGTCGGCGCGACTCCGTATCCAGTGCTGTCCCCGTCATGCTCAACGCCTTGGCCAGCGTGATCATCGGAGTGTAATCATCGCGGCGGCGGTTGTTTTCTTGCAGATAGAACCAGCGGTAAACTTCGGGATCATTGCCCAGGTTTCCCAGGTCTACCCCGAGAACGTTGTCGGGTTGGGGCAGTTTTGGACTCTCAGGATCACCATCTTCTGTGGTGGTGGGGTAGTAGATCAACTCGAACTTGAATTCGCCCCCTTGCGCGCCATTGGCGTACTGACTGTCCAGGAAGACGTCGCCATATTTTGCCATGAGCAGCAGGCCTGACCCCGTCAGATCCGACCGCGGGGCGATGACGTGGACCAGATCGTCATACATTCCCGGAAGGCCGCCGGCGTGTTGCAGGGCATGTTTCAGGACGATTTCATCCTGATCGCCGCCGACACCCGTGTAGCCACCCGATCGATCGATGGAAATGCCGCCGTGGACTCCGCGAAAGAGTTGGTCGGGCGGAAAATCAAGGGTGAAGCCCACCCGCCCGGGGTTGCCCCGTCCGCGTTCGCTACCCTGGAGGTGAACGCCCACGTTGTGAAACACGTGTTGCTCGTCATAGAGCACGGTCGCTTGGAAATACTCATTACTCATCACGTTGGTTTCCGCGTGGAGAAGAGCGGTGTCATTCGGGGTCATGATGATGCGTAAATTGTGGACCTTACCGAAGCGGGCCTGCTGGTCGTTGACGATGTAGAGGGCTCGCCCGTCCGGGCCGGCCGCTGGGAAGGTGGCGATCGCCCCCAATGTATCGGTCGCCTCGATATAATACTGCACGACGGTGCCTGCTGGGGCACCGGGAATCACCGCGTTGAAGGGACCGCCGGACTGGGCTGCCAGCGGCGTGCTGTCCCATGGGCCGTCGTTGAACGACCAGAATACGTGCACCGACGTCACACCTTGCGGATCCTGCGCATCGATCGAAATCGTCACCTCCTGGTTCGGTTGTGGCAGGATCGGCGCGTGTTGCAGGTGGGCGAAGGTGGGTCCGATGTTCTCTTCGTACGTCGAGTTGCGGGCACCCGGGGTGCCATGGAGTGGAGGCACGGCGAGGAGCGTTGTTTTTGCCACGCGGTTGAAATAGAGACGCGAGTTGAAATGGTTATCGCCGGCCAGCCATTTTGCGCGGAACGATACTTTGTAGGTGCGCCCATTCAACACCGAGCGGTTGTTGGCCAGCGTGGTTTCGAGGTGGTTATGCATGTGTTCTGTGGGGCCGGTCGCCACGAGATGCAGCACATGATTATTCGGGTTATCTGGATCGGGGATGACACGGCTGAGTCGATGAGTGCCAAGGAATCGCCAGGCGGCAGCTCCCTCCTCGAAGGTGCCGTTTTGCAACAAAAACTCCGATGTGCCCGCGGAGGATTCGATCACCGACAGGTCGTCAACCAGGCATTCGCCGGCGTCGAGCAAGCCCAGCACAAATTCTCTCCACCGAGTGGGTCCGGGTGCGTTGGTTGCCACGGCTTGGTAGCGATAGTTGTTCCACCGGGCATCGGTCGACTCACGGCTTGGCGCCCATGCTTCGGCCGCCGAATTGTCAGCATCCGGGTTGCGCAATTCGAGGCTTGAACCGCCGCCGTCAGGCAGCTTGGGCCAGCGCCCCCCGTCGAAGTAGCGCACCGCATCGGCAGGATTGCCCGCTGCATCCTTCAACAAGAGCAGGTCGCTGTGATGCGAGAGAGTATTGGTGAAGGGACCCACGACTGCGACCCCTGGATGCAGGGCCCGAAATGATGCGACCTCTTTCGCCAGGACGAGGTACCCGCCGGCGGGAAGAGTAGTCCCGCGGGGGAAGCGAAAGCGGACGCCGTCGTCGAACCGCCAATCCGTCAGATCCATCGGCTGGGTTCCGCGATTGAAGAGCTCGATCCAGGACTCGGACGACGACGATTCGAACGGATGATAGAGGATCTCGTTGATCACGACATCCTGATGAAAAACGAATGCATTCGACAGGCCGGGTGTGGCGCGCGAGGGCAGCAACCAGACCCCGGTTGCGTCTGGAAAGCGTCCGCGCACGGTACTCTTTATCACCACGGCGTCGGCGACGGATACGCGGCCCGGCGTGAACAGAGCCAATGAATCGCCGGATTCCGGACGAAAACCGAGCTCGGTCTGGGTCAGGGCCAATAAGCCATTGCCCGGAATGGAACTCCCGAACGGAAAGATATAGTCGGCGTCGATCGCACCCGTAAGCGCGAGCACATAGCCCTCGAGCGAGAGAGTCGTCGCGGAGCGGTTCGCGAGTTCAAGAAAGAACACGGATTCGGAAGCTCCGGAGATTTCATTGAAGACGACACTGGGATCGGTTGAGGCGGGCACCGGTTCGGCCGATAGCTCCATGCTAAAGGCCGTGTCATTGAGTCCGCTTATCGCTTGATGCAATTCCACGGCCAGCACATTGGTTCCGACCCGCAATGAACTCGAGGGGATCGTCCTTCCCGAAAGCACCGATTGGTCGGTGATGTTGGTGGACGCCGGAGTTGCTAAAGAGATCGCACCCGCGGGGAGGTTGAGCCGCAGAACTTCGGCGCCATTGAGAAAGAACACTGCGCCGTCGTCCACCATCGGCCGCAGCGTCAGAAGCGTTGACGTTGGATTACCCTGGAACACGAAGCGTGTGCGAAAATACGCGGTAGGTCGGACCGGGTGGAGTTGGCTTTCTGATGGTGAAATTCGGCGTGCGGTGCCGCTCAACTTGGCTCGAAAGCCTGCCGGGTTCACATCGACGGAGTCGTTGGCCCAGTGGAATTCGAGGGTATTCAAGCCCGCGATAAACCCCGAGCTGATCTCGAAGTCGGGACTGAATGCACTGAAGCCGACGACGTCGATCCCTGGGTCAGCGCCATTGAGGAAGACATTGTTCAGGCGGTTATCCGCCGCGACCGCGAGCCTCAGGGCGGCGCTCGACGGATCAAAACCCGTCAGATCAAAAGTGGTGCGGCAGCGATAACCACCGGGGGCCGCGCTGACTGTCCCAGGGTTAATCGGACCCAGCCAGCTTGACTGGTCGTCGTTCGCCAACCAAGCCGGGTGCGCTTGAATCACCAAAGCGGGGGCGGGCGGCGGAGGCACGACGCTTTGGGCCGAAGCCGTGACGACGTAATGCGGATCGATCGAGCCGGGGCTCAGCACGTGTCCATCCGGTCCGACTCCGGTGTTGAACAGGGTCGGAATCAATTGCTCGTCCCCGCCGGGTGGCGGTGCATCGCCACCGAAGAATGGTGCCGGCGCTTTCGACCAGGCACGGTCATCAAAGGCGGGCTCGCTCCAGCCCGTGCCGCGATCAGCGCCTGAATTGTCGAAACGCCATTCGTGCACCGTCGTGATAAGTAGCACCGGCGGGGTTGCCGTTTTCGACGGAAAATTTGCGGTGCCGGGCGTGCCTTCCGTCCGAGTGCTGAACCACCAATTCTCAGCGGGCGCGCTGGCCAGGTCTGAATGCCGCTTCGCGAGCGAGACGCCGGTGCCATCGGGGGCAACGGGCCAGTCCCCGTCGGTGCCGTAGCGGATCTCGTCCATGAGGCGCCGGTTATTGTTTCGCAACTCGAGTGTTTCTCCGGAATTTGAGAGCCGTCCCGCAAAGGGCCCGATGACGTTGGTAGCCCCGGTGGCTGCGATCAAGGCCGCGGGATTCACGGCGACCACGAGGTAGCCACCTCCCCGAAGGACGGTACCTTCGGGAAACTTGAATTCGATGCCCACTGCGAGGGACCAGTTCGAAATGTCCATATTGACCGCCATTTGGTTGTACAATTCGATCCACTCGAGATCGGGTTCACGAGAGGCCGGATGGTACATGAGCTCGTTGAAGACCACCGTGCTGTCGGCTGCGCAACGCCACCCGACGAGGCCGATGAGCAGAATGGCGACACAACGGAAGGCGGTGAATGGCCGTAAGGATCTTAGCCAAGGCATAAAATGGGCACGGCAAGCTACCCGCCGCCTGCGAAAAAATCAAAACCTGCGGTGTGTTCAATCGCAGGCTAGAACTTCGGGAAAAATGGGGCGCACGGCTGGGAATTCCATCGGCCGCCGATCTTGGCCCAGGCATCGGCCTGTAGGGTCGCGATTTGATTGGCCGGAGTTCCCAATCATCGCCCCTCGTTGAGGTGCCATCCTTGGTTATTCCCCGTTACCCAGGCCGTTGGCCTGGGCTGAGGAATCGCGGGCCGTTGGCCCAAAACAACCGCGGGATGCACCCCTGAAGTTCCCGTCGCCAATTTTCAGATCGACAACGGCTCCGACGACGTGTCCGACGAAGGAAAGCCAGAGAAGGCCAAAAAGTGGCCAATCTCCAGCTACGGGCTCACGCGCGTGGGTATTGCCGAAATTCGGCTCGACTCGGTACCGCACGAGCGTAGAAAGGGGGGAGTCTTCTCAAACTCCGTGTCGCTGGCCATGAACTTTGCTCAAGTCCCTTTCCATCTGACTTTTACTACCGCCGCCGGTGGAGATCGTTTTCGCAAGCGGGCCTTTACGTTGATTGAGTTGTTGGTGGTGATTGCGATCATTGCCATTCTCGCGGGAATGCTTCTGCCGTCGCTGGCGAAGGCGAAGGAGCGAGCGAAGCGGATAGCCTGCCTCTCCAATTTGAAGAACCAGGCGCTTGCGTTCAGCATGTATGCCGATGACTTCCGCGGAACGTATCCGACCGCCGATCAGACCACAGCGTGGACTCTGGAAGCGCTTTACGTGATGAGCAGCAACCAGGGCATGGCGTTGATCAGCTACGGCCTCGCCGGAGGTCAGGTCAGGAAAAGTGCCGCCGAGTTTGACGTCGAATCCAAGCGAACCCGGCTGCCGACCGTCTGGCTGTGTCCGTCGCGTCCAGATCAACCGCGCCTGTTCGATCAAAAGGGGCTGCTTCATGTCGACCACTTCATGATCCTCACCGGATTGTCGGGGCCGCGGTTTCGGGGCAAGTCATCGCCGGCGAAAAACTCAGACACTGTCGGACCGTTGACCGCGGATCACACAATGGTTTTTCTCGATAAGAAATCGTGGATATCGAATCACGGCATCCAAGGACCGGCGCCCGCATTTGGAACCGTTAGTTACGCCAATACTCCGGCGGGGCACAATCAGTCGTTCAGCGATGGTCACGCCGAATGGGTGGTTGAGAAGCGGTTCCTCCGCGCCAAGCTGGGGGATCCCTATCCAAAATCCCTCTGGGCATCCGGTTGGCCGTGGGATTGGACCTGGGTTGAGAACTGACGACGAAAGCACGTTTCTGTTAGCGGACCTCAAATCATTATTCCTTGTGCACACTTCCCGAAGGCAATTCCTCGTCACTTCCACGGCCGGTGTCGCGGCGGCGTTCCTTCCCCGGAACTCGCAGGCGGCGGGCTCCTCCAGTTTTGCCAGACCGGCGACACTCAAGTTGGGGCTGGTCACCTACAACCTGGCAAAGGATTGGGATGTTCCGACGATCATCAAGAACTGCACCGACGCGAAATTTGACGGTGTCGAGTTGCGCACATCGCATGCCCACAAAGTCGAGGTGGATCTCAGTGCCGATCAGCGGCGCGAGGTGCGCAAGCGGTTCACGGATTCGCCCGTTCAGCTGATGGGTCTGGGGAGCGCTTTCGATTACCACACGCCCGACTCGCCTCGCCTCCGCAAGGATATCGAGGCGACCAAGGAATATATACAACTGTCCCATGATGTGGGTGGGACCGGGGTCAAAGTGCGCCCCAATGGATTGCCGAAGGAGGTCACCGTCGAGAAGACGTTGGAGCAGATCGGGCGCTCGTTGAGGGAACTCGGTCAGTTTGCCGCCGGACTGGGGCAGCAGATCCGCCTTGAAGTGCATGGTGAGGGCACGTCGTTGCTGCCCAACATTCACAAGATTATGTCGGTGGCAGATCATCCGCAGGTGGGGGTTTGTTGGAATTCGAACCAGAGTGATCTGGCTGGAGAGGGTTTTGACCACAATTTCGATCTTGTGAAGAATCGGATATTTTCCGTTCACATGCGCGACTTGTACTTGGAGGAGTATCCGTTCCGGCGCTTGCTGACGCGCCTGAACGAAGTGGGTTTCCGGGGATACACGATGGCGGAAATTTCCGAAAGCAAGGACCCGATCCGGGTTATGCGCTATTTTCGCTCGCTCTGGTTGGCCTATCAGAATCTCTTGTGACGCATCGATCGCTTCCGCGGGACACCCCCATGCCGCGTCACGCAGTGTCGGCAGATCGAATCCGCTGCAAGCGGTCATTTTCCGCCCACCAGATTTCCCCGCGACCGTGCGAGAAACGCGTTTCCCACGAGAGATGATACGCGCCGGCGTCAAACCACACCAAGTGATCCCCCGGATGAATTCCAGCGGCCATCGGCCGGAATGCGAGCCGATCGAATGCCATGCACGTCGGCCCGTAGACTGCCGTCGGGACCAAGCGCCCTCCGCGGCGCTCGAGCGGGAGGAGTTCGTGGTCTTCCCAGGTTGAAACGAGTGCATTCAGGGTGCGACCACCGTCACAGATGAGCTGACGGATCCCCGGACGCGATTTGGCATCGAGCACCTGAATCACGAGGACTCCGGATCCCGCGAGGAGGAATCGGCCATTTTCCAACCACAATTCGCGAACGCCACCGAGGCGGGCGAGTCCGCGTCGGCAGGTTGTGGCGAAGTCATCGAGATCCATCCGCCCGGCAAGATTCTGACCGTCGGGTCCGCGCGTATGACGTGGAGGCAGTCCGCCGCCGCAATCGACATAGAGCGGCGCCCACCGGGCGGCAGAACAGAATTCAGCCAGTTCGCGAAACGCACGGCCGTAGTGGCTGGCCTGGGCAACATTTGTCCGCAGATGGAAATGCACTGATTCGGGCGTCAGCCGTGCGCGACGGAGCTGTCGCAGGGCTGAAATAGCCTCAGCGGGTTCGAGCCCAAATTGGGTGGGATGCGACGGATTGCCGGGATCGTGTTCCGCACGCGTCCGGATTCGAAGGCCCGTCCGCCAGTGTTGTCGGCGCGCCAGTGGTAGCAGCGTGGCAAGTTCGTGGGTTGAATCGAAATGGACTCGCAGATGGCGGCCGCTGACCCGCGGAAGCCAACGCTGCTTTGCCGGCCCATTGACCAGGATTTCATCCAACGAAAACCCGGCGCGCAGCGCGGCGTGGAACTCGAATTCACTGACCACTTCAATTGGGCGTCCGGACTTTCGCCACCACTTGAGCAGCGGTGCGAATGGCTGAGTTTTGCAGGACAACCAGTGGCGTGTGGGACACCCGAAATCGAGATCTTCCAACTGTTCCAGGGCCGTTCGAACCGGCTCGGGCGAGAAGAGAAAAAACGGTGTTTGGGCACCGCGCACGAGCGCCTGAGACACCCGCGAGTTCCACCACCGCAGCGTCTCGAGAGAATGTCCGAAACCGGGGATCATGGGGGGACGTGGGAGAAAAGGGAACCGGGCTCTCGCGGCCACCGGCTCCCGGATCCGATCAGTCGAACAATTCAACCGGAAGGCCCGTACTTTTTCGGATCGCTTCGGCGATTTGGTTCAGTTCCACCGTTTCCAACCGGGTCGCCCACACCTCAGGGGTGGGTCGAGCAATGGTATAGGCATGGACTTCTCGGATTTTTCCACCCGCGTGGGTGATGGCGTTCAACCGTTCGCAATAGGCCACGAGCTCCGCTTCAGTCATCACCTGGCCGTGTATCTTGAGAAACAGCGACTGAATAATGATCGGGCGGACACGGGCCGTCTCCAGAAGGTTGCTCAGAATTCGTTCGAATGGAATCGCGCTGCGGTTCACTTGGCGATAATACGCGGGTGTTCCCGCATCCAGCTTGCCCCAGATCTCGCCATGGTTCTGGTCCATTAAGGCGAGTCCCGCCTTGACGCTTCCCTTGTCAAGACCGGCGGCGTCGGTGATGAGCACCAACTTCGCGTCCGTTAGTCCTTCCGATTCCTTGATTTTAATCACGGCACGAACGCACGCATCGAAATTGGGCACCATGGTGGGCTCGCCATCGCCGCTGAAGGCCAGATCGCGAATTACGCGGGTGAACTCCGGGGCCTCGTTGAATGGGGGGGCCTTTCCCAGTTCGCCGTCGCGCGCAAAGCGGATGAGCCACCGCAGCTCGTCCTGCAGTTTCGCGAGATCCACCCGTGACGCCAGGCCGGGTGTCCGCCGGTCGACCTCGCAGTAGACACAGTCGAAATTACATTTCTTGTCGGGGTTCAGATTGATCCCGATCGAGAGGCCCCGCGAGCGGCGCGAGATGACCGGGTAGACAAACGTGAGATCGCCAAAGACCCGCGTGTGATTCTTGACTGCTGTAAGCGTGTTGGGAATAGGTTTCACGGGTGAGAATCCACCGAACTTAACAGCGCTCGCCGTGATTGCATGAACCATTGCAGGAAAGAGAGCTGCGCGCTTTCCAGAACGCGATCCCGGAGCACCCCCTCACCTGGCCTTCGGCTACCCTCTTTCCCCGCTTGGAGCGGGGGGAGAGGGCAGGGTGAGGGAGGTGGTTCATGGGCAGGAATGTTTTCCAAAGAACGGACATGAATTGGGACCATGAACCGCGCTCCGTGCGTCCCGGCACATAGGTCGGTGTGCTGTTCGTCGCCATCGAGGGACGAAGGACGAGGACGAGGACGAGAGCGCCGGAATGTGGTCCTTGAAATCGTCCTCGTCCGTCGCGCTCGTCCTTCCTCCTCGAATTGCGAAATGAAGTCGGTTCATGGCGAGTTGCTTGCCGCCTACATTCCCATGATCTGGTAGCCACAATCGACGTACAGCACCTGACCGGTGATGGCCGCGGCACCGTCACTCGCCAGAAAGGTCCCCGTCGTGCCGAGTTCTTCCGGCATCACGTTTCGCTTCAAGGGGGCATGAGCCTCATAGTGCTTCAGCATATCGGTGAAACCCGCGATCCCGCGGGCGGCCAGGGTGTTCATCGGGCCTGCGCTGATGCAATTCACGCGAATCTTCCTCGGCCCAAGACTGTGCGCCAAGTAGCGAGTGCTTGCCTCTAGCGATGCTTTGGCGACACCCATGACATTGTAGTGGGGGATGACCTTTTCCGCGCCATAGTACGTCATCGCAACGATGCTCCCGCCGGATGTCATCAACGGAGCCGCCCCCCGTGACAAGGCGATCAGGGAATACGCGCTGACGTCATGGGCCACTCGGAAGGCTTCGCGCGAGGTCGTGAGAAAATCTCCTTCGAGAGCCTCGCGTGGGGCAAACGCCACGCTGTGCAGGAGCAGGTCCAGCCGGCCAAAAGATTGCTTCACCGCAGCAAACACCGCGTCGATCTGGTCGTCTCGGGTGACATCGCAAGGAAGGAGCAACGTCTCCGCACCGAATGTTCCGGCGAGTTCTTCCACGTTTTCCTTGAGACGATCCCCCTGGTAGGTAAAGGCAAGGCGGGCACCGGCGGCGTGCCAGGCCTGCGCGATGGCCCATGCGATGGACCGCTTGTTGGCGACACCAAAGACGATTCCGAGTTTTCCCGCGAGTGATGACATGAGGATGGAGTTGAGGTTGGAGATGAACCTGGATGCAACAAAGTTCTGTATCGTTGTTCGACGTTACGGCTCGGAGTCGGCTTTACCAGCCAGGCCGGTTCCTCAAGACCTAGGCGACCGACCCGGCCCTGGCAAGTTCCGGGAATGGCACGGATCCGTTCACCAATCCGTCGGCCGGTAATCCTTCAGGAATTTTCCCCAAACATGTTCCCCCGTGTTGAGGCCCGCGATGATGGGATCCACAATCCGCGCCGCACCATCCACGATGTCCAGCGGAGGATGAAACCGATGCTCCTTCACCTTTCGGTCGGCAATCCATACCGGGTCCTCATCCGTCACCCAGCCCGTGTCCACACTGTTCATGTGAATGCCGTCCGCGTGATAGTCCGCCGCCGCGGTCCGCGTCATCATGTTCAGGGCGGCCTTCGCCATATTTGTATGGGGATGACGGGTGGTCTTGAACTTGCGATAGAATTGTCCCTCGACCGCGGAGACGTTGACGATGTGTTTGTCGTGATTCGCCGTGCGTAGCATCAGGGGCTTCAGCCGTGCATTCAGAATGAAGGGGGCGATCGCATTGACGAGTTGCACTTCCAGCAGTTCGACGGAGGGCACCTCCGCCATCATCAGTCGCCACGAATTTCGTTCGCGCAAATCCACTTGCTGCAGGTCCTGATCCAGTCGCCCCTGCGGAAACAAAGCCGCTTGGGCGGTCAGTTCCTCGGCTAACAACGGCACCTGCGACAATTCGGCGGCATGCATCAAGCCCGTCACCTCCGCAATGCGGTGTGTCTCGGCCACAGCATTGCCTTCCGGAAGCAGGTGGTAGCCGCGCAATCCCTCATACGCTCCCAGCAACCGTTGCACGGATTCGGGCATCCCCCTCAATGACGCCGTCTCCAGGGCCATCATGTGCTGATAAAAACTGGGCGGGCGCCGCACCGTCTGGCAGGCGTTATTGATGATGAAATCCAGACGGTCCCGGGTTGCCATCAGGTGGCGGCAAAATGCCTCCACGCTCGGGGTGTGGCGCAGATCGAGTCCGAAAATCTCCAGGCGATGCCCCCATTCCCCAAAATCCGGTTCCGCCGCATAACGCGCCGCTGAATCGCGCGGAAAACGAGTGCTGACAATGAGATGGGCGCCGGACCGGAGTAGCTTGATACCGGCTTGGTACCCGATCTTGACGCGGCCGCCGGTGAGTAATGCGACCCGTCCGCGAAGGTCTGCCAGTTCGGTCCGCTTCCGGAAATTCAGTTCCGCGCATGTCGGACAGAGTTGATCGTAAAAATGATGGATCGTGGAATAGTCCTGTTTGCAAATGTAGCAATTCTGCGGCTCGACCACGTCGCGAAAATCAGGATCGCCCCGAATCTCCTGCTGTTCGAAGCCAACGGGCGGAAATGAATTCGGGGTCGTGAACACTTTTTCTCGGCGCAGTTTCCGGATTCCGGTTTCGTTCAGTTTGGCCTGGTCGCGCTGCAGTTTCTCGTTTTTGCGCTGGCGCACCTTGGCCTTGACCAGACGTCGGCGTTCATCCACATCGGGGCAGTAAATCTCCCCGGCAGCGGTTAGGAGTCGGGTGCGTTCCTCGACCGAAAGCGTGGCCAGCAGCGCGCGGTTCGCCGCGATTTTCTCGAAAAGGTCGGCGACGCCCTGCAAGGGAGCGGTGGAATTGACGTCAGCGGATAGAGACATTTCGGAGTTCATCCTTCCCGATCGACGGAATGAAATCAGGCTCTTTCCGCCGTCGTTCGATTGGAACGGCCGAGAGAAGCACCAAGGACCCCTTGGAATGGCATTTCACCGCACTCCATTCGCTTTGATCGATTCGTAGATGCGCCGGGCTTCTTCAAATTCAGCCAGCGCCGACGGGGCGAGAACGTCACGGTTCCGGGAGATTTCCTCCGTCATGCGCTGGATCAGAGTGTCGATTTCCTCGCGCCGTGGGCGAAGTGGTTTCTGAGGAACCATGAAATGCCAGGGAGCCGTATGGGCGAAGCGAATTCGGCCGTCGGGTTGACGCTCCAAGGAGCGCAAAATCATCCAACCGGAGCCACCGATCGGAACGTCGACTGCGAAGCCTGTACGATATGCGCCCGCGGGCGTTCGCTCGTTGATCACGGTTAATGAGCGCAGACGTTCACCGTTGGAGAACAGTTCCAAAGCCTCGAGGGGACGGGCACTCAACGACTCGCCCGTCAGTCGATAGATATGCGGCTGCGCATCGGCGTGCGGAAAGCGTTCGCCCGGTAGCCGTCCGTCCAGTCGCGCAAGCAGCATCGGCCCGGTTGTGACGAAGCTGCGCCCTTGCTTGAGTCCCTCGATCCAGGCTTCGGGCGAGAACGGACCTTCGAGATGCACGTAGACGCGGGACCAACCCAGCGGCACCGGGTGAACGCCGGATGCGGTTCCCGCGGTGGGTTGAAGATTGAAACCGCAATTGAGCAGCGCGTAGTAGTTTTGCAGGCCGAAGTCGATCCAACCCCATTCGGTCAGTCCGTTTGAGTCCTTTTCCACGTGCATGTACTCAGGCACGGGCACCGGGGATTGGCGAAACCCGAACGTCGTCTGCCAAACGCTGTTGTTGGATAATTCGAACAAATCGATCTTCGCGATGGGTACCAACATCATCGACCACGGCCAACTGTGCTTGTCCAAATCCAACAGAGCACCTTCGCGGTGGGCCTGCTCGGCCACGGAACGGACGGGCGGGACGCCTTGAGCGAAAACGGATTTGTGATTTAAGACGAACAAGGCACCGAGCAGGTGGGGCTTTCCATCCACGCGGAAGACTTCGTACTCGGTGTTGCGCGGCAGAATAACATGCGTGGCATCGATCGAGATTCGCGTCTGGCCTTGGTCGGAACGAGGGCCGAATGGAGACGGCTGTTTGCGCAAGGGCGAAGGAGCGGTGTCCGGAGCTTGGCCGGCGTGAATAGTCCAGTAGGTCACCGGAAACGCCACGTTCAAGTCCTCTGCCAGCATGACATTGGTCAGTTCCGTGAGCCGCCGATGCACATGGGTTTCGCCCGAGTACCAACCTCGGCTTGCCAGGTCGATCCAGCGATGCATCCGAAATTCGCGCGATACCGGGTCCGTCCCGATGTGCAGGGTCTCCGTGAGCGGAAAGTATTCCTTGCCGCGTTGAACACTTAGTTCATACGCGCCCGCGGGAAGCTCGACCTGAAACGAGTGCGCCGAAAGGGTGGTGTGACGTTCGACGGATTGAGCCATCGGAACCCACTGCTCCTCGTACGGCAGTGCGGAACCCTCGGGGACGGCGGTTTGGACAAAGAGCCAGCGTCCGCTCCCGTCGCGAAGATAAACCCGGCTGGCCAGCGTTTGGCCGGTGTCGGCATCGACAATTCGACCCTGGAAACGCGCGGCGGACATGGGGACGGCGGTCCCGAGCAGGAGCGACCCAATCAGGCAGGTGAGCCAGTTCCACGGGTGGCTGGGCCGATGGGACGGCGGAGAAAGTGAGCACATGGAGCATCCATTTTCGTGGAAATAATTGCTGCGATCAACCTTGATATTTGCTATCGAACCTCCATGAAACCCGTCCCCGTGTCACGTGCCGCTGCTTTTACTCTGATTGAGTTGCTCGTGGTGATTGCGATCATCGCCATTCTTGCGGGAATGCTGCTGCCCGCCTTGGGGCGGGCCAAGAGCAAAGCCCACGAGACCGCGTGCCTGAGCAACTTGAAGCAACTGCAACTCTGCTGGGCAATGTACTCCGGCGATAACAATGAAGCAGTGATTTTCAACGATCCCAACATTGGTGCGGGATCCAGGGTTTGGATTCGCGGGTATATGAATGGCAACAACCCGGAATCCACGAATAAGAACCTGATCAAGGAAGGGCTCCTGTTTGTCTACAATGGCTCGGCTGACATTTACCGGTGCCCCAGTGATGTCGGTCGAAGTGTCATCGGTGGGAAGTCCATGCCGCGAGTCCGCAGCTATTCTATCAACACCTACATGAACGGTTGGGATGTCGGGCTAATGTTCGAAAGTCAAAAGGGATTTGCGGTGAACAAGAAAACGGGCGACATCACCGCACCGTCGCCTTCGCAGGCTTATGTCTTCCTGGATGAGCATCAGAATAGCATCGACGACGGGACGTTCGGAGTGGCTCCGGACGGCGACAAATGGTACAACTTGCCCGCGACCTGGCATCAAAAGGGCTGCAATTTTTCCTTTGCGGACGGCCACGCGGAACACTGGCGCTGGCTTGATCCCCGCACCCCGAGTGTGAGCCAGATCAACTCCGTTGTGCATGTCCCGAGCAATCGCGACTTAAAGCGCCTCCAGGCCGGGACCGCGGTCAAGCGGTAACGTTGCTGGGTGCCTTGATCACGACCTGCGCGGGATTGATGGCCTGATACTTTCCCTTATTGGCAGTAATCTCGAACGCTTGGGGTACCGATTCCAGGCCTTCCAGTCGGTGCGTGATGGTTGCGCCCAGTTTGACGCGGCCGGAAGAAACGAGACGAACGGTGTGTTCGAGGTGGGCCTGCGTACTGATGTCCGGGAAAAGGTAGCGGAGGCTGCGCTCGCGCAATAAGTCGATGTTCAATTCCAACGGTCCTCCGAACCAGGATACACCGATGATTTTTCCGCCCGAACGAGCGACTTCGATGGCTTGGCGTAGCGTCTTGGTCCCCGCCATGCCCTGCTTAGGGCTGCCACCGGCACATTCAAAGACGACGTCAGCCCCATTGCCGCCGGTTAAGTCGCGAATGGCGGATTCCACATCACATGTCCGGGCGTTGAGTGCGTGGTCGGCGCCGAGTTCCGTCGACATACGGCACGACTCGTCGCGCACATCCACGGTGATGATCTGGCCCGCTCCGCTGATGCGCGCGATTTGCAGACATTCCAACCCCATGCTTCCCTGACCGAAGATGACCACCGAGTCGCCCATGTGAATGTTGGCCGTTTCCACCGCGGCCACGCTGTCGCTGAGCGATTGCAGGCAGGCGGCTTCGCTGTCCGAAATGCGGTCATCGACTTTAACGAGTGCGATTTCCGGCAGCGACGCGACATCGCTGAAGCAACCGGGAAGATCGAAGCCAATCACCGGTCCCTTGCGACAGAGATAACTCCGCTCCGAAAGGCAGAGCGGGCATTGCTCGCAGGGCAGCTTCGCGCGCGCGGCCACACGTTCTCCAACATGAAAGCGAGTGACGCCAGGACCGGTGGCGACGATGCGTGCGCAGAACTCGTGGCCGAAGAGTTGCAGTGGGGCGTCGGACTCGAGGCGGCGTTTGATACGGTCATACGCCAATGTCGGAATCCCAAACGCGAGTTGCGCTTC
>CAMDJH010000015.1 GCA_945900455.1 Akkermansia muciniphila
TGCTCTTCAATAACTCCCAGCGGCTGACCGCAGGTTCTCTCAGTGGGAAAATCCATTGACCGATCGGAAAATAATGGAAGAGCGCCGACGAATTGGGCTCCATCGGTGGCCCGTTCGGAGTTTCGGCATAGCCCAACGATTCCATGTCGCCCGGATTGACTCCCTTTGCCTGACACCAGAGCGCCAGTTGCTCCGAGCCGCGCACCCGCAATCGAATCTGAATCAGCTGGCGGTCCGGCAGGCGGTGCACTCCCTGCGTCGCAACACAGTGGAACTCGATCAGTGAGTGATCGACGAGACGCCCCGGTGGCGTCGAGCTAACCCAAGCTACTCCCGGCGCGTCCGTCTCCATAACGGCTTCTTCGAGTGTCGTCTTGGCCGAGCGGCGCCCGGCAAACACCGGCTTCGCGCCCGCCCGTCGCACGTCGAACAGGAACCGTATGGCCATCGGAAGCGGATCCCCGGGGGACGCCAGAACAAATCCCACTCCCCATTCCGTTGTTCCGTCGTTCCGCACTGTGCGCGTCATTGGCGCGGGCAGCAGGCCCGAGTTCCAGCTCGAATAAACGAGCGACTCGGTTCGCAGGGGTGCGCCGTTCTGCCGAAACGCATGAATCATCCAACCCGCCGCCACGAGTGCACACAAGACGACGCCCAGCACCTGAACCACCGCCAGCCTGGGTGCAACTCGGTTGTCAATCATCCACTGACGCTACGGGGTGATTCTAGAACTCGTGAAGATTTATTTCTTACACCTCTTCTCGGCGCCTCGATCGATTCAGTCTTTCCCGATGCGAAGTCCTCCGGCACAATGCCCCTACCGTTAGATTCCACCGCTCACAAACCCATCCAACCTATGACTCGTTTCGATTCCGTTTTCACCGCCCTGGTCGTCGCAGCCGTGCTGCACGGCCTCGCCCCAACCGCCGTCGCGAGCGTCGGCGTCGGCGCGCGATCGATACGCGGCGCCGAAGTAATCCTCGATGGCTCGCGCGCGCTGCTCGAGGACAAATGGACTTACTGGAAGGGGCCTCGATTCGCTTCGTCGCTGCCAATCAAGTGGAAGATTGTGGAAGATCCGGTGGATCGTGGAACCGTGGTGATGACGGACGACCCCGCCGCCGCAGGCGGCAAGTACGGCGCCGCCGACATTGTCACCAAAAAGGCTTACCGTGACTTCCGTCTGCACGTGGAATTTCTGGTGATGAAGCCCGGGGGCAACAGTGGCGTGTATCTTCAGAATCGCTACGAGATCCAGGTGTGCGATGGCGACAAGACCAAGCACGGAATGGGTGCCGTGATCAACGAGACGGAGTCCCCCTACCACATCTATACCGGCATCGGCAAATGGAATGCTTACGACATCAACTTTCGCGCCGCGCGTTTTAAGGACGGCAAGCAGGTCGAGAAGGCAATGCTGACGATGTATTTCAACGGCAAGAAGGTGCACGTAAACCAGCAAATCAACCAGGTATGGGGTGGGCCAAATTCCGGAATAGACGGTGGCAATGACGGCGGCAAGGGTATCACCGATACGCCGGGCGGCCTAAAATTGCAGTGCGAGGGGCACGACATCCGCTACCGGAACATTTGGATTAAGGAATTGAACTTGAAAAAGGCGGACACCGACTTCAAGAAGTAGAAACGATCCAGGCCGATGGAAGCGGACCTTTCTTCATTTGCGGTCGTTTCGAATTAGCGGGGTATTTCGGTGTTTCGTGCCGACTCAATGGGTCTTGCTGCGAACTCTTGGATCGAGAATCAATCCCAAAAAATTCGGTTCCATGCCGATAGCGGAGCACCCAGAACTTCGGATTCTGCTGCCGTGGGCACGGTGCGTCCCGATGTTATCGGAATGGCGACAGAAGCAAACGAAGGACACGAACGCAAACAAAGACGGGAATAATCTTTGTTCACTTTATGAACGTGCGATGCCTCCAGCCCAGGCCCAAAGGGCCGTCATCCCTTAGCCCAGGCCAGCGGCCTGGGTATCGGCGCGGCCACGGTCAGCGGCCTGTAGGGTCGCGATTTCATTGGCTGGATATCCCATAGATCCATAATGAGAACGGCTGCTCCGCAGCCTCATGGAAGTCAACGTTCTCTTCACAAATCACGACGAATCCGTCCATTGGATCTTAAAATCTCCAACGACTTCGGGATGCGCCCGGTGTTGTTGGTAGGGTTGTCGCGCTGCGACAACCCCGCCCGTGTTCAGCGGGCGGACAGGGCCGCAGCGCGGTTCGTGCCGCGCCTGAACGGCGCGGGGACGCCGCGCGCGGCGTCCGCACCCTTATCCAACAACTTCGGGATGCACGGCCGCGGCCCGGTGTGCGTTGCCAAGAACGTCTGGACACTCTATATCCACTGCCATGCGTCGCCATTTCTTTTGTGTAGCGCTTGCTTGCCTCGCCTGTTTTCGGGCGCTGGCAATGGGGCCGGATGAAATGTTCGTGACGGCCTACGATCTAATCCATCAGGCTGATTTTCAAAAGGAACGTAACGACGGGCGGGCCGCCTGGCCCCTGTATGCCCGGGCCCAGCAGGACTTACACAGTCTTCAGCGAGTCTTCCCAGAATGGAATGACCGGGTCGTCAACTACCGGCTCCGGTATGTGGCCGCCAAGTTGGAGGAACTCAAGGCGTTCGATCCAAACCTCGACGCCACCGCCGGGCCGTTCCAACCCGTGGTCGTACCGACCGGAGAGACAACCACACAGTTGACCGCGTTGAACGACCAGATCCGACGGATGGGCACGGAAAAGTTGATGATGGAGGCGCGGCTGCGCGAGGCGTTGTCCGCTCAACCGGCCCCGATAAATCCGCGAGAACTGCAACGGGCGGTTGAAAAAATCACTACGCTGCAGGCTACCAATCAGGTGCTTATCCAAAGATTGGAGCAACAACAGACCGACCGCCAAAACCTAGTCGACCGAGTGGTGCTGGAGGAGGCCCACCGGGCGTTGCAGGAAGCCAATCGGCAACTGCTCACCCAGAAGAACAGCACCGCCGCACTGCAAAAGGAGCGAACCGAGCTCGAAGGATCTCTCAAGAAACTACAAGACACCGATCTGAAGCAGCTGAAGAGCGAGAATGCCTCACTCAAATCCCAAGTGAACGAGCTCCGGTCTGAAACCGAACGAGGACGTCAAATCGTCGAACTCACCTCCCGGCTGAACAAATTGCAAACAAGTCTCGAAGAGGCCCGACGGCAGAACGATGTGTTCATGGCGGAAAAAATGGCCCTCGGCAACCAACTCACCGACGGCCAGTCGCGCCAGACGGAGTCCAGTCTCCAGCGAATGGACAAGCTGACAACCGAACTCGCGGTGGCGCGGGCGGAGGCGGGCCGTAACGAAGCCCGGGCCACGGACTTAGTCGCCGCATTGGAGAAAGAACTGACCGCACGAATCGAAATGGAAGATCAGAATCGAGTTCTCACCGAACGGGTCGGCTTGTTGACTCGCGAAAATGCGGGAACAACCGAGGCCATCCAGATTCTGCAGAAGGCGCTCAGCTCCGAAAAAGCGGAACGCGCGCGAATGGAGGGGGAGTTGGCGGCATCGGAGAGAGCACAGGCGGCCCTCCGTGAGGCGGCCAAGTTCGCGGGCAATACCGTCGTAACCGAGCCGGTCGGCACGGACCTCACCGTTCAGCTCAGCGTACTCGACGGAAAGACACGGCAGCTCGAACTCGCGCTGCGCGACAGCCGCGATCGGGAGGCCGATGTTCATCTAGCCCTTCTCGAGGAGCAATCCATGCGTCGGCGGATTGAGAAGCAGCGAACGGATCTGGAAGAAAAGTTGCGAAGCTTGATGCAAGCGGGAGGAACCAAGGCGAGCCCCGCGGCATTTGCCGCCCTGGAAAAACGACTCAAGCAACTGGAGGAAGAGAAGGACGAACTCCAGAAAAAGCTGAACCGCGTCAGTGGTGTCACCTCCAAACGCTCGACTCCCAGCACGAAACTTACCCCAAGGGAACGGTCGGTGCAGTTCCAGGCCGAGCGGTGATGCCGACCGGAGTGCCGCCCCGGACTGGCAGTGGATTCGGTGTGATGTCAGTCTGTTCGCGCCGGCCGGCGGACCTAGGGGCCAGTCAAAAACTCGACGAAACTCTAAGGATTCACGAGAGATTTCAACCGCCGCTGGAGTGTCACGGGAAGAGTCGATTCGCGCTCGAGCCATTGCTGCGCCTTGGTTGGGTCATGGGCTACCCAAGTCCGGAACCCCCGCTCGTAGGCGAGGTCCCGGGAAGTCGCATCCCCAATGGAGCGAATCCATTCAAAGGCCGCCGGCGCATCATTTTCAACCAAGGCTTGAGCGAGTTGCGCCGCCGAAGTATCCCGGAAAGATCCAGCGGGGAGACTCCCAACCCATTCTCCAGCGGCTCGCGATTCCGTTGGACCCCATCTTTGGAGCAGAGTTGCACTCGCCTGCTCGCGCAATTCTCCTTCCGGAAATTGCCGAATCCACGACGCGACGGTTCCCGGATCGGCATCCGCCCACCGCTGAATCACCGCCATCGCCGCTTCGGTTTGCCCCATAACCAGCGGCAATTTCACAAGATATTCCGCCGCATCCGCGGGTGCCTCGGAGGCCCATTCGCCCAAGGCAGACACCACCGCTTGATTCCGCAGGGACCCTGCCGGCAGCGCCGTCGCCCAATCCGCCGCTGCGAGAGGATCCTGGCGCGCCCAGGAACCCGCCACGTCTGCCAGCATTTGAGCGCGATTATTCGGATTCACCGACGCTTCAATAAATCGTGCCGCGGCGGCCGGATCCTGATTTGTCCAAGACTCCAAGAGGCCTGCGAGTGCTTTTTCCTGAGTTCCGCCCGCCGGAAGTGTCTTGGCCCACGCCACGGCGGCGCCTAGATCCGCTTCCGCCCACGATCGGGCCAGCACTTCGTATCCCTCCTGCTGACTGGCGACGTCCGGGAGATTCCTAATGAGGTCGAGTGCCGCCGGCGGATTTACCTTCGCCAACTCGGGAATTACCACACCGGTAGTAATTGCTCCCACGGGGCCATGCTGGGAATTTCGCACGAGTTCGGCGGCAGCAACCGGATCGCTCGCCGCGATCGACGCAGCCAAGGACGCGACCAAACGATCGCGAGTGGGTCCCGCCGGCATTTTCATCACGGTGGCCGTGGCGGATCGCGGCGATTCCTCCGCGAGAGATTCGAGGGCACCGATCGTTGCCGCCTCGCGCTCGCGCGGCGTCGAGAATTGAGCCGCCCACTCCAACGCCCGCTGAGTACTCAGTTTCCCCAGCGCCCGGGCGATCGGAGAGAGCAGGCTGCGGGTGTCGGCATCCAACGGGAGTCCCTTCACCGCCGCAGAGGCACCCATTGGATCACGCTCCGCCCAACCCAAATAGGCCGCATTCTGCGCCATCTTCCTCATCGGAACGTCCGGCAGTCCCTGCGCCCAGGTTAGGGCCTCCGCCGGACTCACCGAAGCCCAATGCCGAGCAACCGTTGCAGCCATCTCGTTTCGATGGCCGCCCACCGGAAGGCCGGCAACGAATTCCGCCGCGGCCGACGGCTTGACCGGCAGCAAGGTGGCGAGCAATTCTTCATGAAGCGCACTTCGCACGATCCCCACCGGCAGATCTCGAAGGATCCGCCTTGCCTGGTCCATATCCGTCACCGCCAGATGGCCGAGCAGCATTCCCACAAGAGAGGGGCCCAAATTTCGGGAGACTTTGGTGGCAGACTGGATTGCCGCCACTGGGTCCAATACCGCCCACGCGGAATAAAATTCGCGAAGCAGTTCGGAACGACGTTCCGAAATCGGCAGATGCTCCAACAGTTCGGAGCCGGCCACAGGATTTTCAGACCCAAGGGTGCGAGCAGCCACCTGCCAGCAGGCGAATCGGGCCGGTCCCGCCGGCAACGACTGCACCCAGGCGAGGGCTGGATCGCCAGCGCGCTCGATCCAGGGTCGCAACGTGAGCCGCAGAGCCTCTTCCCGCTCCTCCACCGATCCGATCGCGGCGGCATAGGCTGTCGCCGCGGTAACATCCCGGGCCGCCCAGCGGCGCAACAACGTCTCGCGCACCGTCCGTCGGAGGTTCCCGGGCAGCAATGCATCCCCGGCGATGAGGGCGTCCCGCAAATGCGGGTCATCCACCCGGCGCGCCGCTGCCTCGACCGCCTGGTGACGCGCGGCCGGCTTCTCCAATTTTAGGCACTGCCGCAGCTCCGATTCGAATCGTCCCAGCGCAAACGGACCGTCAACCGTTGACGCATCCAATCCCGGACGTGAGGCCTCTTTCCCGCTCGAGGACGCGACCGGGGATCCATTTCCGAGTGCGACGACGCGATCCCGGGCTCGGTTCAATTCTGGAACCAGCCACGTCCGCCAGAGCAACGCCGTGCCGGCGGCCGCCCCAACCAGAACGCCCAGCACGAATCCGAGCCAACGAGTAAACACGAACGAACCCTACGCGGGAACCGAACAAAAACCACGCCGAAACTGCTCCGCACGCACGGCCCCGGGAGCGTCCGAAATTACGCCAACTTCGCCAGCAGTTCGTCGTTGGTCTTGTGCTTCTTCAGGGCGGCGATGAGGGTTTCCATGGCTTCGACCGGTTGCAGATCAGTCATCATTCGGCGCAATTTGCGGATCGCCTCAATGTGTTTGGGCAGGAATAGCTTCTCCTCCTTACGCGTGCCAGACTTCGGGATGTCGATGGCCGGAAACAGACGCCGCTCGGACAACTTGCGATCGAGAATAAGTTCCATGTTTCCAGTGCCCTTGAACTCCTGAAAAATCAACTCGTCCATCCGGCTTCCCGTGTCCACGAGTGCGGTGGCGAGAATTGTCAACGAACCGCCTTCTTCAATCTTGCGCGCCGATGCGAACATCTTCCGCGGAATCTCCAACGCCCGGGCATCAACACCGCCGGTCATTGTCCGACCCGAACCACCATGGACGGAGTTATAGGCGCGGGCAACCCGGGTGATGGAATCGAGAAGAACAAAGACATCCTTGCCGGCCTCGACCATGCGGCGGCAGCGCTCGATCATGAAGCGGCTGAGACGGACATGGGTTTCGAGGTCTTGATCGTTGGACGAAGCAACGACTTCACCCTTTACGCTTCGTTGAAAATCAGTGACCTCTTCGGGTCGTTCATCAATGAGAAGTACGAGACAATGAACCTCGGGATGATTCGTCGTGATGGCATTGCAAATCAGCTTCAGGATCGTGGTCTTGCCCGTACGGGGCGGAGCCACAATAAGGCCGCGGGTTCCCCGGCCGATCGGTGTGATGAGATCGATGATCCGGGTTTCAAGAATATCCGGAGTGGTTTCGAGTTGAAATTTTTCCACCGGGTCAATGGTGGTCAGATTCTCAAATCGCATCGCGTGCAGGAAATCCTGATACGACCGCCCGTTGACTTTGAGGATTTCCCGCAATTGCGGACTGTTGCCCCGATGCGGCGGATTCACGGTGCATTCCAAGTGACAACCCTCGCGCAATCCGTGTTTCTTGATTGAATCCGGAGTCAAAAAAACGTCCGTCGGCTTCGGCGCGAAATGATTCTTCTCCGACCGAAGAAATCCGAACCCTTTCTCGGATATTTCCAGGTAACCACCGCCCAATTGCGGTTCGCCCTGCGGTTGGGGTGGCCCGTTGTTCGGCCCGTTGTTCGGTCCGCTGTTCGGCCCGCTGTTCGGTCCGCTGTTCGGCCCGTTGTTCGGCCCGTTGTTCGGTCGCCCGCCGAAATTTTGGCCTCCTCCTCCTTGTCGCATCGAACCGCCGCCGCCGCCGCCGCCGCGGTTGCGATGCTGCCGCCCTCCATGACGCGGGCCGCCGTACCCTCCTCCCTGACCTCCCTGACCTCCCTGACCTCCCTGACCTATGCCTTGTTGGCCCTGTGGGTTCTGTGGAACTTGTCCGGGGTTTTGACCGATGACCGAGCCACCCTGACCGTTCTGAGGATTTGGAGGGTTCTGCGGGCGGTTTTCCGAACCCGCGTTAGCCGGCGGGGACGAAGGTGGCGGATTTGATTGCGGTTGACCTGAACCTTGAACTTCCTGACTCATGATATGCGATTGGAATAACTGCTTCGCCCAACTACGGGTGCTGTAACGGAACGGCCCAAAAACCCAAAGGCGGCAGGAATAAATCAGCCGCAGGAACAAAGACTCGGGGAAGCGGTACTCCGGAAAAAAATCTAACGGAGCCCGTCAGGCCTCAGAACTGTCCTTACGTATAGTCGAAAGACTCTCCACGCAACTATTTTGTTCAAAGAAGTTTTCCGACCCCCACTTCCCGGGCGCAAAACTCACGACCTTATTCAATCCCCAGCAGACGTCGCCCCTCCGCCGTGATCATACTCTGGTGCCACGCCGGATCCCATACGATTTCCACGCTGGCATCCTCAACCGTCGGCAACATCAAAATCTTTTGCTGCGCATCTCCGGCAATGGTCGCCCCCATCCCGCAACCCGGTGCCGTCAGCGTCATTTTCACAAAAACCTTTTTCCCTCTGGACGGCAGTTCTTCAATCCCCATGTCGTACACGAGCCCAAGATCAACTATGTTCACGGGGATTTCAGGATCATAACAGCTTCGCAATGCCTCCCACACCATGGCTTCACTCAACTCTTCGCCCGCAGAAAGCGGTTTCCCGGACGGAGCCTCCACCGGTTTCATCCCGATGGCATCGGCATCCTTCGGGCCGACCCGATACAACCCGCCGCTAACGTGGACCGTATACGACCCTCCGAGCGTCTGCGTGATATCCACTTCGGTTCCCGCCGGCAACGTCACCGTGTGCCCGGCTGGAATCTGAACGACATCGCAATCACGACTGAGAACTACGGTGGAAACCGAATGCATGCGCCGCCACAGTAGCGCCGCCGCGCCAAACGCAAAAGATAAACTGGGGTCGCCCACTCTTCGTGATCAACGATCATTGCACGGCTCTCCGGTTTGTGTAGCTTCGACGCCGTCGCCAGGCTCCGCTTTTTCGATCGAACGACCGCCATGAATCCGTCTCTTTTTGCCCAGCACCCCTGGGCGTCCTGCTTCGCCGCATTGCTTGCGGGCATGTTTGTTAAGTGGCTGCTCGACCTGTTCTTCCTGAGAGGACAATTCGAACAGACCCAGCAAGATCTTGCCCGACGCGAACGGGAGTTTCAGGATTTGCGATTTCAGTTCAACAAGACCCAGACGGAATTCCGCTCGAAATCCGACCTGTTGGCCGCCGTGCAGAAATCAAAAACGGCCCTCGATACCGAATTGCAGGCGGCGGGAGCCGAACGAACCGGATTGCGTCAGCAACTCGCAGGTGCGGAGTCTGCCGCCAATGGATATCAACGGGAACTCTCCAACGGCCAGGCCAGGCTAGCCTCCCTCGAAGCCGAACGTCACGATCAACAGTCGCGATATCAATCGGCCACATTGGAAACCGCCACGCTGGCAGCGGAACTCAAGACCGCCCAATCCGTGACTCAAGAACTCCGCGAACGAAACCGCCAGTTGGAGGCGGAACAAGACGCGTTCCATCAGTCCATCCGCGGATTGGAATCCGACGCAGCGGCCCGCCAGAGTGTCGTCTCCACTCTCGAAGCAGCCGTCCTTGCTCGCGACCGCACTCTCGCGGAATTGAAGCCCTCGGCGGCCGCGGCGAATCAACAACGATCGGCCTCCCTGACCGCCTTGGCGGACAAAGACAAAGAGCTCGCCCACCTCCGAAGCCAGCTCGAATCGGCCCACCGAATCCGGGCCACGGCGGAATCCACTGCGGGCAAGCTGGAGAGCGAACTAACCCATGCTAGGAAGCGGATTGGAGAGCTGGCCGGTGAATTTGATGCGCTCGAAGCCGAGCTCAAAGCGGCCACCCACGCCAACGAATCGCTCACCGAACAGCTTCGCCTTGTCCCTGCGGCGGCCGCCCCGGCCCCAGTCCCGGCTTCCGTGCCCAGCGGATCCGAGGCTGCTTTGATTGCGGACTTGGAAACCGTCAGCCGCGAACGTAACGATCTCGCAGCCGAACTCGCAGCACTCAAAGCCGCCGCGCCCCCGCCACCGGCCCGCCGGAGTTCTCCCAAGACCGCCGCCGGCCGGATCCGGGGCGACCTGACCCAGACAACCCTGCTCCCGGATGAAGCACCACCGCTCGGCGAGGACTCCTAACCGGCGCTTTTTTCAAACGGCCTGACCATGTTTCGAGACGACGGCAAACCCCGCTACTGGATCGGCTGGTACGATCGCTGGCACATCCTGCTTCCCATCGCCCTGGCGACCGTACTGTTCTGGCTGCTCTTGGCGCCACGGTCACGTCCGGTGCCCGGACGATTCCATTCAGGAGCGACGAACTCCACCTCGACGCCCATGCCGGCTCTTCGCTCCCAGTCGCCGACCACAATCCAGTCACCCCATCCCGGCCAGATCATGTGGCCGTCTCGTATGAGCGACGCCCACGGCACGTCCGAACCCCGGGCGCTCGTGCGACTATTCCTCGGACAACGAAAGCTCGGAGAAACCTACGCTGAAACCAACGGCCATTGGCGTTTCCAACTCGCCAATTTCCCTCCCGGCAACTATCGGGCACGGGCCGAAGCATGGACCGGTCTCCAGGCAATCCCTTCGCAGGAAATTGAATTCACCGTCACGCGTGAACCCGGGAGTGCATCGTCTGGCGGGTCCAAACAAAAGCGAGCCGCTCCCAAAAAAAACGTTCCGAAATAGAATCGCACCTTGTCCCCGCATTGAACCATTCGGCCGGGTGGGCTCACTCAAGCCTGAGACTGCCATTGCCCTCGGAAAAATAACTCACCCCTTCTACTTCCAAGATTCGCAGGTACTGATTCCACCGAAGGAATCCAATCTCGCGGCTGGCCTCCAACTTCCGCTCCCGCACTTCCGGCGCGGGTCCTCCTTGTCCCGCCAACGCCTCTCGGAGTACTCGACCGTCCATCCAGTCGGGCCGATTGATGCCGAGGACGTGCAATATCGTGGGGGCGACATCGATGTTCCCACTCGGAGTATTGCTCACGAATCCTCGCTTAAACGACGGGCCGGCGGCCACCAGCGTGTTGTTCATCTCAAACCGACTCAAGGATCCGTGCGCTCCCGTCCCTCGCGTCCCACTCGTCGCCAGCATTTGGCCCGGAGCACCAAATTCGTTCGGGTCGTCCATCCATCGCATCGCCACCACCAGATCGGGCCCGTGTCCGTTGGTCGGATAATTCACCGTCGACAATGAAAAAGTTCCCTCGATTTCCATTCGAGAAAAAATCACCCCAGTGAAATCGCACCCCTGCAAGACCGTCGCCGCCTGACGAATCACATCCTCGCGACGATCAATCACATAAATCAGGACCGACCCCCCGAATTCAACCACCAGCACATCCCCCGGCTCCGGGTTTTCCAGCTTGGTCTGGGCATTCAACCCAGCCAGGCGCAAGGCTCCCGGGACATCCCCGCCGCGGGGGACGCTCGAGAATCCATGGTCCGACACAACCAGCACATCGGTTTTTTCTCGGATGCCTTTTTGGTCCAGCACCTTGAATACCTCGCCAAGGTTTTTATCGGAAGCTTCGATGGCTGCGAGCGATTCGGGAGCACCCACGCCCTTGGCATGTTGCGTCTTGTCAGGGTCGCTCAACCACAGGAGGGAGTATTTTGGAACGCCATTCGTCCACAGGCCGTGGATCAACGCCTTGGTCGTCCACGTGTCGGAAGCAATGTTCGGAGTCGTTTCCGTACGGGGAAACGCCTTGTCTTCATTCACCTTGACCATTTGGTTGGTCGCCCCACGCGGCAGTGATAACCCGCGGCCCAGCGTCACGGATTTTCGATGCGCTTCCGTGTCGTCGCGGCGAAGGAAACGGTCCTGAAGCAACGTCACGCTCTTCGTGCCCGCGATGTACGTGTAATGGCCGGCGGCCTGGATCAGTTCCGCTACCGTGTCCACCGCCACATACTTGCCGCCCGAGATCCGATCGGCGCGCCGCAGGGTGTCGAGAATATCGGAGCCAACGGACGTCTGGGAATTGAGCTCCTCCCGAAAGTCCGAGTTGGCAAGAATACCGTTGTGTCCCGGATGCGTACCCGTGGCTAGAACCGTCCCATTCACGATCGTCGTACTGATGTACGCGCAGTGGTTGCGCCGGAAGAACACCCCATTCGTGGCGAGGGAATACAAGTTTGGACAATACTGCGGGCGGACGAAATCCGGCCTCATGCCATCGAAGACCACAATCAGGACATGATCCGACGCGGGGATTCCCTGAGCGCGGGCACCGGGCAAGGCGGCACACAACGCCCCGATGACAGCAAGGGAGGCGTGCCGGAGGGCGACGAACCACCGGTGGAAACCACGGTCTATGCGTCGCGCAGAGTAGGATGGCACCATATTTTGCAGCTCTCCGGTACGAAGAACCGAGTCATTGCAGCGAGTGCCGAGGGAAAACGTCCATAAGAATCGGTGGAATTTCCGTCCGGCACGGGAGAATGTTTGAATCGGCCCTTCCGCCAGACCACACTCGCTCTCCATGCTCCGGCCGTTCTTCCTCTTCGTGTGCCTGTTTTTTGCCGGGCAAACCGCCTTGGGTGCCGGAGGTTTGAGTCGAAACCCCGTCAGCTTGAAGCGCTGGGCCGAAGAAAATCACTTCAAGGCCGCGTTCAAAGCGGGGACCGGCGAACTGACGCTCTCAAACCGGTGGGCTACCCTTGCGTTCAAACGAGACAATAAGCGGGCGGTAATCGATGGAGTCGCCGTCTGGCTGGCGTTCCCGGTTACGGCTCGCGACGATGACGTGTGGATTTCTCCGGTTGATGTGGAGAAGACGCTGCGGCCGATATTGAAGCCGCCCCGCCTCGAAGCGGGCGGACAAATCCGGACAATTGCGTTGTCGGCAGGACACGGGGGCAAGGACGCCGGGAAAGAGGTGGGAGAACACCGGGAGAAGGACTATACCCTGAAGCTTGCGCTGGAGCTGGAGCAACAGCTCAAGCGGGCCGGATTCAAGGTCGTGCTGGCGCGCAGTACCGATCAATTTGTGGAATTGGCCGAGCGGCCCGCCCTCGCGAAGAAGAAGGGTGCCGATCTCCTGGTCTGCCTCCACTACAATGCGTACTCCGGGCCCGGGAGCGAGACTGCGCGGGGAATCGAAACGTACAGTCTTTCGCCCGCGGCGACTTCCGCCACCAACGACAACGAGAACAATCCGTGGCCCTGGCTGCCGGGAAATCGTTTTGATGCCGAGAATCTCCTGCTCGCCTACAAGTTGCAGGAAGCGATCGTGGACGGGACCGATCGGGAAGATCGCGGAGTGCGACGCGCTCACTTTCTGGAGTTGGCGCAAGCGACAATCCCCGCCGCGTACATTGAGGGCGGATTCATGACGAATTCGGACGATGCCAACACGATCTACGACGCGGCCGGGCGCCAACGGCTGGCCCAATCCATCGTCGACGGCCTCCTGGCCTACAAGCGAATCGTTGAACGTCGGAAGCCGGAAGTCGTGACCGACACTGGACGACCGCCCGTTCCGTGACACTCTAGCGAGCTATGAGCATTGCCACCCGCACCGGCGACGATGGATCGACCGGGTTGATGTACAACCGTCGTGTCCCCAAATCCCATCCGCGAGTGGAAGCGTATGGGAGCGTCGACGAATTGAATGCAGCACTCGGTCTTGCGCGCGCTCAGAGTCGGGAAGCCGGCCTCGATTTCATCGCTGACCCGCTCCTCGCAATTCAGAAGGACCTCGTCATCCTGATGGGGGAACTCGCCACCACCGGGGAAGATCTCGCCCGGTACCAGCAGAGCGGCCACACGCTCGTTGTTCCCGCAATGACCGCGACGCTGGACCAACAGGTAGCGGCCATTGAAGCGCGCAAGATTTCCTACAACGGATGGGCCACTCCGGGTGCCAACCTGTCCTCCGCCGCCCTGGATGTGGCCCGCACCACCTGTCGGCGGGCCGAACGCCGGATCACCACCCTCCGCGAGAGCGGTGAAACGGAAAATGGCGAAATCTTGAAATACCTGAACCGCCTGAGTGATCTGCTCTGGCTGATGGCCCGATGGACCGAGACCCCAGCCGCGGCTGGGAGCGAGATCTGAATCGTACGGCGCTATCCGATCAACGGAGACGCTGAAGATTCTTGGCGCCGTTGACCTGTGAGTGGACGCGGAGGCGGAGCCCATTCAACCGGATGAAGCCCGTGGCGTCGTCTTGATTATAGGCCTTCGTCGGATCTGCTTCCATGGTGGCGATGTGCGGGTTATAAAGGCTCAGGGCGCTCTTTCTTCCCGCGGTGTAGATCCCGCCCTTGTATAGTTTAACCCGGACGGTCCCGGAAACAGGGCGCTGACTTTCGGTGACGAGCGCCTGCAGTGCGAGCCGTTCCGGTGCGTACCAGAAACCGTTGTAGACGAGAGTCGCATACTTGGGGATCAGGGAATCCCGCAGGTGCATGACCTCGCGATCCATCGTGAGGGACTCGATCTGCCGGTGGGCAAAGTGGAGAATGGAACCGCCCGGGGTTTCATACACCCCCCGGCTCTTCATGCCGACAAATCGGTTTTCGACCATGTCCACCCGGCCAACGCCGTGTTTGCCGCCGAGGCGGTTGAGCGCCTGCATGACACCCAGGGGGGCAAGCTTCCGCCCATTCACCGCGACGCAGTCCCCTTTCAAGAAATCCAGGGTGACGTATTCGGATTTGTCCGGAGCATCCTCCGGAGCCACCGACAGCATGAACATACCCTTGTTCGACGGTGCGAATGCATCAAACCAGGGATCCTCCAAAATGCCGGCTTCGAACGAAATGTGGAGGAGGTTGCGATCCATCGAATAGGGCTTCTTGGCGCTCGCCTGGACCGGAATCCGGCGGCTCGCGCAATAGGCGATCATCTCGCTGCGCCCCGGAAATTGCTTGCGGAAGCGTTCGTCACGCCACGGGGCAATGATCTGCAAATCGGGTGCCAGGGCCGCTGCGGTCAGCTCGAACCGCACCTGGTCATTCCCCTTGCCGGTCGCTCCATGGGCAATGGCGTCGGCCTTCTCGGCCCGGGCGATTTCCACCATTCGTTTGGCAATCAGCGGCCGCGCAATGCTGGTGCCCAGAAAATACTGCCCCTCGTAGATCGCTCCCGCCTGCATCATGGGAAAGATGAAATCCCGGGCGAACTCCTCCTGGAGATCGTCGATGTAAATTTTCGACGCCCCAGTGGTTCTCGCCTTCTTCTCCAGTCCCTTCAGCTCCTCCTCCTGCCCAATGTTGGCGCAGAAGGCGATCATTTCAGCGTTGTAGGTCTCCTTGATCCACGAAAGGAGCACCGAGGTGTCGAGACCACCCGAATAGGCGAGGACAATCTTCATAAAGCGGGCGGGACTAAACCGCGAAGTGGCCCGCGGGAAAAGAGTAAAATTGAAACTTGAAAGTCCGGGCACCCCGGCCTACTGGTCGCCGGATGCCCCCGTTCTCCCTTTCCCGCCAACCGACTCGCCGCGGCTTTACCCTGATCGAACTGCTCGTGGTCATCGCCATCATTGCCATCCTGGCCGGCATGCTCCTGCCGTCCCTGGCGCGCGCCAAGTCCAGGGCCAATACGGTCAAGTGCGCGAGCAATGAACGGCAAATCGGTCTCGCCTACCTCATGTATGCCGACGATAACCGCGAAAATTTTCCCGTTCACCCCGATTGGGCGTCGACCGGCGGAAAAAATGGGACCTACGATACCTTTGTCGCCGCCACCAACCGGCCGCTCAATAAGTACACCCAAACGTATGAAATATTCAGTTGCCCGGGCGATAAAGGGGATTTCCTGCGCCTTACCGATATCAAGGCAACCTGCTATAAGCAGTACGGGAACAGCTATCTGGTCAACTGGGCGGTGGACGCGTTTCGCGTCCGGCATTTGACCGGTGATAGCAAAGAGAAAAACACCGATGCGGCCACTCCAATCAAGACGTCGCAAATCGCGCGCAGCCCCGTCAACAAGATCATTCAGGGCGACTGGCCCTGGCACGCGAATCGCGGCAACGTCGACAAACGTAGCATCTGGCACAATTACAAAGGCCGGAGCCGCTTTAATATGCTCTTCGGAGATGGACACGTGGAGTATTATCTCTTCCCGGAGCCGAAGATCATGGACCCGTGGGTTTTCTCTCCCCCGCCGGATCCCAATTTCAAGTGGTGGTAACCGTGTCCGCGTTCAGCCGCGGTTCCATTGGATGTTTCCAGGTTCCGCTCAAAATGGAAATCGCCGATCCGACCGTCTCAGGCTCGGGGGTGGGCCGAATCGTAAACTTTCTTCAACCGTTCCATCGAGACATGCGTGTACACCTCGGTCGTCTTGAGATGCGCATGCCCCAGCAACTCCTGGACACTTCGAAGGTCGGCACCTCGATTCAGTAGGTGGGTTGCAAAACTGTGTCGCAATTTGTGAGGAGTGATTTCCGGATCCAGCCCGGCAATCGCCAGATACCGCTTCAACCGGATCTGCAGGGTCAGCGGAGCCACCGCGTCGAGGCCATTCCTTCCGGCGAGGAACACGGGCAATCCAAGGGTCCGCGGATGAACCACCTCCGACCAGTACTCCTGTAGCTTCGCGACGGCCGGTCGACCCAGGGGGACCTGCCGTTCCTTCTTCCCTTTGCCGCGGACCCGCAGCAATCGCTCTTCAATGTCCACCTCTTCAACCCGCAGGCCGCACACTTCGCTAATGCGCAACCCAGCCGAATAAATCACCTCAAGCATCGCGGCGTCCCGAAAGAAATCGGAGCCATCGACGGATTTCCCGTTTTCAGAAAGTTCGCGAATCCGCTGAAATTCACGCAGCGGCGCTCCGAGCAGATCGACCGCCTGCGGCTCCGTCAGGAAGCGCGGCAGCCGCTTCGGCTGCAGCGGCATGGAAAGGCTCCGGATCGGAGATTCGTCCACCACTCCCTGTCGCATCAAAAAGCGATAAAACGTCCGCAGCCCGCTGAACCTGAGTTGCACCGACGCTCGGCTTATATCCCGGCGCCCCAGCCACCGCAAATAGAGCCGAAAATCATCGCGGGAAAGAGTTTTCCACGCCGGCAACGCTCGCCGAATTCCCTGGTACCACCCGGAAAACTCACGCAACGCCTGGGCATAGTTGCGTCGGGTGTATTCAGATGCCCCACGATCTAACGCAAGGTGACGCAAGAAGGCCTCCGTCTCGGGATCGTCCGGAGTCGAGATCGTGGGTACACTCATGGTACGGGGGCGTGGGTACAAAGGACTCGATGCTCCCATCCGGCCAGGATGCCCAACACGACCCTCGATCACAAGCCGCCAACGAGGCAAAACGGCAACAACGAAACCGTGTGGCAATCAGTGCATTTTGACCTGACACGAGCCAAAACCGCCGCGAAAATAATTGAACTGAACATTCGGATGATCCGCGAGCAGGGACATCGGCACCGCGGTATCCACCACCCCTTTGGATACCATGTAGGCGGTCAACCGTTGCCCAAACGGGTTGTCGTGACTTCCCGCGTGCCAAATGGAGACCTTCTCCGCCTTCCACGTTTCGACCGGGCCGACACTGATCGCCTTGGTCGGGACCAGCGAGATATTGCCACCGCCGCTTGTCCGCGCATTCTGGGCGATGGTCAATGGATGCAAATCCACCACGCGCGTGGCCAGTTTCCGATACTCTGCCGCCGGGGGTGGGTTGTCCCGGTACTTCCCCTTCCGGGGCAGTGGATCATTGAATGCCCAGTGCTTGACGTCCCCTTGCCCGCCCTGCATCACCGCACAGCGGATGCCCGCGTCCCACGACCGACGGTACGGCCCGGTGTCTGCCTTCGGGAAATGCAAGTGGGTATCCGGCATCCGGCGGCGGCGGTCGATCCGGTCGAAGCAAAGTTCCCGATCGCATTTCTCAAAGCTCAAAGGATGGGTCACCGGAGCCTCGCACCCGCTCTCCGGCAAATACCACTCGTCCATTCCCCAAAAATGGCCGCTGCGAACATCCAGACCGAGCGCATTCACCATCCGCGCCACCAATGGAAGTTGTTCGGTCGGGCCGATCGGGCCGCAAATTCCCACCGGATTGTCCGCCGTGCTCTGTTGCCACGCCTCGATGTATTCCAACGCCTCCGCCAGATAGAAGTCTTCGAGGGTATCGTACAACAACACCCTGAATCCAGGCCGCGACAGCTTCTCCAGGTCGCGCAGAGTTAATCGAGCGGCGGCGTCAATTAACTCCGAATCGAGTGTCGTGTAGTCCCACCAATCGGGGGAGATGGCGCTGTGTTTGCGTGGCATGATGTCTTTCGCGGACAGTCAATCGCCCGCTTGCCGGGAAGGAAAGCCGCAAATTGGCCGTCGAACCCGTCACGGGACGCTCGGCGTCACGACTCGGTACCATCGATTTCTCCGGTCGATCGGCACGCGGATATCCTCAATCCGATGCTCCTGCGTGCTGGGCGAAACGTCGCTCACCCGTAGCCAGTTTCCCGAACCGAGGTCATCCCGATACTGAACGGAATAGCTGCGAAACGCCGTGGCATTGAATAGCAACTGCAACTGGTTGGTCCCCACCGGAACCCCCTTCAATTCCAACCGACTCGCCGCCGACATCGGATTCGTCCCCGCCCGATACTCAGATCGATTGGATCGACCGTCACCATCCGCGTCCGCGTCCGCATCTCGGGCATCGGTCGGGTTCAGGCCGTTCGCCAACTCCCAATCGTCCGGAATTCCGTCGCCGTCCGCATCACTGCTGTTGGGCTCTCCGGGGGATCGGCGCGTCAGCGGTACTACGAAACTCCCCCCGTCCGGCACCCGCCCCGCCGATGTTTCGAGAGAGAGAGGGAGGACCGTCGCCGAATCGATCGATTGACCTGACGGACTTACCAGTCGGAGGGATTCCCCGAGTCCGCTAACTGAGAAATTCAGGTGAGCGGGACCGTGGCCCAAATGTCCGTCGGCCATGAACACCACAAACCCGTGCGGTGGGACAAAAGTGAACGGCGCCAACGCAACGGCATGAGTCGCTGCCCAAATCGAGGGGTCATCCGTAAGCCGATACCCACCGAGGTCCACCGGCAGATCATTCCCGTTGAAAAGCTCGATCCAATCCTCAGAACTCGTCGAGCCCGTCGTCCACTCATTGACAGCAATCGCAGCTCCCGAGGCTGTCGCCCCGGGCACGGCGTTGGAAGCACCCGGCGTCGGTACCGAGAGCAGGCTCCAACTCTCACCGAAGCGCCCGATGGATCGCCCGGTCAGTTGCGGCCCAAACACGACCTTGTCCGCTAAGGTCCCCTCGGCAGTCTTCAACTCGATCGTCGCCCCCGAATCTGGAAGTTCCCATCCCGTATTCAAAGGATCGCCGGCAACAATCGAAGCGCCCGCGGTCGAATCCATCCAAATCCGCAAATGACCGCCCGCGGCAAGGGTCACCCCCGAAGGAATCGTCCAGATTCGATTGGTTTCGGCGGAAACCCGCAGGCTGTATCCGGCCAACGAGACGTCCCGCTTCCAGGGATTCCGCAATTCAATCCAGTCGCCTTCCGGCACCGCCGCACCGGAATGGGTCTGCGACCGGGCAACGATTTCATTCAATTGGATTTCATCCGGCACCAAGAGAACGTTCGCCGCACCGGGTGTCGGGCCGCTCGGAAAATCAACGATCTCCGAGGCGCCATCCGGATAGCGACCACGCGAAAGTCCTTCCGTTGCCGCCGGATAGACCACGCGATCCAGTTCTAGCCCTTCCTCGGACAGCAGCTTTAACGTCCCTCCCGTGGCGGGCAGTTTGAAATCCAGATGATCCGGCCCGGAATGCTCATCCGCCCAAAACGGTCGGTGCCCCGCCGCCGATACATAGGTCAGCGATCGAATCTGGAACAATGCGTTGCTGACGCCCAGGTATAGATTTTCAACGGCCGCGGGGTTGAGTGAATCCCGGTTGTATATCTCGATAAAATCGTCATCGCCCGGCAAGGGATTGGCCCTCCACTCATTGATCACGAGGCTCGTGGGGTTCGCGAGGAGAGCCGCCCTATTCGCCTGACCCGGTGTCGGTACCAACAATGCCCGACGGCCCTCGACCCATCCCACAGAATAGTCCGGAATTTGCGGTCCGTAGCTGAACACGTCCGCAACCGTTCCGTCGGGCCGCTCGAGCACCACCGTGGCACCCTCCTTGGGCAACGCCATACCACTGTGCAACTCTTCCGAAATTGCCTTGGAATCCCACCAGATCACCTTCCGATCTCCCGAAGCAAGAAGTGTCCCGTCCGGAATCACAAATCGCTCGTCCTCATCCCCCACGCCTAGCCTCCAGCCGTCCAGCACCACGGGATCTTTCGACACGTTTTCCAGCTCCAACCAATCTGGAAACCCACCAGCATGCTCCACCGCCATTTCATTCTGAGCCAGTATCTCCGAAATCCGCACGACCCGCTGGAGTGAACTCGGCCGGTACCGACCCGGAGTACCACCCACCTCGGAAGCGATCCAACTTTCGGCCGCTCGGGGATCCGCCTCGGGCTCTGCAATCTCCAGTGAGCGACCCGTTCCACTGCCGACCGCCGGCCAGCCTCCGACCTGCCGATAATCAACCGTCTGAACGATGTTTCCGGACGGATCCACCAGCGACAACCTCTCACCTCCGTTGGCGAGACTGCCTTTAAATCGGCCCGCGACCGCCAATCCGGGGTACCGTACGCCAAACTGCGTCCTATTCGCGTCCGATCCAATCACCCAACTGATATGCGGCGGGAGAATGCTGTTCAATGGAAACTGGTATCCGATGCCCCGAAAACTATAGCCACTGAGATTCACCGCCGCGTCCGTCGGATTAGTCAGTTCCACATATTCAAATTCGGGGCCGCCCGGAGGGTCAACCATGATCTCGGTGATCCGCACCGGAATCCCCAGATCCTCGACCTGAAACGTGGCCTCGCGGACCGCGCTCCAACTGTTCGTCGTCAACGAGCGGGCCTTGACCACCACCGTCCCATCCAGCCGTGGGGGCTGCAGCGGATCATACCGGCGGGCCGTCACCGCCGTCGTCCCAGCAAATGGCACCCGGGGATCAACGCCATCCGTCGTATACCAAATCTCGCCCGCCCGGTTGGTCATCGTAAGGGAATATCCCGCCAGCACCGTTCCGCCATGAACCCGAAATACCGGGGCATTGCTCCCCGCGGAAAACCCCTGCGCATTGAAATGCGTGAACAACGGTTTGGGCCGGTTCGATGTCCACGAGAGGATGCCGCGACTCATCCCGGGTATGATCTTCGACATGACCAGGTATAAGGCGTTGAAACGGTTTGTCAGGACCGCCCCATCCAGCGCGCCTCCATTTAAAAAATGCCTCTGAATCCGATCCGCGAACAACAATTTGTATTCGGGATTCACTTTCATTCGATTATGAATCGACGCAATCTCGGTGTCCCCGGCCAACGCATCGGTGAAGGTGTTCCCCGTTACCGGACGGTCATAGCTTCCCAGCGAAAACTCGGCATCCCAGATGTAAAACCGCCAGAGCGCACCCGCCCGCCGTTCGCGCCCCGCCCGCCAGTTGTTATGCGGCCAGTCGCCGTTAAATCCCCAGGCATTGACGATGAGGTAATCAATGAAATTGGTCACATCCAACCGCCCCAACATCTGTTGATAGTTCAACGCATTCGTCATCGGCTTGGTCTTCACGAAGGAAAGCATCGAATTAAAGTCCCGATTATCCCCGTCAATGACTCCGCTTTGCGACATCACATCCCAGAACTTCCCCCCCCCATGGTGAGCCTGCAGGAATCCCGATTCGACCCGTTCGCACGGATTATAGAATCCCTTGTAACTCCCATCGATGTACAGGGCGACAAAGGTCCCCTGGGCCGACACCTGCCCGCACGCCGCGAAACTCCGCCGCATCATCTCGTCCTTCACAAATGGATTATCCTGATCATTCGATCCCGCCCGGCACACCAGCACGTCAAATTCACTCACTGGAGTCGTCGGAAACCACGGATACCGAAGCTTCCCCGCCCCATAGTCTCCCCGAAAATAAAACCGCCAGGAAAACTTACTCGACGGTTTCAGGATCGGACGGAAATAATCGCTCGCCTGAAGCCGAATGCCGCAGTCTTCCTGAAAGCCCGAGTTGTCGCTTTTGATATATTCGAGTGAAATCGGGCGCTCCCAGGCGATCCCCCGGTTCTTCGGGTTGTAATACCCCGTGCCGATGCCGACAATGCCGGACCGTCCCACCAGATTATTGGTTGCCGTCGCGATGGACAATGCGGCGAGGGACCGCTGGTTCGCCGGGAGTCCGTACAGATAGGTATGCGTCCGGATCACGGAGGGGATCCGCCCCGGGCGGTCCGCGGCGGCCCGCAACACCGTGGTCGCACGCACCGCAACGGGCCCATAGTAGATCGCCCCATTGGTGCCGGAGGGTTCCGATCCGTCCCGGGTATAGCGAATCGTCGATCCGGCGGTCGGACAGGTCAGGACGACGTCAAAGGGAGCATCAAAGTATCCCCGTTCCACACTGAAATGAACCGGTTCGGTGGCACCCGCAATCGCGCTCTCCCCGTTCACCGCGCCGGGCGTAGGCGGACTGAAGTAACGCCATTCGTTTGACGAATTAAGACCGTAGGAAAAATCGGCCCGCTGCTGCGGGAATCCCGGGCGGATCTCACTCACTGCCGAACGGGGCGATTCGAGGTTGTACAGGCCGAGGTATTCTCCGTCCACTGCCAGCTTGAAATTGGTGTGCAGCCGGTTGCGGTTGGTCGCCCGGTCCTTGCCATCGGCATAGATCAGAATGAATTGCCCCGCCCCGACCGTTACCTCGGGAAACACCCAGGCGTCCGGCACTTCCGGATCATCCGTCAGACTCCATCCCGCGAGATTCACCGATGCAGATCCCCCATTGTAGAGCTCAATCCAGGCCGAAGTGTCCTGATCTTCATCCCGCAATCCCCGCGTGTTGATCGCCAGGACTTCGTTAATACGGATGGCTGGTAGCACCGCGTCCGGATTTACCTCCACGGTCCATGATCCACCCGGGAAGAATTGTGGAGTCTCCCCCAGGTCATGGATTCCAGGAGCGTCCGCCCATCGGAACGTCGCCGTGCCCTTCGTCACCGCCGGCGAAAACTCGAAAACATAAGGTCCCGGTCCAAAGCCCGACACCGCCAACGCGGATTGGCCGTTCAATCGCAGGCTTTCGGCCGTGACCCCTTCCACGCTTTCACTGAACGTCACCTCAACCTGGCTAAGGCTCCGCACGGTACTCCCCGCCGGCGGCAGCCGACGGCTAACCTCCGGTTGGTTGGGATCCAACAATCGGTATCGCCAGGTGGACCCCGGACTATTTTCCACAAATGCATTGGGGGGAATCGCCCGATCGGCAATCCAATGAATCGGCGTCCAAGTAAAGTTCACATCACCGATGGGCGGTTGGGGGAATTCGAAGGTCCAAGTGCTGCCTCCCCCAGTTATCGACGTCCCCGCGACGCCGTTAATCAGCAGATCCATCGCGTCCACGCCGGAAACAGGCTCGCTAAAGGTGACCGTCACCTGCGTCAGGTTGGTGACATCACCCGGTGTTGGAAAAACGCGGATCACTCGGGGCGCGGTCGTCTCGCGCTCGGTGACGTCGAGCGACGCGTCAAACAGGATGTCGGAGCTTTCGAGCGACACGTTGAACAACTGAACCGCAATCACATTGGTGCCGGAAACCAGGCTGGACACGTTGGTGCTGGTCAGAGTCTGCCAAACGTGCGGTTCCGGCACCGCACTCACGGCGTTCGTGTTGTAAGGCAGCTCGCCCGCCGGCAGATTGTACCGAAATAACTCCCGCCCGTTCACCCACAGGATCATACCGTCATCGACGACCGTATTAACGATCAACTGGGCAATCGTACCCGGATTGAAAAGGATGAATTCGCGGCGGAAAAACAAACTTCGGAATTCGCCCCGCATCCCGGTGATGGGAGTACCCACAGCGATCGATTCACCGTAAAAAACGGGCAGCGGTACTTCCTCCCAATCCGACACATCGTACCCAACCCGTCGCCACGCCCCGCGGTCCGGGGCGGAGGCTTCACGGGTTCCCGGAAAAACCCGCCAGAGGGAGTTTGTCTCGAACACGGTCCCGCCACGGGCCGAAATCGCCAAGCTAAGCAACAGCAGGAGCCCTTGGAGCAGGCACCCAGCACGAAGCGGCACATTGGACGTCATCAATAGCACCAGGGTAGCAGAACTCGTACCAAGTGCCATGAGAGTGGCTCCCGGGCCGGCTGAGTGTCACCGCCGGCGCAGATCTCTCCCAATCGGCCTGAATCAACGCCGATCGGCGGTTCAACTCCCCTTGTTCAGGCGAACAACTGCTCGTGCCCGCTCTCGCCTTCTACATGCCGAGATGCTCCCAGACGGCGCCTGGGGAAAGCCGCAGGTTGACGAAAAACGGGCCGAAGTCCCCGAACCGGGCGCTGACTTCATCAAAACGCATTTCGTACACGATCTCCTTCACCGCATCCAACTGGTGAGCTAGCAGCGTCACTCCCCACTCCCATTCGTCAAGCCCCGTCGACCCGGTAATCAGTTGGGAAATCCGGCCGGCATATTTCCGACCCGTCCGGGCATGGCCCGCCATCAATTTTTTTCGCGCTTCGAAGTCGAGCGAATACCAGTTGTCCCCACCCTGCCGACGCTTGCTCATCCCGTAAAAACACAAAATCGGCCAGTCATCGAGCTCCGGATACAGACGGTAGTGTTGGTATTCGACGTTTCGCTTGTGTGCCGCTTCGAACGCCACCGCAAACTCCGGAGTGCCCTCCACCAGCTTGCGCTCCCCGTGCTGCAGCATCCGCTTCAAATCATCGTCCGTGCTCACATATTCGGGGAGCTCGGTGACGCTCAGGTACGAATAGACGGGCACCAGCGCCCCCGACGGAAAGCAGGCCTCCAACGCCCGGTGCATCCGGCCAATTTGGTCCAATCCCTCCGCAAACAGCATGAAACCCAGGTCCGCCTTCCCTCCAACATTCGCCAACGTCAGAATCCTTGGATGAGCTGGCCCCGGGTGCAACGCAACCAATTCTTCGAGCCGACCTCGGGCCGATGACGGCGCTCCCGCGGGCAACGTCGCCCAAATCCGACGGTCAAGACGATAGAAAAGATGCATCACATGGATGCCTTGGCCTAGTTTCAGTGCGGAGGTAGACATTGAAAGTGTTAGGGGGTTTGGACGATTCTGTGGAAATTGGCGGCTTCAGATCCGTTCGTTACCGTGTCAATCGACCGCCAAGACATGATCTAACAACTGGGGTAACTGGTCCAGGATGCCGGCTTCGGCCGCCACCAGATTCGCTCCGGCCGCAACCGCCGCATCCACCAGCTTTTCGTTCTTCGGATCCGCGTAGCCTAAAACCGGAACATGAATCGTGTCCGGATCCGCCTTCAATTCCCGAATGATTCCACAGAAATCTCCATTCCGAAGCGCCAGATCTGCAATAATAACGATCGGTTTCTCACGACGGGCGGCCGCAACCATTGCGGTGGCTACCGGAACGACCTGGGAACGGTAGCCGAGATCGGCCAAACGGTTTGCGAGGCGCGAACCCGGCAGCAGGTTTTCGTAGAAGACGAGGGCTAGCGGTTTAATCACGGCCGGCGAGCGTGAGGCAGGAACCTGGACAGTCAACTCGAATGCGTCATACGCCGCTCAACCACCGCCTTTCGGCTAACCTCAACCTCGGGATTCTGCTTCGCGATGGCGCCGATCCCTTTTGAATCGAAATGGATTCATGCCCTCTTTGCACTCTAAAAACAGTCTCAATATGTTTATTTAAAGTAAGTTATGACAAAACATACGCACCACCCGGACGGACCATCCTTCCCCTACCCGTGGATCAAAACAATGAGAGCCGCTGTCTTGTCCCAACCCTTGCCCGTGATCGAGAACTTGTGATTGACAACTACCCCCTCCGTTCTGCATTCTCGGGATGCTGACGACAGCAATTGCTGCAAACCAAACGTTAAATCAATAAACAACATGAAAAAACTACTTACACCGCTCGTATTGAGCGCAGTCCTCGGAGATCCCTCCGCTTTTGCGAATACGGCGACCCTGTCGCAATTCGTATTCACACCTCACCTCCTTGAAATCGTCGGCCCTCCGGATGGATTTTCGGTGCCGTCGCTCATCGATACATTGGCTTCTCGTCAGTTTTCCTGCCCGGACGGGTCCACGCTCATCTTGAATAGCGTTGCCCTTAACTTGCATGCCGAGATTTCGGCTAAGGGTACCTTGCGAAACAAGACCGACACTGATCTCAGTGGTTCTGTCACGTACACCGGCCCGATCACTTTGACGGTCCCCGGTGGTAATCTGACTGTCAACCAAAACTTGACCTCTGGGGTCAAGTTAGTTCCAGCACTCGGTACCACTCGCTTCGGCCCGATCGGCAACGGCGGTGATACGTCGGGACCCGGTACCGTTGCTGCGTTTTACGGCCCGGGCAGCGTCCAATTGGACCTCAATAGCACCATCGTCGCTCTTATCCCTGGCGGCGGCAACATCGAGCTTATTTACGATGAATCCGGTGACGGTGCCTTCGGCTCGGCTACTCTTGATGTGACCTATGACTACACCTGCACCGAAGTCCGCGTTCCGGAGCCCAAGGTGTACGGCCTGATCGGTGCCGCGCTGTCTCTCGGCGTGCTCGGTTACCGCCAGTACCGTTCCAAGAAGGCCTAATCGGCTTCCTTGTTTCGCAGTTATTTCAGAGGCGCATGGGTGACCATGCGCCTTTTTTCATACACGAAATGAAATGAACGCCCGACACCCGCTCTAGGATGCAGACGCTGACCCGGTACCTTCTGCGCCAGTTGTTGGCAAGCTTCGGACTTTGCCTCGTGGTGTTCACTTTCCTGCTTCTGTTGGGCAACGTCCTGAAGGAAATCCTCGATCTACTTGCCAGTCAGCAGGCATCCCCCGAGGTCGCCCTGCGTGCCATCCTCCTGCTGCTCCCGTTTGTCATTGCCTTCGCACTCCCCATCGCTCTGCTCACGGCCGTCCTACTGACCTTTGGCCGCCTCAGCGCCGATCAGGAAATTACCGCCATGAGAGCGGGCGGCATCAGCCTGGTTGAGATCGCTCTACCCGTCGTTGCCATTTCCCTGCTATTTTCCTTCGTGGGAAGCTGGTTCAACCTGGATGTCGCCCCGCGCTGCCGCCAAGCGTTCAAGGATCTCCAGTACCAGATGGTGCGCGACCAATCTTCCCTGCGATTGTTGCGGCCCCGCAGTTACACGCAAATGGGTGATCTCGACATCTATGTCGGTGGAAATTCGGGTGACCACCTGACGGATGTGCTCCTGTACCGGTATACCAATCACGTGAAGATCCTGGAATGCCGGGCGGAGCGCGCCCGATTGGAAACCAACGAGCTCGGGTTCCCCATTCGCCTCGTATTGGAAAAAGTGGATGCACTCCAGAAGTACGGGGATTCGTGGAACCCGGGTTCCTCGGAAGTTTTTCCGGTGGACCTACCGTCGAGGCGGAACACAACGCAACGTTGGCAGTTCAATGATATGACCTTTCGGCAACTGATCGCGGCGAAGGAGACGCTGAAAGAGCGAGGCGCGAGCGTAAGCCCGATCCAGGTACAACTGCATCGCCAGCTGGCCTTTTCCTTCGCCCCAGTCGGCTTCGCCCTCATAGGCATTCCCCTCGCGATTCGGGCACACCGCCGGGAGACCAACATCGGGATCGCAATCGCGCTCCTACTCGTTCTGGTTTACTACAGTTTCATCATTATCGGTCAATCGCTCGAAACCCGCTCCTCGTGGCGGCCGCACTGGATCATTTGGGCTCCCAACTTCCTCTTCCAAATGTTGGGTGCATTCCTGCTCTGGAGGGCGGACCGCAGAGGCTGAACATCAAGCTCGAACTCGTCTGAAATCCGCGAGCGGTTCGCCGACTACCGACCCTGGTTCCTAAGGACAGCAGCGGTCATGCTCTCCACCGAACCAAGCACCGACCGTGCCGCGTCGGCATCGGAAATCTTCAGGCCAAAGTGCTTGTCGAGCATCACCACCAACTGGAGTGCATCCACGGAATCGAGACCAATTCCGGCCGGACCAAACAGCGGTTGCTCGTCCTTAATCTCAGCCGGGGTGATCTGCAACATCAGCGTCTCGACCATCAAGGTTTTCAATTGTTCCCGGACGCCCGCCGCAGTTGCGGAAGAACTCTCGCTTGATTCGATCACAGGATTCCTCCGTCAATTTTGATCGCCGACCCTGTGAGGTATGCGGAATCAGGACAAGCCAGAAATCGCACGAGACTTGCCACTTCAGAAGGTCGCCCAAACCGGCGCATCGGAATCTGGGCAAGGGCGGACTGCCGTTTTTCCGGCGGCATGGATTCCAACGCCTCGGTTTCAATGTACCCAGGGCAGATGGCATTCACCGTGATTCCCATTCGGGCGGTTTCCTTCGCCAACGATTGCGTCAACGCAACCACTCCCGCCTTGGCCGCCGCGTAATTCGTCTGCCCAACCGGTGCCAGCAGAGCACTCAGCGACGCCACATTGATAATGCGTCCCGATCGCTGAGAAATCATCTGGGGAAGCACCGCCTGGCAACCGTGAAAGACCGCGTCGAGATTGGTCGCCATCACCCGCTCCCAACTGTCCACCGACATCGCCCCGAGGAGCGCGTCTTCGTGAACCCCCGCATTGTTGACCAACACATCCAGTCGCCCCGCCGAATCGATGATGCGCGACACCACCTGCTGCCAGGCGGCACGCACCGCGACGTCCAGACTCACCAGGAAGCAGCGACCAGGAAATTCGTCCGAAATCGGCTGCACGCGTTCCTGCCGTTGATGGAAGCCGGCCCAGACGAGATTGGTATCCGATTCCTCCAGGAAATTTCGGACGACGGCGGAACCAATTCCGCTGTTGGAACCGGTGACGAGAAGGATGCGAGGGGGCATGCAGTGGGTCGAAGAGTAGCGAATGAATCAATTCGAGGCAGTCCAATCCACACTCACGGTTGCGAACACTCGCTTTTCTCCCATGCTGCGGCCACCGCCTGTTGGTTCATTCCAATGACGGGCACCCAAACCCGGGTCGCTGGACTGGACTCCAATAGCTCGAGTGCTGCCAAACACTGCCACGCCGACCCCGCCGCCAGCCCTTCCCCCAGCAGTGTTTTCACAGAAATCCGAGGCCCTTCCCATTCCGACCACGCTGCGGCCTCCGCTCGATCAAAGCTGCAGCACCCCACGAGGCCATCGCTCAATCCCGTCAGGCCCTCCCCTGGAGACATCATCGCACGAATCTGCAACGCCGCCCGATGCCTCTCCAAGGGCCCGCTGCAAGCCACCACCGCGGTGACCGCCTGGAGTCTCGTCGCGGATTTTTCGCGCCGCAGGCGGATAGCACCCGCACCCTCCCCCAAAATCATTCCACGTGAAAACGGCTTCAAGGCATCGGCGGTAAGCCAGTCCGCCTCCTCCGCCGCCACCACGAGGCAATCGTCCACCCAGTCGTCCTCCAGCCACTCCGCCGCCAACTGCAGGCCACACACAAAGGCACTCTGATCCCCCACCAGCGTGTAGCAGGGGCCTTTCGCACCCAGCAGCGCGGCCAGGTGGGACGCCGGCGCATTGAAAACCGTCTCGGGGAAAATCAACGGGCTCGCCGTCGCCGGATCGCGAAGGGTCTCATCATAAAAACGCCGGGTGTAATTGACGCATCCGGCAAATACACAAAACACGATCCCCAGCCGATCCACCGACGGCTCGATGACGGTATCTCGGATTCCCATGGCCTCCAACCCAGCCGATACCATGTACTGGCTGATCGCACTCGCTCGACGCAGGCGGCTGTGCCCCAAAAACCAAGGCCGAGCCGCTGGCGAAGGAACCTTGCGCACTCTTGAGGAAAATTCCCCGCCAGACCGAGACAACGAAGTCTCCGGCAGCGCCATCCGGCCTCTCAAAGTAGCCCGAAAAGGATCCATCCCCCAGCCCGCAGGCGTCACCGCCCCGACCCCGTGAACGTAGCAACCGCTCACGACCACCTCCGGAGGATGAGCGTCCCGTTGGAACCTCCAAAACCAAATGAATTGCTCAAAACCATCTCCACACGCGCGTCCTCCGGCTCGCGGACCAAGCGGAATCGACAAACGGGATCCACCGATTCGACGGTCGTCTCGGGCGGTAGCCACTGCTCCCGTAGCGCCATCAGACACACAACCGCCTCCACAGCGCCGGCGGCGCCGAGTAAATGGCCGATGCCAGATTTCGTTGAACTCACCGCAACCCGCCCCGCATTCGCTCCCGCCCAACGGTTGATCGCCGCCGCCTCCGCAGCGTCGTTGAGCAAAGTCCCAGTCCCGTGGGCGTTGATGTAGTCGATCTGATCAACCTCGACCCCGGCAACCCGGCAGGCCGCCGTCATAGCCGCCAGAGCCGCATTCCCATCCGGATGCGGTTGAGTGAGGTGATGCAAATCCGTGGCCGCACCATATCCGATGATCTCACCCAGAATTTCCGCGCCACGGCTCCGTGCATGGTCGAGTGTTTCCAGACACAGAACCCCGGCACCCTCCCCTAGGGCAAGCCCATCACGCGCCACGTCAAACGGACGGCATCGGGTAGTTGAAAGGGCCTGCAATGAATCGAACCCCGAAAACACCAACTGACTGAGTGCATCGTATCCTCCCGACAACACGCTTTCCGCACGACCGTGTCGCAGCATCTGAAAGGCATGCCCAACGGCATTCGTACCGGAAGCACACGCATTCGCAATGAGGGTAACCGGCCCCGGCAATCCGGCCGCATCCTGCGCCGCCCGGACCTGCGCCTGAGCCGTATACCCGGCCACCCGCGTCGCCTGCCCAACCGCACCGCCCGACGTCTGCAGGGTGTGCCGATAGTACGTCTCGCCGAGCGCCATGCCGCCGCTGGTGGTCCCGAACACACACGGAACATTCATGCTGCCTCGAGTCCACCCCGCCTGGCGGGTGGCCTCCAAGGTCGCCAGGATCAGCAGGCGCGCCGCACGATCCAGCCGCCGCTCGCCGTGATTCGGACGGGGACCCTGGGGCACCCCGGCGGGCAACACCACCTCCGCCGCAATCCGAGCTCGTTGGCGGGTGACATCGAAAAGGCTCACCGGCCGAAACGCGGTTCGTCCGGTGCGGAAGGCGACTGCGTTCATCGTCCACCCCAGACCGTGACCCGTAACAATCCCGGCACCCGTAACGACCACTCGCCGAGGCAAAGTGGAAGTAGAAGAATCCGTCATCGAAGGCTGAAATCGAGATTGAGCCATTTGCCACGCAACCGTCAACGTCGCCCTCTGATCCGCGGATAGGAATCTGAAAATGAGAACCACGGATAAACGCCGATAGACGCAGATTCCATGCCCGTTCTATCCGCGTCAATCCGTGTTCATCCGCGGTTCTCCTTACCCGCGGATTTGGGTTGCCGGCAAAAATCCCAGAGCGCATCCACCAACCCGGCAATGAGCCGTTGTCCATGGAGATCGAAGCAATTGCTTTACGATTGGCCTTGCACGGGCAGACTCCGTCCAGAACTTTAAATAATCATGCCCGCACAGAGAAAAAAATTACCCCCGGCAGCGGTTTTGGTACCCAAGCTTTCACCGAAGCGCTTTTTCGGACATGGTCTTCCCGGTGTATCCCTCGGAGAATTACCCGGCAAATTGATCGTCGTGGAGGGGGCCGACGGCTCCGGGAGATCCTCACAGATCGCACGCCTGGTGACGTGGCTCGAAGGCGGGGGACACCACACGATCCAGGTGGGGCTCAAGCGGTCCACCTTGGTGAGCGAGGAATTGGAAAAAGCTCAGCAAGGAAACATTCTAAGCCGCACCACCCTCTCCCTGTTTTACGCCACCGACTTCGCCGACCAATTGGAAAACGTCATCCTTCCAGCCTTACGCGCCGGGTCCATGGTTCTCGCCGACCGCTACATCTACACGCTCATGGTGCGCGACCTCGTGCGCGGCATGGACGCGAGTTGGTTGCAAAACATCTACGGAATTGCCCTTGTGCCGGACGCGGTGTTCTACCTCGAAGTCTGTCCAGAACAACTGGTCCAGCGGGTCTTCGCCAAAACCCACACACTGGATTACTGGGAAAGTGGCATGGATCTCGGCTTGTCCCGCGACATGTTTGCAAGTTTTCTGAAGTACCAGGGGCTGATGCACGACGAATTTCGCCGCCTCCAGGCCACCTACCATTTCAGTATCATCGACGGCGAACGAAGTCCGGAGGTGATCAGCCAGGAACTTCAGCGCCGCATCGAAGGGGTTCTCGCTCGGGGATAACGCCGGAAGGGCCGGAACGGATTGGAACCTTGAGACTCACGAACAAAACGGCCGGAATGTGAACATTCCGGCCGTTTGATTTTAGAGACGATGATCGAGTATCGGAGGTCGTCACCCCAGTCGGTAGGTGATCCGGGCCTTGTTCATGTCGTAGGGCGACATCTCGATCCGCACCCGATCACCCGGCGTCAGGCGAATAAAACGCTTTCGCATTTTTCCGGAGATGTGAGCGAGCACGACGTGCTTATTATCCAATTCGACACGAAACATCGTGCCGGCAAGCACCGTGAGAATGCGGCCTTCCAAAACGACAGGTTCTTCCATGAATATCTTCCAACTTCCCGATAATCGAAAAGAGTCGGCTTGGCAGCCAAGCCAAAAGGGTAAAAATAGTGAGAGGACTCAGTGAATTAGCTCAAAAAAGGGGCTCTCTCAAGAGCCCCTCTACGCAATCTGCCAGCGCAATCCACAATGATTGGGATTGCGCGCAGAAATAATTTAGTAACGGCCGCGACCGCCACCACCACCACCACCACCGCCGCCGCCACCGCCGCCACCGCCGCGGTACCCGCCGCCGCCGCCGCCACCGCCGCGGAACCCACCACCACCGCCACCACCGGGAGGCCGGTCTTCCTTCGGCCGGGCTTCATTCACAGTCAAGGCACGACCGTCGAGCTGAGCTCCGTTCATAGCACCAATGGCCGCCTGCGAAGCCTCTTCCGAAGCCATTGTGACAAAAGCGAACCCGCGAGAGCGGCCGCTCACCCGATCTACCATCAAACTGACCTCAGACACCGGCCCGTGAGCCGCGAACGCGTCCTGTAGATCATTCTCCGTCGTGTTAAACGACAGATTACCGACAAACAACTTAGTACCCATGATGATTTGCTGGCATCACTCCCACTGCCTGATCCGAGACTGTTCCCGATTGTCGGGTTTCAAATCATCACTGAACGCCGTTCAACTGAGGATTTACCACGCCTTGAAGGCGGAAGAGTTTAGCCACCGGCGGGCAACTTGATTCTTTTTTGAAGAGAGTGCAAGTCTTGATTGCAATTATTTGCGACCGCCTGCCTCTCCACACGTCGCCGATACCCAGCGCAGGAGTGCGAGCCCACCTGAACCTTCTAAACTTCCTGACCGCTAACACACAGTGAAAACCTTCAAAAAATGCCCCCGCATCAAAACGATGAATCGCGCTCGAGGCGCGGACTTCAGTCCGCAGGGGCGTGATTCACGAAGGGAGCGGTGGGACTTCCAGGGCGTACGTGCGCATTGACGGTCCTGCGGGATTCATCCCGCAGGGCCCTGGAGATTGGCCATTTCAAAGGGGTAAAATGTACGGGGATTTCAGCTCGTTGGGCCGCAGACTTAGCGCCAACGGCGCGTAATCCCTCAGCCCAGGCCAACGGCCTGGGTAACCGGCAACCGACACATTCATGCGCCCCAAACGGCGGCGCGATAATCGTCAACGGCCAAGAACATACCCGACTATCGCGGCCCTTCAGGTCGCCCGATTTGCTGGCACGAATTCCCAGCCCGTTGGGCTGGGCTAAGGAATTGCAGCCCGTTGGGCCGCAGAATAAAAATGAGTTCAGATCCGAATGGCCAAACTCCAGGGTCCTGCGGGATTCATCCCGCAGGGCCGTTATGGCGCCGACGGGCGATGGGATGTTCCAAGCCGCGTCCGCCCGTTGAAACGTCCTGCAGACTCAAGCCCGCGCTCCAACCGCGCTTCATCGCCACAGTTCGCGTCGATTTGTCAGCACACTGCGGAGCGAAACTGCCGCGCCGCCCTGAGTAGTGCAGAGTGAAGCACTTCAATTGAATTATGTGCTTTTTTCTAATTTTAACCAACGTGCAAAGAGCAAATGCGTGTAAAAGCCCGGAGTGTGAATCGGAAACTCACTCTCAAAAAACAATCGATCAAAGTCACGTTTCGCAATCTTTTTGGAGCTTTTAGAAACATTCAAATGTGAACTGGCACCGAGACCGGTCACCTGAAAACTCCAAGCAATCGAATTTTCTCAAAGTTCCATTGATTGATTTGTATATTCTTATTTTATAAACCTCCCATGTCACATACTCACTTTTAGCGACCTTTTCCAAGTTGCTTAAATACCCATAATGAATGATTAATGTCAGACAAAAGACTACTGCTTTAGGGAGGCGCGAAATAAAATATCAAACCGATTCATTCGTATTATCCTTTAGTTAGGCACTTTACGTAACACATTAGGCTTCTACTTCTTTTGATTCCTCAAGGAGAACCAGAAGCGCCGCTAACTCTATCGATTAAACTTCGCGGCTTTTTTTCAGAATGGTGCTTGACGAATATCATTTGTTTAGCGAAATCTTACGACGTCGCCCAATTCAGAAGGTGCTTCGGTCTCCCAGCCGGGCGTTTTCGGGAAACGCCTGATGAGCGGGGTGAGAGAACTACAACCAACCAAAATGAAAACACTGCGTAATCAGGTTTCCGCTCGCAGCGGCTTAACCTTAATCGAACTCGTGGTCGTCCTCGCGGTGCTCGTCGCACTCGCCGGCCTTATCATTGGCAACTTCCCGGGAATCATTCGGAAGGCCAGCCGTTCCTCCAGCGCGACCTCGGTTCAGGACGTTTCCCGCGCTGTGCAGTATATGTACACCACCACTCTCAAGTACCCCACGGGCTTTGATTCGCTGCTCGGTGTTGACGGAGCACTATTTGCCAAGCTTCCCAGTGGTCCGGCGGGACCCGTCGGTGGCCAACTGACGGTTGGCCCGCTTGCCGGGAATGACGCAAACGCTCTGCTGGCGATTGGGGTGACAACCACACTCTCACACGCCACAAACGCGAACAGCACCGACGTAACCTGGACGTCCACCGTGCCAGGACAAACCAATTTTAGCTTTTCTGGGGGCTCGGGTTCTGGCGTGTTCATCTCATCCACGAACGCCTTCGCCGTCTTTAAATCGGACACAAATAATGCCGCGTCCAAAAAGTGGGTGATCTTCGGTGTCGGGGCCGGTTCCTCGATGGTGGGTCCGGGCGGCGCGATGCTCGAAGCCCCGGTTCACTACGGTGCGGACGCGTCCCAGAATCCGAAGGACTTCTATCAGCGGTATGCGGTCTGCTTCGAACTCGATTCCACCGGCTCCACGACCATTGCCCGTTACATCGGCGCCGCGGCAATCGAAGGGGACGGCCTGACGGCGACCGATACGAACGTCAAGGAATACTGGAAGACCAACTAAACAACCGTTCAACCTTGAAGCCCGCTCCGGCTTTATACGGGGCGGGCTTTTGCAGGTTTCAATGGCTTTCCCCGATATCTACGCAGTTTTCGGCTGATTGAGATGATCGCCCACCCTCACCCCGGCCCTCTCCCCCAGGAGAGGGAGAAGCGTTTGACGCTTGGTGGCGAGGCGTGCGCAGGGACGGATCGAGCAAGTTTTCCGAAGAACGATACCCACTCGCCAACAGCGACCCCGACGAACCAGTTCCCCACCGACGTCGCCATGCTGCACCCTCTCCTCGGGGGAGAGGGCTGGGGTGAGGGCGAGCGTGACCTCTATTTCCGGCCCGAGCCCCAATCTGCATTCTCCCTTTCCCGCGATTTTACCCCGTCGGCGAACCACACTGAGACCAACGCCCGCCCTCACCCCGGCCCTCTCCCCCAGGAGAGGGAGAATCGTTTGCCGCTCCGTGGCGAGGCGTGCGCACTGGGTGAGCAACGGTTTTCCTACCAATGAACATCCTCCCCCCAAATCCATCTCGACGGGCGTTAACCCTGCTGGAACTGGCGGTCGTCTGCGCCATTCTCGTCTCCCTCTCGGGCATGGTTTTGTTCAGTCTGACCCCCGACCGGATCCGTTTCGCCCGAGCGGGTCAAAACAAGACCGCCCCTCAGATTGCCACGGAGGCGACGATGATGGGAATCCGTGAAGCGGTAATGGGAGGTCCGGCGGGTCCCGGTTTCTGGGATGATGTGGGGCATTTGGGCGTCCTGTGGCCATCGGTTGATCTTTACCGGCTTTTCCAGCCGTTGACATCGGATCCATCGCTCATTATCGGCACCTCTAGCCCCCTTTTCGGAAACTACCAGGCAGTCCTTAAGTACAACCCGTTGACCGGTGTTGGGTGGCGTGGACCCTATATGCAGGTGCCCACGGCAACGTATACAGTGGACGCCGCCCGTGGTTTTACGACCACCTATCGGCGGGTCGCGGTACAATGCCCCTACTTCTCCGATGCCTGGGGAAACCCCATCGTTCTCCAATTTCCAGACAAATATACCACGAACGGCATCACGTTCGATTTTACCAATCCGGCCCACAATCTTTATTATATTGAGAACTGCCGAATGGTTTCAGCGGGACCGAATGGCATTTTGAATTCTGAACTCAATCTGCGATCTCTTCCGAACGGAATGCCCGGCTACGACTATCTCTCCAGTGGTACAAATTCTCTGACATTAGACGATGATATCATGATGTTTTTCATGAAGTACCCAGGATTCGGGCCCAATTCTCCATGAATTCCCGCACTGTTTCCCGATGTCTCCGGCACGGGGCCTTGCGTGCATTTACTTTACTGGAGTTGCTCGTGGTCATCGCGATTCTGGCGATGACCGCCACCGTCGCCTTTCGGGCCACCTCAAATCTGGCGGATCAAGCCCGTTTGGAAAAGACGCAGCAGACCGTGGAGCAGGTCCGACAGGCCATCGTCGGTAAGTCGGGCGGAATCCAATCGGATGGAACACCCTTGGTCAGCGGATTTGTGGCGGACGTTGGACGATTGCCATTGCCGGTGTTGGCAACAATCGGCACCAATAGCTACCTTACGCTGAACGAACTGACGCTCCAAAGCCCGTATGTGCCCACCTACGGACTCTACCAGGCGGTGAGCCCTAATATCACGAATGATGCCAATGTCGACGCCACCGTATTCGTGCCCTGCGGATGGCGTGGGCCCTATATCCAGCTCGGTTCTGGATTACCCTCCATTTACGATGGCTGGGGAAAGGTAATCGCCAACCCGAATCCGCTGCTGGCGTATACTCCAAACTTGTATAGCTTTCTTGGCGGGGGCGCACAAAACACAAATTACCCGACCGGATATGCCCCCATTCAGTCGATAACAAATTTAGTCGCAGGGATTGTAGTTGAAGGACCGATTTACCGGGAAAACCCGCTCGCGGGGACCTTGGACAAGGATCGAGTGCAATTGCTCATTGGCACCAACGACATAACGTCACAGTTGCAGGTCACAGGAAATGTGAAGACAACCAATAATGTAAACAATTTATTCAGTGTGACTCTTGCGACTAATGTGGGAACAATTTACGTCCGGGTTTACGGTCCGAATCCGGCCGCCACCACGGGTTCGATTCCTCCAATTATTGCCTATTCGCAGTCACAAATTTATACGGTCGGCACGCCAAACACTTTTTCATTTACCTTTCCAAACCTGCCTCCGGGGCCCAAAGTCATCCGAGTTACGTATGTGCATAATAATCCGCCCATTGTAACCAACACGAGCCCAGCGGCCATTTACACGCTTGTGCCAGGAATCAACACCGTCAAGTTTGACGCCCGGGGCAGTTAGAGTGCGGCACGCGCACCCCGCTGCTCCCTGTCCATGACTCTTCTTTTCTTCACGTCCACCCGGATTATTCGGGCAGATTTCCCGAGTAAGGGTTCGAATGATATCCAGCAAGTCTGGAAGGGGCCGGCAGCTTCGGGGGCAACCGTTCCGGCCCTCGCCGAGGCGGCCTATGCGCTCGGGCCTGCAAACCGCGCCAAAGTCTGGGTACTCAATTCGCTGGCTTGGACTCAGATGGTGACCGTTCCGGCCACCAAGGTCGGCGGGCTGGAGGGACAGGAGCTGGGCAATGCGCTCAGTTTCGAGGCCGAGGGCATGTCTGGCATCAGCCCGTTTGATTCCATCCTTGGAGCCGTCGCCACGACAGCGGTCGCGGGCGACAAGTCGTTTTGGGTCACGCAGCTATCCGCGAGTGAGCTCGGGCTGATTGAAGAAAGCCTAGCAGCCAAAGGAGCCAAGCTTTTGGGAATTGTACACCCGGGCGGCTTGGTCCGTCCCTGGAGTTCCTCCGGTTTGACACCGGCTCCTCAGCGCGTCGAGCTGTGGCAGGATGTGGTCCTCGCGGTCGACATGCCACCGGGGGGTGCACCCCAAGTGAACGCTTTGTCCGCTTCACCCGCGCGCGGGGACTGGCGTCTCGAGGCGGAACAGTGGTTCACGTCGCGGAATTCGAAGGGGGATCGATCCATCCTATCGCTGGAGACGGTGGAACCTGCTGGCGGCGAATCCCACGAGGAGATTTATGCCCTCGACGATGATGCCACGCTGCGGGCGTGGTTGACGGCCTGGGCGATTGAGCTTTCCACGCGGTCTCCCCGGGTGCCGTTGGTCAAACCGCTGCCGAAGCCGATGTCCGATTCGACCCGATACGCAATCGGCCTTGGTTTGACACTGCTGGCCGCGATGATTTGTGCGGGGCATTGGTTCTGGCTGCAAAACCGCCAAAAAACCCTGCAAACGGAACTTGTTAAGGCGGAATTGCCGGAGAAGCGTCTGCAAGCCGCGAAAGCAAAAGGGGACTCTTTGCAGGCCCAGTTGTCCCAGCTCAAACAACAGGCTGTATCCCTCCGGATGTTGCGTAACGACTGGAAGGAATCGATCAAAATCGAGCGACGCCGCCATGCAGGCCTGCTGCAGGTGCTGGTCAGTTCCGTTCCGAGCGAGTTGACGCTGTCGTCGGTAGACGAGCAATCAGGGGTCCTGAAGATCAGTGGCCTTTCGATTGTTCCGCATCTGGAGGCGTTCGCGACCAATCTGGCGGCGGGCACCGAGCCCCTGCGATGGAGGTACGATCCTCCTCGGAGGCGAGCACTAAACTTTGCGGAAGACGGCGGCCCCTGGTTGCTCGACTGGACGCTTTCGCCCATCACGAATGTGGTGGAAATTCCGACGACTCCCACCGCGGCGAAATAACCCCGAGGATTCTCATCTTGTGAAACTAACCTCGCGCGATGTCCGCCTCTTGATGTTTCTGCCAGCAATTTTGCTGCTGATCTTCTATTTCTGGAGTTTCACCGCCAAGCCGATGTTGCAATTGCGGGGGCTCGTCGCGCGGATCAACTCGGCTCGCGCCAAGACTCCGAGCGATAAGGACATCGCGAATCAGGAAAACCGAGTGGTACAGCTCTACAGCCAGGTCAAGACCGCCCAACAGGAGACGGAACCCCTTCGTGCGGAGGTCGAACAACTCATGGCACCCTGGATCAACCCAGCCCGGCGCGGAGCCGCGAGTGAAGTGATCGCCGAACTCTGGGGTCGGCACAGCCTGCTGCTGCAAGAACAGTCGCCGTTGCTGAATGCGGAAGGAAGGCTTTCCCCCACCCTTGCACGCCTTGTGCAGCATGCGCGAACGGCGGCCCTCAGCCAGCACGGGCCGGGGCTTTGGGAAATCAAATTGACGGGCGGTTATCTGCAAATGCTGGGTGCGCTGCAGGAAATCGCCGCCTCCGATCTGCCGTCCGTGCCGGTCAGCCTCGAGATGGCCAACACCGCTCAACGGGAGCGGAAGAATTGGAAAATCGCACTCTGGCAATGACTCCCTCCGTCACCCTCGTCAACCGGCTTCCGGCCCTCCTCCACCTTTGTGTGGAAGGCCAGTCGTCGGACATGCACTTGGTGGTCGGCCAGCCGCCGTTGCTGAGGCAATTTGGTCAGTTGACGACCGCCCCGGATCAATCGCCGATCACGGCGGAGGAAATGGAGGCTATTTGCGGGCAATTGCTCGATGGATTTGTACGCCCGCTACAGGACCGTGGCGACGCTGACGGAGCGATGACCTCCGCCGACGGATCGCGGTTTCGTTACAACGTCTATAAACGCGGTGGCCAACTCTGCGTGTCGCTCCGCAAACTCGAAGACCGTTTTCGCACACTCAAGGAACTGGGACTTCCCGACACCCTGTACTCGCTGTGCGATCTGCCCGACGGCTTGGTCATCGTCGCCGGCCCGACGGGCGCTGGAAAGAGCACGACCCTCGCCGCACTGATCGACCGGATCAACCAGACGTTTCCGGGCCATATCATCACCATCGAGGACCCGGTTGAATACATTCATAAATCGGCGAAGAGCCTGGTGAATCAGCGTCAGGTGGGACGCGATTGCACGGATTTTAACGAAGCGCTGATCGCCTCGTTGCGGCAGGATCCGGACGTCATTCTCGTCGGGGAAATCCGCGAGATCGGCACGATCCGCACCGCCATCACGGCGTCAGAAACAGGGCATCTGGTCTTTACCACGGTTCACGCCGGCGACTGCGTCGGCGTGATTGAACGTTTGGTTTCCGTTTTCCCGGCCGGCGAACAGGATGGCGTGCGCAAGCAGCTCTCGCTCGTGCTCCGGGCCGTCGTCGCCCAGCAATTAGTTCTTGCGGACGGCCCGGCGGCGGGAGCCGGCCGCACGGGTCGGCGTCGTCGAACGGTGATGAGCGAAGTGCTCGTCATTAACCCCGCGGTGGCCAACTTGATCGCGACGGGCAAGAGCTCGCAGATTTATTCTTCGATGGAGGTGGGCGGCATGCAGGGGATGCAGACCTTCGAGCAGGACATTGCACGGCTCGTCTCCGAGGGAATGATTTCCGAGAACACCGCCTACACCTACGCCAAGAATCCACAGGTGCTGCGAGACCGCATGCATCGCAACAAAACCAACCCAGCCCTGCTCCGCAGGCCAATGGCTACTAAATGAACACAATCCTCCAAAACGGCGCTTCAGCTCCCGCGCTCCTGAACATGGACGAGGTCAAGGTCGACCCGATGGTCGCCTTGCGGGTGCAGCCGAATCTTGCCAAGCGGCGCGAGATGCTCCCGTTCATCCTCTGGCAGGAAAAGGTGCATGTGGCCTGCGCCAACCCGCTGGACCTCGCGACCCTCGGGGCGTTTCAACGACAATTCGAAAAACCACTGGTGGCCGTCGCCGCAGAGTCCCAGTCACTGCGGCGTGCCTTGCAACGAATCTACGGAAACTTGAATGGCGGCGGCAGCGTTCCCGTGCTCGGCAAACCAGTCACGGCCTCGGACCCGAACCGGAATGGGGCCCCGGTCCCGGGCGAGATGTATGATGCGTCGGCGTTGTCCGACGAAATCCTCTATTCAGCCATTCTACGTCAGGCGTCAGACATCCACCTCGATCCCGGCCCGGACCATCTCCGCCTCCGATTCCGAGTGGATGGCGCGCTGGAAGAGATTCAAAAACTGCCGACCAGCGTGGCGTCGGCGCTCACCAACCGCTTCAAGGTGCTGTCCAACATGGACATTTCCGAAAAGCGAGCGCCCCAGGACGGCGGGCTTCGTCACACCTACGGAAGCGACAACCGAACGATTGACATTCGGGCTGCCACGTTGCCGACCAAATGGGGCGAACGAATGACCCTTCGGCTGCTGGGGTTGCAAACCGGAACCCTGACACTGGAACGGTTAGGCATGGGACCGGCTCATCTGGGAGAGTTTGAAAAGGCACTGGCGCAGCCCCACGGACTGATCCTGCTCACCGGCCCCACCGGCAGCGGAAAAAGCACGACGCTCTACGCGGGCATTCGGTGCCTGCTCGGGATGGAAGCTTTGAACATCATCACGCTGGAAGACCCGATTGAATACGACATCGAGGGAGTTGCCCAGGTGATGGTGGATGGCGGGGACAAGACGACCTTTAACAAGGCATTGCGATCGGTGCTGCGCCACGATCCGGATGTTGTGATGATCGGTGAGATCCGGGATGGAGAAACAGCGGACATCGCCGTGAAAGCCTCGCTCACCGGCCACTTGGTATTCAGTTCGCTCCATACAAACTCAGCGCCGGGCGCCGTCACTCGCATGGCCGACATGGGCGTGGAGCGTTATTTGATTGCTTCGACCCTTCGGCTGTCGATCGCGCAACGCCTGGTACGCCGGTTGTGTTCGCACTGCCGAGTTGCGGACCGACTAACGGTCACCGAAGCGTTGTCCTTCAATCGGGCGGAACTGGCGGGTACACCCGCGTTTCGTGGCGGAGGCTGCCTCTATTGTGGCGGCAAAGGCTTCAGCGGACGCCTGGGAATTTTCGAGTTTCTGTCCTTGGACGAAACCTGGTCGAACACCATTGCCAGCGGTGCCCAGGAAGCCGACCTATTTAAGGAAATGAAAGTCCGCAATCTGCCCACACTTCTGGACGATGCCATGCTCAAAATCACCTCGGGCCAGAGTTCACCCGAACAGGTGCGGACCGCGGTGGCCGCTTGGTGAGGATTCTATAAGCCATGCCCTCCTTCGCATTTACCGCCCGAGATCCGAAAGGTCGCACCCAGCGTGGAATTCAGCAGGCGGGGTCGGCGATTGATCTGGCCGCGCAGCTCCGGCAGCGAGGTTGGCTGGTGCTCAACGTGCAGGCGGCCGGTGACTCGGGTGAATCCGGCATTTTAGAGCTGATCGACCCCCGCAACTGGCTTCCCATCCGCTCCATTGATGTCGAGATGACACTCACTCAAATCGCGGTGATGTTGCGCTCGGGGCTCACTCTACTGGCCGCACTCAACACCGCGGGCGAGCATGCCGACCGCTACCGTCTCCGCAAGGTGCTCCGTAATGTGATGGAGCGCATCCAGGAGGGAAGTTCGTTTAGCGACGCGCTTGCTCAGCATCGATGCTTCAATCAATTAACGGTCCAGTTGGTAAAGGTCGGCGAGCAGACGGGCAATCTGGACGTTGTCATCGAACGGGCATCCGAAGGAATGGAGCGAAGCCGATTGCTCAAGTCGCAGGTAATCACCGCCCTTACCTACCCTGTGATCGTGCTCGTGGCCGCGCTGGGGGTCACCGGATTCATGATCGTGGGTGTCATTCCCAAGTTGCAGGTGTTCCTGAAAGTGATGGGCCACAAACTGCCGCCCTCGACTCAGCTCCTGCTCGATATCTCGGCGTGGACGCAAGTGAACGGTTTGACGACTGTAACCGTCACGGCGGCGATTATCGGAGGCCTGATGGCGAGTTACTCGCTTCCACAGGGGCGATTGATCATGGACCGAGCCATGCTCCGGATACCCCTGTTAGGGCGCATCTTTCGCGTGGCAGCGACGGCACTCTTTGCCCGCGGCATGTGCATCATGGTTCAAAGCGGCGTCACTGTCTTGGAAGCGCTTCGCACGCTGGCACGATTAGGCCGAAATCGTTATCTCACCACGGTGGTCGACAATGCCCGAACTCGCGTTTTTGCCGGAGGCGGCCTTTCCGAATCCCTCACCGAAACAAAGGATGCATTCATGCCGATGCTCGGGCGGATGACCGCCGTCGGCGAAGCGGCCGGAACCCTGGACATCGTGCTCGACGAGGTGGCGACCTTTCACGAGACACTCCTGGGCACTCTAATCCGCCAGCTCAGCTCCCTGGTTGAACCCGCGATCATCGTCTTCGTCGGCGGCATCGTTGGGTACGTCTATATCACTTTCTTCCTCGCTCTCTACGCGGCCGCCGGGCCCACTGGAAAATAGTCCCTCCCCTCTCGTCACTATGCATCTCCATCGAAAACGCTATCGCCGAATCTCCCCAGCGTTTGCCGGCCTACCACTTCTGATGCTTGGCTTGGCGGCGGCGCGTGGCCAGACACCCAACGACCGGAACCAACTCCTCAAGGAAGTCCGGTTGGGTTCAGTCGCCCCCGCTTCCGCCGCTGCGGCCTCGGGACCCCGTGACCCAACCAGCCCCGATCCGCGCCTGCTCGAATCCCTGCGCGGCAGTCCCACTGGATATACCGCACGAATCCTGATCGACGCCCAAAGCCAAGCCGCCGTGAAGCCGGCAGACCGCATAATCGAGCTGATCGAAATGCAACATGTGACCTTTACCGAGGCGGCGCGATTAATTTCCGAGGCGACCGGCCTGAACATCGCCCCGTCGCCGCTGGCGGGCACCGTTCCGATCAGTCTATATCTGTCCCACCTCCCGGCCACGGACATCCTGGAAAGCCTTTGTAATTCCCACGGAATGTGGTTCCGGAAAGATCCGAAAACCGAAGTCTATCGAGTCTTTACCATCCTCGAATTCAAACAGGATCTGGCCTCGTTCCAGGAGGAGAAGACGGAAGTGTTCACGATGAAGTATCCGACCGCTTTCGATATCGCCAATGCCATCCAGGATTTGTTTGGTGACCGCGTCCAGGTAACCACGGGACAATATGACGAAGAGTTAACCACGGATCTGGCTCATCGCCTTCAGCGTTTTGACATGATTGATGGACGAAGCTCAGGACTGGGTATGTCGTCGTCTGGC
>CAMDJH010000016.1 GCA_945900455.1 Akkermansia muciniphila
GTAGAGAGCTTTTTCCCTCATTTTCAGATTCCTATCCGCGGATCAGGGGGATTCCAGCGACCGCTTGTCACGTTAAAGTATACATCGCTTCTAGCGTGAGTGGCATCGGCTTCCTCGGCTCGCACGACGCAACCTCGAAAGCACCCTACCGAAACGTAACGATCGCCAACCAGTCGAAGACCCGAAAGTCACGTTCATTGTTCGACACGAGTCGCCGGATGCCGGCCCGCTGGTAGGTAGCTGCCAACAGGGTATCCAAGATCCTTTTTCGTCCCAGTTGGTATCGCGTCAACCATTCTAGGAAATTTGTCACGCTCTCCCCATCTGGAAAGACCCGCTGCACCTCCGCGGCCTGCCACCAATGCTCAGCCCGGGAGATGGCCCCGGAAATCGTCAGTGGCTGTGGCATTCGCTTCGAATCAGTAACGATATGAACGAATTCTGCCAAAATCTGGGGTGCCACTGCGAAGTCATGTCCGCCCGCCAGGAGGTTTTCCAGCAAGTCATCCGCCGGCCGGTGGAACGGGTGGTCGCGTATCTCCACCGCAACCAAAAAATCGGTATCAATCCCGTGCGTCATTGAGCATTTCCTCCAGCAAATCATCCCCGCCGGTTATCGCCTGAATCGGCCCACCTACACTAGCCGGCCTCCGATCCCGGAGCGTCGTACGCCTGTGCATATGCATTTGCCGATACATCTCCATCGCCTCGCGGATCAACTCCGACGCTTTCCGATCCCTTTTTTCCGCAAACGCCCGAAACTCCTCATAGACAAGCTCAGATACATTGATTGTGATTGTTTTCATACATCAAATGAAACAGTTGTCATCGTTTTGTCAACACCACTTCCGGCAGCCGACTTTCTGGCACAATCCGGATCCTGCTCACCTGGCGTTACTTTCCAAAGGTGCGTCGCAGATGCGCCCGACTGCGGGTGGCGATCGCGTCGGGACCTTCGTCGAAGACGAAGACCTCCACCGAAACATACCCGTCATAACCCACCTCGCGCAAAGCCGAGCCAATGGGGAGAAAATCAACCGAACCGAACCCAGGGCCCTTGAGGTTTTGGTCGTTGGCGTGGAAATAGGCGAACTCGCCCCGGGATTCCTGAATGATCTGTGGAATCGGTTTGGCTTCCGAGCACATCGCTTTCACGTCCAGCAGAATCTTGAAAGCCGGTGACGGCAGGCGGTGCGTCAGGGCAATGGCGTCCGCAGCCCGGTTAATGAAATTTGTTTCACTCGGAGCGAGTGGTTCGAAGCAGAGTGTCTGGCCTAGATCCTCGGCGGCCTTTACCGCATCCCGCACCACTTCGAGCGTTCGGGCACACCCCTCCTCAACCGAAACGCCCGGAGCGAGGTCACGCTGTTTGGGCGACCCGAGAATGAGGAATTTTCCCCCGAGTTCCTTTGAAAAGCGGACGAGGTCAACAAGATAAGCGGCGGTGCGCCGGCGCACTGCGGCGTCCGCTGTCGTAATGTGCAGGCCCTCGGTTTGGGCGAGCAGCCAGTGAATTCCCGAAATGGCGATGCCGGCGGCGGCGGCCTGGTCGCGAATCTCGCGACGGCGGGCGGGGGGAATGTCCGTGACGTAGGTGGCGATCGTAAACGGAGCAATCTCCACAGCGTCGTAACCAGCGGCACGGGCGTGGCGAAAAATCTCGGGCAACGGCCACCCCTTGTAGATCTCGTTACAGATGCAAAATTTCACTGACGGAGAGTGCCGGAGTCGGGAGCTTTCTCCCACCAAAAAGCGGACAATCCCCCGCGTTGTTTAGCGCGACCCACCCGGGCAGTCTCGTAGAGCCGGGGGTCTCTCGGAGCCTTCGGCGACCAATTGTCGCATTTTTGCAAACCACCAGGCGGCCCGGGCGGGCGGACATCGCCGGGAGGCCGCGCGACGCCGATTAGGAACCGCAAGGCCGAAGGTCAGTTGATTTGTGGTACGACTGTTGGATGTTTTCACGAGCCCCAATGTGCCCCATGGGGTCAGACAACGGCTGTCAGAGGGTAAGACGGATTGCTGCCCTACAGGCCGATGGCCTGGGCTTAGGGATGACGGCCCTTTGGGCCTGAGGAAAAGCATGTTCATAAGGGGCCATGAAATGGATGCAATAACCCCTGCAGCACTTCTGGAAAGAAGCCGCCGGCACGATCCTCCATCAACCGCTCACCAAAAAGACGCTAAGGCTCAATTGCGTGCCATCCATATCCGGTCCGATCACGCGTCGGCGTCACTCAGCAAGTTTGAATCGATCCGGATGCCGAGCCCGGCTAACGGCCGTGTCGTAGCTAATTTGCGCCCGCGAGTAAAGATCATGGAGGCAATTGTCCATCAACACCATTCCATCTCGCTGGCTGGTCTGCATCACATTGTAGAGGTGATGAAGTTCGTTCTGACGGATGACCGTGCGGATTGCGTGATTGGCGACCAAGAGCTCATAACCCAACACGCGTCGCAGACGGTCCACCGATGGGAGCAGTTCCTGTGCGATGATCCCTTGGAGCGTGTTGGCCAGTTGGAGGATGACTTGCCGCTGCGCGGCGCCTTCAAAGACGCCGATAATTCGCTCCAGAGCATGACTTACTCCCGGGGAATGCATGGTCGCCAGGACGAGATGCCCAGTTTCCGCTGCAGTCAGAGCGGTCGCGATGGCCTCGTGGTCACGAATCTCGCCGACCACGATGACGTCGGGATCCTGTCGCAGCGCATGAATGAGCGCTCGATTGAATGAGCGGACATCCGTCAAGACCTCCTGCTGAACGATGATTGCGCGGCGGTTTTCGTGAACGAACTCGATCGGATCTTCCAGCGTGAGAATTTTGCAGCGTCGCTCGCTGTTGATGAGGTCGACGAGGTAGTTGAGCGTGGTGGTCTTGCCGGCTCCAGTCGAGCCGACGATCAGCACGAGGCCATTCGGGCGGCGGACGAGGTCATCGAGTTTGGCGGGCAGTCCCAGATCCTGTCGGGTGGAAACGGAATCACCGCAGAATCGAAAGCACATTTCCACCGCGCCGTTCCGGCGGTACAGCGTGACGCGGATCCGACCGACCCGGGGATGTTTCACCGACAGGCACAATTCCCAGTCCAGCTCGAATTTCAGCCGCTGGGAATCCGTGATCAGCGAGTACGCCATCGCCGTCACCTGTTCGGCAGAGAAGGAATCTTCGTCGGCAAGAATGATCTCTCCGGTGACGCGGAACGCAGCGGGGACTCCGGCCATTATGTGCAGGTCAGACGCCTGCATCTCGACGGCACCCAAAAACAGACGGTCCAACTGTGGGTGGATCACGGGGGACAGCGTGAACCGTCACCGGCCGGCTGTCAGTCGCCAAATGCGAATCAAGGCGTCGCAACCTTCCAAAGATGACTTGCGGTCCGGATGAAAAGCGTGCGGTCCGTCGCGGCATAACTGCTCAGACTGCGCTCGTCGAGCTCGTTTCGGGCCAGTAGCTGGTACGTCTTGCCGGGCTTGAGAACAAACCCGGTGCCGGCTTCATTCTGCGCATAAATCCGGCCGTCTCCATAAAGTGGGGAGGCGGAAAAATCCCCACCTAACCGCTCGCTCCAATGCACGGTTCCCGTTTGGGCATCGGCACACGTGGCGATGCCCGCGTCGGATACAAAATAAAGTTCGTCACCCACCACGAGCATCGACGGTGTGTTCGGAGCTCCTTTTGCCGTATTCCAAACAATCTGTGAGTCCGTGCAATCTCCCGAGGCCCCGGCGGCACGGATCGCGAGGACACTGGGGCGGTCATAACCGGTTCCGATAAACAGCAGCCCCAGCGCGAACACCGGGCGTGGAATTACCGAGTACCCTTCCCCATAACGAACCCGCCAAAGCTCCTTGCCCGACGCCGGGTCGTAGCCTCCAACGAATCCACTGCCGGGGCTGATTACTTGGGTGCGGCCGTCGATCTCGATCGATTGAGGCGTGCCGAACGAAAACGTTTTCTTCGCCGTGGTCTGCCTCGGAGTTTTCCATTGCTGCCTCCCGGTTGCCGCGTCCAGGGCGATTACGGCCGGGTCGCTCCCGCCATCCACGCTAAATATCAGGGAATCGCCAACGCGGATCGGCGATCCCCCGTTGCCATGCACCGGTGCGTAACGCAGGGAGGTGTTGGTCCAAAGGATTCCACCGCTGGAATCCAGGCAGGCCGTGCCTTCGTGACCGAAGTGGACGAAGACGCGATTCCCGTCGATTACCGGTGTCGGACTGGCATGGCTGTTCTTGCCATGGATGCGGGGCGCCTTGCCGGCCAGTTCGCGGAAGACTTCCACGTCCCACAATATCCGGCCATCCTTGGCCGCAAGACAGAGTGTCCGGAGGGAAAGATCCGCTCCGCCATCGATTGGGGCCGCCGTGGTGAGATAGAGCCGTCCTTCCGAGAGTACGGGCGAAGACCAGCCGCTGCCAGGGATTGCGATCTTCCAAGCGATGTTGTTTGTGGTATTCCACGACAGAGGCAACTGGCCGGCACTAGAATGCCCATCGCCGCGCGGGCCGCGGAATTGTGGCCAGTCCGGCGCACCGGACGCCACCCGGCTCGTCGCCAACACCAAGATCATGGCGGAGACTTGCCATCGAAGCATCACTCGGAGGGTAGACATGGACGGAACCATAGTGAGACCGGGAAAGGTGGACAAGCGTCATGATTGAACCCGTGCGTCCGCGAGTCCGCCGGTGCATCTTGAAGTTGTCGGAATGGCAACAGAAGAAAACCAAGGAAACGAAGGCCAATAATGACAGGACGAATCTTAGTTCTCTTCGTGTGCTTCTGTTCGAAGAGACTAGTAAAAGCGTTGTGAACGGTCTCGCCGTCGTGGACGACAGGAGTGAACTGGAGCTCACACTCCGGTCCTATGACTAAATCATCCATACATTGGTGGTTATCACCTCATCACCGAGCGCAAGCTTTCCGCGTCCTCCATTAATCTCGCCATCAATGCCCTCCGCGCATTCTACGGGGGTTTTCGCCTCTCCGAAGCCATCCATCTGCAAGTGTCCGACATTGATGGGGCCCGTCTTCAATTACGTGTTTCCTACGCCAAGGGCGGGCGTCAACGGATGACCCTTCTCAGCCCTGTGCTGCTCGCCGAATTGCGCCCGTGGTACCGGGTCCATCGGCCCGTGCGTTGGATCTTTTCTCAAGGCCACGATCAGGAGCCCATCTGTAAGGGCACCGCACGAAATATCTTCTACCGCTCCCTGCGTCGGGCCGGGTTGAAGAAGAAGCTCTGGATTCATGCATTGCGACACAGCTTTGCCACATTGCTTCTGGAAGGCGGGGTCGAGATTACCGTCGTACAAAAGCTCCTCGGGCACGCGTATCTCGCGACCACCGCTCGCTATCTGCACGTCCGTAAGGAACGGCTCGGGCAGATCCACAGCCCCTTGGGTCTGCTCAACCTGCCGGCGGGGTTCACGAAGATCCGGCATTACGGGATCTTGGGCAAATGGTGCCCGGCAATCCACCGGAGCGTTATCCTTCGGACATCCGGCGCGAGGTAGTTTACCTATACGTTTGCTGCCTCCACCGCGGTTTCGTCCAACCGCGAAATAAGTCAAGCGGTCCCATCCTTGCCTAAAATCAGCCCCTCTCCGCTCGACCTATTCCGCTTGGGTGTTAGGTGCTCCCCGGCCGTAGCTACAAGTCGCCCGGATTCAGGCCGGTGTGCTTGGCAATGCGAGAGAGCATGCGAGGTCCAATCTCCTCGCCGTCATGAAACGAAAAAACGTAGTCAGGCCAACCCATGCGCGCCAGAATCTTGTGAGAACCGCCAGAGTCACGTTTGATAACCCAGCCGATCCTCAAAAGGGCAGCAAACACTCGCCTAGCTTTGGCGGCTCCCCACTGGCTCATACCGCAACCAAAAAAACCTCGTCGAGTTCTCGGGGCATCTCGCCATGCTCCAGGCGGTCGGCAAGAACTCTCAATGCAAGAGCTTCGGCCCGCGAAATAGCCTCCCGACGGTCAGCGCCGTACGCCAAAGCGCCTGGAATCTGAGGAACTTCAGCGATCCATCGTCCATCCGCTTCCTGTTCGGTCTCAACAGCCAAATTCATGCTCCAAACGTCCCTGGTTGCGGATGGAAAGACAAGAGTTGAAATGTCAGCGATCACGGGGCGTCAAAAAGCACCTAACGACTCAGCTCAGCGGCGGCCTCGACACCGGTCGTGACGGCCGACAGAGCGGAAAATAAAGCTGAAACCATAGAACGCGAACCGCAAGAGGCCGTTCGCTGCAGCGCATGGTTGAACGAAGCCGCTGCGCGGGGGGCCTCGCCGTAGTGGACGATTGGAGTGGACTGGAGCTCAGTCTCCGGTCCTATGACTAAATCATCCATAAGTTCTGTTGCCACTTCCACAGGTTCCCCAGCAAAGACTTCGGTCGCTATACGCCATCACAATAAATCGCCCCTTCGCCAGCGCTTCATCGATTATCTCATCCTCCAACAGAAGGCGCGCCGCACCGTCGAGGCTTATACCGACTCGATCCGTCACCTCTACACCTTTCATCATCGCTCTCCCGATAAGCTCGGTCAGCCCGAGATCCGCACGTGGTTACTCCACCTCATCACCGAGCGCAAGCTTTCCGCGTCCTCCATCAATCTCGCCATCAATGCCCTTCGCGCGTTCTACGGCGGGTTGCTGGGCCAAGACATCGAGCCCCTCCTCGTCGGGATCAAGCGTCCTCCCCGTCGCATCCAGACGCCCCGTGTGTTCAGCCCCGAAGAGATCGAGCGGCTCATCACCGTCGGCACCAAGGGCGATCCCTTCGCGCGAGTCTTTCTCATGACGGTCTTTGGCGGCGGTTTTCGCCTCTCCGAAGCCATCCATCTGCAAGTGTCCGACATTGATGGGGCCCGTCTTCAATTGCGTGTGTCCCACTGGGTCTTCACGTTGCCAGGGGTCCTCCATCCCTTGGCTCTGGAGTTTGACCGTTCCGGAGGCGCGGAGCGTCGCAAGAACTTAGCCCATGGCGTCAGCCGTGGGATTTCAGGCGCGCGGTGCGCGAGCCCTGGAGGGGCGACAGAGAATATCGCCACAATAGGGCGCATTATCCTCGGGCTCTGTCGCCCCTGACGGGGCTTGCGTTTTGCGCCAACACTACCCCACGGCTCACGCCGTGGCTGGAGATTGGGCATATTTGTCGGTTCGTCCCGGAGGGACGCTCGACCATAGCCCGGCGTTTCAACGCCGGGTTACAGTACATACCAGCAGGTCCCGGAGGGACGGCTGACAATCAAGCCCACGATAGGGGACAACATTCTTCGTGCATGAGCATGCCACCGACTCAACCGTCCCTCCGGGACAATCAGAACATGGCCAATCTCCAGGGCGCCTGGCTCTCCAGAACCAGCAGGCGATCTATACGCTGCCGTTTATTGCCGCTGCGGAGACGTTGTTACAGTTCGGGGTGGAAGATCCATCACCCGCCAAGCATTCCAGCCAATCGCAGCGCGCAATTTCAGCGAGCTGCGGTAGGGGCTGCTATTGTCTGTGATCAGCGACACCTCCTCCAACAGGCGCATACGAGGCATCGTGATCCTCTGAAAACGAGCTCCCGTTGGCAATCGCTACCCGTTCGTTGCGAATGGAGCCGGATATTCTACCGGAGTACTTTCCTTCGGACTTCCGGCGTGAGGTAGTTTACCTATAGCACTGCGGCCTCCACCGCGGCTTCCTCCAACCGCGAAATAAGTCAAGCGGTCAGATCCTTGCCCGAAATCAGCCACTCTCCGCTCGACCTATTCCGCTTGGGTGTTAGGCCGCGTCGTCCGCAGAATCTCTCAACGCTTGGGTGTTGAGCACAACAAGCATCCCTCTAGGATGCCTTCCGATGACCAGGGAGCCGAATGCCAGCCCTCCTTGCGCGCTCGTATGGCTGCCGAAACTATCCAGCCAAGATGAGGGTAGTCTGCATCCTCAAAAAACTCGGCGTGTCCACAAGTGCTACACTCGAACTGAAGCCATATAAATGCATGGCATTGAAATTGGTCCTCAATGTCAACACCGTCACATGGTACTCCCTTGAGTTCAGCTATAAAATTGCGCGACAGCACTGTACTATCGCGGCGCATGATGGCATATCAACGCATCAGCTCACCGATGGCGGACCCTCCCTGACTTCCGAACTACCAGGCTGCGTGGCGAGGCCGACATTCGGTGCAGCGATTGGTTCGGCAAGCGTCCCGCCATCACTTGCCCCTCCGGGCACGGTTGCCTCCGCAGTTGGGGCACGTTTCTGTCTCCGCTCACCGAGATAATCGAAGACGTAGGACAACATAAACGGAATGGCACCGACCAAGGGCGAAGAGGGCCACCAAGGATGAGAACCAGTACAGAATCCCCACACGGGCAGCGCAATCAGCACCGCAACGAAGCAAAGGTACTCCCAGGGTGAAGCACGGTACCGAACAACGACCGCGGCGACCGTAAGCCCAATCATGAAAGAAGCAACCGAGCCGAGCGCCACGCCCGCAGCCATTAACACGAGTCCTGCAGCGAGAAAATAGGCGCTCCGTTTATTGCGATTGCGAATGGTCATTGCGGCTTGGATCATGCCGAACGCTGCTGCTTAGTGACGCGCCGCCGAGGGCATCCGGCATGGAACCACGACGCAACCGGCGTGTTCACTGGAGCAGCCTGGTTCGGCCTCCGGACCTCGAAGAACTCCAGCGTCAATCGGCTCAGGCATTCGTGTCATTCGTGTGATTCGTGGGCAAAAGAAAATGCGAGCGTGCCCACGAATCACACGAATCACACGAATGAAAACCTGGCGCTCATGTTGAACGTGGAGATTGGCTCGACCGAACAGATATTCCGCCAAACGTGGGTTTGGCCGAGCATGTTCCATTTTTGCGAACTTTAAAGTTCTTCAGCCGAGGTTCGCAAGCAATTGTTTGGCCGATTTATGGGCGTACCTCTTGAGCCGGGAAGAGGTGCAAGCGGTGTTGGAAAAAATGGCGGGCACGCAGAGTTTGATCGGACGGCTTCTATACGGCAGCGGCATGCGCCTGCTGGAGGGATTGAAGGCGCATCTGCTGGAAAGCGGCACGGACATCCGCACGTTACAGGATCTGCTTGGACATGCGGATGTGTCGACGACACAGATTTATACCCATGTGATGAAGAAACCGGGGCTGGCGGTGAAGTTCGGGATACGCCCCCACTTTGGTCAATAACGTGAGGATGACCTCGTGCCCTCCGAGTTCGGAACTTTTGTCCCACCGGAGCCAACCCCGGCGCGAAATGGTCGAGTTGGGCGTTGCGTCCCGTGTCGCTGCGGTTGATTGGACGTTGCCGCCTGCAAGGGTCGGGTATTGCGACCCGCCTGCTTTGAACCCGGCTGCCTCGCTCGCGTGGATTCTTGACCGCGGCCCGGCCGCTGTGGACTGGGCCGACTGGCGGGGCGCCTTGGACCGCTTTGACTCGCGCTCGGTAACACGGGACGCCTGGAGTGGGAGGAAGGCAGCGTGCGGGCCGGGGCAGGCGGTCGGGAGACCCCGGTCGGGCGTGGGGTACCGGCACGAGGCTGGCTGGGCGAACCACCGCGGTCGAACTTCTGGGAACGAGGAGGGTTGCGGCGGCTTTGGGCGGACGGTACGGGTCGCGCAGTTCTCGAGGGCTGCGACAGCGGGCTCTTCGCCAACCGGAAGTCCACCCGCTTCTTGAAGCGATCGATCTTGGCAACTTGCACGTCCAATCGATCGCCCAACTTGATGATCCGGCGGGTGCGGCGTCCGACGACGTGGAGCCGTGCCGGGTCGAAGATGTAGAAGTCGTCCTTCAGCTCGGAGAAGGGAACGAGGCCGCTCATGCCCAGGTTCGTCACATCAACGAAAAATCCGAAATTTCGCAGGTCCGTCACGAGAGCGGAATAGATCTGCGGCCGCGCTGACTTGAGTTGGGCATTCAGAAATGCGTACAGCTTCACGTCCTTGCTGTCGCGCTCAGCGTCCGCTGAATTGCGCTCGGTCGTGGAAATATGCTCGGCCGTTTCCCGGAGCGAATGTTTCGGACCGTGCCCGTCCTCGAATAACGCGCGATGTGCCACCAAGTCCGCGTAACGCCGAATCGGCGAGGTGAAGTGCGCGTAGTGCTTCTTCGCCAGGCCGTAATGACCCAGCGGCTCGACGGCGTAACGGGCTCGCATGAGGGATTTAAGAAAGCCGATCTTCAGCGCGGGTCCGATCGGCAACGTGCCCAGGCGATGCAGCAACTTTTGCACTTCGGCGCGGAGACTCAGGTTCCCGCACGGAACATGATGACTGAGGACCTCGTCGCGATATTCCAGGAGACGTCGCGCGTCCGGTTCCTCATGCACCCGGTGTACGGCGGCCCGCTTCAAATGCAGCAAACGCGCCGCCACGGCTTCGTTGGCCAACAGCATGAATTCTTCAATCAATTGATGAGAGATGTCGTTCTCCACCTTTTCAATCCGGGCCACCCGGCCTTGTTCATCGAGGCGGATCTTCATCTCCGGGAAATCGAGTTCGAGCGCGCCTGCTTTGAAGCGCAGTCGCCGAATCCTCTGCGCGAGATCGTTCGTGTGATGCAACATCTCCTCGATCGGACCCGACGGCGGGCGTTGCAGAATTTCGAATGCCTCACGGTAGGTGTAACGGCGTTGGGAATGAATCACCGCCGCATAAAACCGCGTCTTCAACACCCGGCCGTCGTGCGCAATCAGAAATTCCACGCACTTGGTCAGGCGATCCACGTTGGGCTTAAGCGAACAGAGTTCATTGCTTAACGCCTCCGGTAGCATCGGAATGACTCGGTCCACGAGATAGGTCGAGTTGCCCCGCCGGCGCGCCTCGTCATCCAGCGCGGTTCCCGGTGTCACATAGTGCGAAACATCGGCGACATGGACCCAGAGTTTCCAGTGGTCCCCGGAAACCCGTTCCAAACAGATCGCGTCGTCGAAGTCCTTGGCATCGTCGGGATCGATGGTGATAACCGGATGCCGCCGGCAATCCTCACGCCCCGCAATTTCCTCGGGACGCACCGTTCCGCCAATGCCACGCGCCTCGTCGAGAACCTTCTTCGGAAAGTGTAGCGGGAGATTGTACTGACGCAGCACGGAGAGCATGTCCACTCCCTCGGCATCGGGCGCGCCAAGAACCTCCACAATCTCTCCCTCCGGATTCGTGTGTCGCGATTCCCAGGCCCGCAGCTCGACCACGACCTTGTCGCCAACCAGCGCCTTGCGACCGACGTCGCGCGGCTCCGGCACATAGATGTCGTGCGGAGTACGCGGGTCGTCGGGAATGACATAGAGAAAACGCGGGCTGCGCTGGAGCGTGCCTACAATCTGCGTGCGATGCCGTTCCAGCACCCGCAGGACGGTACCCGTGGCTTGAATCTCGTCGCCTGACCGCGGCGGTCGCAACGCAAGATCGCGGCGCACCAGCACCCGATCCTCGTGCATGGCCGTCCCAGTGGCGCTCTCTGGAATGGCAATCTCCTTCAGGGTGGAATCGTCCGGAGTCAGAAATCCCTTCCCCTGACGGTTCATGCGAATGCGTCCCGGAATCAAATCGGCCTCGCGTGGAATGATGTACCGATTTCCCTTAATGCGCGCGATTTGGCCGGATTGCTCCAGATCGCGGATCGCTCGTTGCAAATCCTGCTGGCGTTCGGGCGGCTGTCCGAGCAGCCCCAGCAATTCCGGCACGTTTGACGGAACATACGTTTCCTGCCCCAGCAGTCTCAGGAGTGGTTCTTTCACGGATCAAAGGATGACGCATGAATTGGCCGAACCGCAATATCTGCGCGGCGGACATTTCAGCCTTGCTGGATCCGACGCTGCGGGAAGAGGCGTTCACCCGAAAACCTCCAGTTTCAAAGGATGAAATCAAGGTTGCCGAGTCCACAAACGTTCACTCTGTTGTCAATTAGAGTAAATAAACACCAATGTGATACGTGCATTCCCATGGATAAATCAAAAAAAAGAAATATCTTATCATTAGCTTGCCTTTTAATGCGGAGTGTTGATTGTGACGGAGTTACCGTTGGAGACGGTTCACGTCGAAGGCAACGCCAATGAACCTGACGGCCGTCTATCCGTGGGACGCCGGAACCAATTACCTTTGGGATCTTCACCAGCCATTGCGCCATGAATCTCTACCCTCGCCTCATCCCCGTCGCAGCTTTCATCGCTTTCGCAGCGACGCTAGGGGATCTCCAAGCCCAATTTACCTTCGTTCCCCAGGGTGCCATCTGGAAGTACCTCGATACCGGAGCCAGCTTGTCCCCGGCGTGGGTCACGCTGGCCTATGACGATGGCGCTTGGCCAAGTGGCCCCGCCCAACTGGGTTATGGAGATGGCGATGAGGCAACGATCGTAAGTTTCGGACCCAACTCCGCGGCGAAATACATCACGACCTACTTCCGGAAGGTTTTCACCGTGGCTGATCCCAACGTCCTGACAGGACTGAGGCTGGAGTTGTTGCGCGACGATGGGGCAGTGGTCTATCTGAACGGAACTGAGGTGGCTCGCAGCAACCTGCCAACCGGACCCATCAACTCGTCGACCCCCGCCCTGGTGGCGGTGAGCGGTGCGGATGAGACCACGACCTTTTATCCGTTTACTCTGAGTCCGACTCAATTGGTAGTGGGGTCAAACATTCTGGCCGTCGAGATCCACCAACAATCGGGTATCAGCTCGGACATCAGCTTCGATTTGCGCCTCACGGACGGGTTGACCCCTCCCGTTCTCACCCGCGGCCCTTATCTGCAAATCGCAACACCCACCGGGGTGATCGTTCGGTGGCGTACCGATGTGGCGGCCAACAGTCGAGTCACCGTCGGTACTTCCCCGGGCAGCCTCAGTGTCGCGTTTGATGATGCCACCGTCACCACCGAGCACGCAATTCAGGTCAGCGGTTTGACGCCGGATACATTGTATTACTATGGCATCGGGACCACAGTCGGCACCCTCGCCAGTGGTCCCGACTATGCCTTCTATACCGCGCCTCCCCTGGGCACTGCGCACCCGACCCGGATTTGGGTCCTGGGGGATTCCGGCACGGCCAACACCACGGCGGCCGCGGTCCGCAATGGCTATACCGGGTATGCCGCCGGACGTTACACCGATGTCTGGTTGATGCTCGGCGACGACGCTTATAATACGGGAACCGACGCCGAGTTCCAGGCGGGGCTTTTTAACATGTACCCGGCCTATCTTCGGCAATCGGTCCTCTGGTCGGCAATCGGCAATCACGAAACCGCGCAGTCCACGAATCCGTCGTTGACCATCCCCTATTTTCAGATCTTCAACCTCCCGATGGCGGCCGAGTCGGGCGGGGTGGCTTCGGGCACTGAGAAATACTATTCGTTCGACTACGGCCGGATTCATTTCATTGCGTTGGATTCGATGACTTCATCGCGCCTGCCGGGAAGCGCGATGCTGACCTGGCTGCAGGCCGATCTCACCGCTACCACGCAGGACTGGATCATCGCCTTCTGGCACCATCCTCCTTATACCAAGGGCTCGCACAATTCCGACACCGAGACGGAATTGATCGAGATGCGGGGCTACGTGCTGCCGATCCTGGAGGCAGGCGGCGTGGATCTGGTGCTCTGCGGCCATAGCCACAGCTATGAACGCTCCTTTTTTATCAATGGGCACTACGGCCAGTCGACGAACTTCAGTGACCTGATGAAACTCAATCCGGGCGGTGGGCGTGAGGGCATCGACGGTGCCTACACGAAGCCCCTCGGCCTTGCGGCCAACCAGGGAGTCGTTTATCTCGTCGCCGGCAACGGCGGGCATGTCACAAGCTGGACCGGCGGCAGCACGGCGGAGTACAATCCGACGCCCCATCCCGCGATGTTCTACTCCGCATTGCACGTCGGCTCGCTGGCAATCGATGTCGTCAGCAATCGCTTGGACGCAAAATTGATTCGGGAAACCGGTGCCGTGGATGACTATTTCACCATCATCAAGCACCTGCCGAACACGCCGCCCACGGTCAGCCTGAGCAGCCCGACGGAGAATACAACGTTTACGGCGCCAGCCAGCATAACGATCACCGCGGCCGCGGCCGACTCCGACGGCACTGTTCGGCAGGTTGATTTCTACGCCAACGGCTCTCTTATCGCCAGTGTCATCGGTCAGCCCTTCACTTTTAGTTGGAGCGGCGTGGCCGCTGGCACCTACGTTTTGACCGCCGCCGCCACCGACAATCTGGGGGCGAGCACCGCTTCCGCTCCGGTGAATATCACCGTGAATGGGCCCATTCCTGCCGTGCCTACCGGCCTCGTCGCCAAGGCCGTATCCAAGTCGCAGATCAACTTGAACTGGTCCGACAATGCCAACAACGAGACCGGCTACCGGATCGAGCGTTCGCTCAACGGCACATCGTTCACGCAGGTCGCGCTCACCAGCGCGAATGCAACGACTCATTCCGACATCGGTCTGACTGCCAACAAGATCTATTACTACCGGGTACGGGCCACCAATTCCGCCGGGTCATCCGCCTACTCGAACACCGCATCCGCCAAGACACCGAGGAAATGAAATCCCTCCGTCGGAGATTCGACAGGTCAGCGCGAATGATCGCTTTGGCCGCGTGGCTGCTGACCCTGGCGATCGCCTCCGGCCACGGTGATCTGCACGATCAAATCAACCGAATCACCTCGCAAATCCGGCAATTCCCGCAGGATGTCGATCTCTATCTCCGACGTGCCCGGCTCAACCATCTGCATCAGGATTGGGCCGCAGCGAGCGCCGATTTCGACCGCGCCGAGGCGCTTGCTCCGACATTGGATGCCATCCATCTCGGTCGGGGTCAAATGCTGCTGGCCGCGGCCCGCTTCGAGGATGCCAAATCCGAGTTGGACAAGTTTTTGACGAAATTGCCCCTGCACGTGGATGGGTTGATCACTCGGGCTCGAATAGAAGCCCGGCGTGGCCGACCGCGCGAGGCCGCAGGGGATTTTCTCCGGGCGATCGAGTTGGCCCCCCATCCGGAACCGGAACTTTACCTCGAATGCGCTCAGACGCTTACGGCGATTGACGCCGAACAGACGGGGAAGGCGATATCCGTACTGGACCAAGGGATCGCGAAATTGGGTAATCTTCCGTCGCTCGGAGTTCCGGCTCTGGATTTGGAAATAAGACTCAAGCGCTTTGACGCTGCCTTGGCCAGGATTCAACGACTCAGCACGACGTCGACGCGGCAGGAGTCCTGGCTCGCGCGCCGGGGGGACGTCCTGATGCAGGCGGGGCGGGTGGAAGAGGCCCGGGAAAGTTATTCCGCTGCGGCCGACGCCATTGCGAAGCTGCCGCCCCACGTTCGGACTCGCCAAGTAACCGCGGATCTGGCGGCGAGTCTCCAACGGAAGCTCACAACGCCGTCGCCAGGCCAGACGCTGTCCGACCGAAACTGATCCGATGCCTCGCGCTCCAGATTCGGCCTGCCTTTGTTTCCGGGACTGAGGACGCGTCCAGCCGGTCGGGCCGGAAATCCGGTTGCTGATTGGCGCCGGACGGACAACCGTCCCTCCATGCCTATCCCGGTCCGATTTCTAGTCCTGCTGGTCGGTGCAGGTCTCTACGCCCAATCCGGGTCGAGTGCCGAATTGCGGCTTGCGACCTTTGATGTCGACGCCACCCCTCCGACGGGCAGCCAGTTGATGTATGATCCATTGAAAGCAGTAGGTGAACTCGGATTACGCTGCCGCGGTGTGGTCATCACGGGCATGGGAGATCCCGTGGTGCTTTGCTCGGTGGACTGGATTGGCATTGCCAATGGCGGGCACGATGAGTTTCGGGAGGCGCTGGCGGCTGCGGCCGGAACCTCCCGCAGCCGGGTCAGTGTCCACGCGATTCATCAGCACGATGCTCCGGTGTTCGACACCGACACCGAGCGCGTGTTACGGCAAAGAAAACTGCCGCCGGGCGCGTTTGATGCCGCCTGGGGGCGCCCGACGATTGCCCGCGCCGCCGCGGCACTTTCCGGTGCGATGACGAACACTCTTCCGTTTAATCAGGTGGGATGGGGGCGTGCGGAAGTGAAGGAGGTTGCTTCCAACCGCCGGATTCCAGGGTCGGACGGAAAAATTAAAGCAGTGCGCTACACGGCGACCCGTGATCCCGCGTTGCGGGCCGAGCCGGAGGGAGTCATCGATCCCTTTGTGACGTTGGTCAGCTTTTGGGACAGCGATCGTCCCATCGCGGTTTTGAGTTACTATGCGTGTCATCCCCAGAGTTACTATCGCACCGGGATTGCGAACCCCGATTTTCCAGGCATCGCCCGATTCCTGCGCGACCAGGCGCTCCCCGGAGTCAGACACATTCATTTCAATGGTGCCGGTGGCAATCTGGGGGCCGGAAAGTACAACGATGGAGCCGTCACCAACCGTGCGGTGCTGGCCGGCCGCCTCGCGGATGGCATGGCGCGTGCCTGGGCGGCCACCCGCCGGACTCGCGTCCAAGCCGAAGACTTGAAATGGGGAGTCGAGCGCGTGCTGATCCCCGTGGGAGGGCAGCTCGATCGCGACAAGATTGAGGCGCGACTGAAGACACCCGCGCTCTACACCGTCGCGCCGATGCTCGCCTGGATGGAGCGTCGGGAGGCTGGATTGGAGATCGAGATTTCCTGTCTCCAACTTGGCCGCACGCGAATTCTGAACCTGCCCGGAGAATTGTTCGTCGAATACCAGCTAGCCGCGCAGAAACTCCGACCAGACCTCAACGTCGCCATGGCATCGTATGGCGACTACGGCACAGCATATATCGGTACGGCGGTGGCTTATTCAGAGGGCGGGTACGAAACCAGCCCGGATGCAACGTATGTCGGGCCTGGATCCGAAGCGGTGTTGATGGGTGCCCTTCGAAAACTGCTCGATGCGAAGCAATGACGTATGCAAGAAATGACCCGACGGATTCTTCTGGGGGTGGCTGCGGTTGGGTTGGCGGTCGGAGTGGCTCTCCGCGCCCAGGAGATGCCTCGTTTCACCGAGGTACTCCGGCAGACCAATGGAGAAGTGGCCTTGAAAGTCGCCGTCACCGCTGGACGCCATTTTCGCCTGGAAACGACCGAAGAGCTGCCATCATGGCGTACACTCGCTACGGCCAAGAGCCTAGGCACCAATCCGTTTACCGACGGCGGTGCCCGATTCGCTAGCACCCGATTCTACCGGGCAGTCGAAGTGTCGGATTCGGGCGTTTTTGTCGGGGACCACGTGCAAACGGCGACGGGCGACGTGGTCATCCATCCCGTGAATCACGCGAGCTTCTTAATGCGCTGGAACGACGTTGTGATTTATAACGATCCCGTGGGCGAAGCCTCGCTGTATCAAGGTTTACCTCGGGCCAATCTGATTCTCATCAGCCACAGTCACGGCGATCACTTTTCAAGCGCGACGCTCACGGCGGTCAAGCAGGCCGAAACGATCCTGATAGCACCCGCTGCGGTTTACAGCAGTCTGTCGTCGATCTTGAAGGTTCAGACCATTCCACTGGCAAATGGTGGATTGACCAATGTCCTCGGCCTAACTGTGGAGGCGATACCCGCGTACAATTCCAATCACCCAAAAGGCACAGGTAATGGCTATGTTGTCACGATGGGCAGCCGTCGATTTTACATGAGCGGCGACACCGGTAACATCCCCGAAATGCGAGCACTCCCGAACATCGACGTAGCCTTTCTGTGCATGAATGTCCCTTTTACCATGCCCGTGACCGACGCGGCAAATGCGACCCGGGCCTTCCGTCCGCGCGTGATTTATCCCTATCACTTTCGTAATCAGGACAACACGTATGCGAATCTCAATACCCTAAAGCAATTGGTCGGGTTTGATCTGGAAATAGATGTTCGATCTCGGAAATGGTATTGAGAGTTTTCACCCCCATGCTTTCCATAATTTCACGCGCCGCCGGTTGCCTCCTTTGCTTTTCCGTTCTTTCGAGTGTGTCCGCGGCGGACGCACCTCCTGATTTTGGGCGAGTGACCGAGAAGCAGCTGATGATCCCAATGCGGGACGGCAAACATCTCTCGGCGTATCTCTATTTTCCGGAAGGCACTGGGCCCTGGCCGGTCATTTTCGAACAGCGTTACTCCGACATTAGTGGCGTGGGAACGCGCCAGGCGGCCGCAAAGATGGCCGCAAGTGGCTATGTGGTTGGCATGGTGAATTATCGCGGCACGCACCGGTCGGAAGGCGAGTGGGTCGGTTATCGAGCGCTGGGCTGGGGCGAGTTGAAGGATGGTTACGACACCTGCGAATGGTTGGCACAACAGCCGTGGAGCACCGGCAAGATCGGCACCTTCGGGGGCTCCCAGGCGGGCTTCGCCCAGAACTTTCTCGCGATCACACGGCCTCCCCATCTGGTCGCGCAGTACATGACCGACACAGGCTTGAGCCTGTTTCAGGAGGGCTACCGCATCGGCGGCATCACCCGACCCAACCGTTTTAAGAGCCTGGCGAATGTTTGCCGTGATCCGGCAGACAACCAGAAGTTGTTGGCCGCCTGGTTCGCGCACCCGAACTACGATGAATACTGGAGGCAGGAAGATTGCTCGGGCCATTTTTCCGAGATGAATGTCCCGTGTTTTACGGTTGGCAGTTGGTATGACTTCATGAGCGTGGGTTCGATCCAGAGTTTCATCGGCCGGCAACATCGCGGCGGCCCAAACTCGCGCGGCCAACAGCAATTGATTCTCGGCCCGTGGCTGCACGGCGGCTACCCCAAGTCCAATCGCATCGGCGAAATGGTTTATCCGGAGAACGCTTTTTTCGACGTCTATGCCCACATGACGCGCTGGTTCGACCACTATTTGAAAGGGATCAACAACGGCGTGCAAAAGGACGCGTCCGTGCGCTATTACGTCATGGGCGCGACGGGTGAAACCAATGCCCCGGGCAATCAGTGGCGCACGACGAAAGACTGGCCGGTGCGGGTGAAGAACACCGCCTATTTTCTGGGCCAGGCAGGCCATCTTTCCCAGCAGGCGCCGCGCGCGGACAAATCCTTTACGACTTACATCAGCGATCCCGATCATCCCGCGGAGATTCCCGGCACCTCGTTTCCGGGCGCGCGCGACGCGCGCGGCTTTGAACGGCAGACCTCGGTCCGCACGTTTACCACCGAGCCGTTGGCCAAGCCGATCGAGTGGACTGGGCTGGTGCGGGCGGAATTGTTTGTCTCCTCCACCGCTCGTGATACGGATTTCATCGTTCGCATCAGCGATGTTTATCCCGATGGACGCTCGATTCTCATCATGGATTATCCGCGGCGGGCGCGATATCGCGACGGATTTGAAAAGGAAGTGCTGATGGAGCCGGGCCAGATATACAAGATCGCGTTCGATGTCGGTTCCTTGAGTCAGATTTTCAATCGCGGGCACCGCATCCGTGTCACCGTGGCCAGCACCGGCGCCCCGTTGTATGAGCCGAATCCGCAAACGGGTGCGGCGTTGACCGTCGAATGGCCCGCGCAGGTCGTCGCCGCCGAGAACCACATTCACCACGAACGCCGACACGCCTCCCGCATCCTGGCGCCGTTAAAATAGGACATTCGGAAGCGGTAACGGAAATTGGGTATGGCTGTAGGTCTCCCCGAATTTATACCTTTCAGTCGTGCGTTCGCTGCGACTCAGATGCCTGCGCTCAATGTTCTCCCCTCAATCAACGGACTATTACGTTCATGAAAATCACCGCCATCGAATGCCATGTGCTCGTCGTGCCCGACCTCAAAGAAAATGCCACCAGCTCGTCGCAGGATAATCTCGTCGTCCTCGTGCAGACCGATGACGGGATTACCGGCGTGGGCGAAACCGATACGGGCCCCTGGCTCGCACGGGCTGCGATCGAAGCGCCTGGCAGTCACTCGATGGCGATGAGCCTGAAGGACGTTTACCTCGGTCAGGACCCCTTCGAGACCACCGCGCTTTGGGACCGGGCGTACGAAGCCACGTGTATGTCCGGACGCAGCGGTCCGGTGCTTTGCGCGATGGGCGCGATCGATATGGCACTGTGGGACATCAAAGGAAAGGCGGTGGGCAAGCCGGTGTACAAACTGCTCGGGGGAGCCGTGCAAAAAGCCATCACACCGTACGCGTCGCTCCAACCGGAGGGAACGAACGTGAAAACGTACACGCAGACGCTGGTGTCGTGGGCGAAAAAAGCAAAAAAGGCGGGATTCCGAGCGGGAAAAATGGAGTGCACCCTGAGTGGACCGTATCGTCACCAAAGCTTGCGCGGAACCGACGAGCAGGCGACAGAAGTTGTCCGCGCGGTGCGGGAAGCGGTGGGGAAGGATTTTGCGCTAATGGTTGACGTGCAATATCTCTGGCGCGATGCACGGACGTGCCTGCGGACGGTGAGTCAGTGGTCGGACCTCGACATCTACTTCCTTGAGACTCCGCTCCGAGTGGACAATTTGGAAGGTTACGCGCAGTTGGCGCGGGAAGCTCCGATGCGGATTGCCGCCGGCGAATGGCTCAACAGCCGGCACGAGTTTCGGCAACTCTTGGATGTCGGCCGGGTCGACGTCGCGCAACCGGATGTTGGGCGCTGCGGCGGGTTCACCGAGTCGATGCGAGTCTGTCACATGGCAGAGGACCGCGGCAGGCAGATTGTCCCGCATTGCTGGAAAACGGGTATCGGCATCGCCGCGACGGCGCACCTCGCGTTCGCGATCCCTCATTGTCCGTTCATTGAATACCTGCCGGCGTCCCTCTGCGATTCGGCGCTGCGTCGCGACCTCTGCAACGACGGCCTAACGTTCAAAGACGGTGTGCTACTCCCGCCGACGAAGCCGGGGCTCGGCATCGATCTCAACATGGACGCGTTGAAGAAATACCGCGCCAAGCCAATGACGATCTGATGCGATTCTCGTCTGCGTGCGTTCACGGTGGCGGTGATTTCAAACCGGACAGAGCCTCCAGGATCGTCTCCTGCACCGCGGGATTAAAAAGGTTTCCCAGGTGCCCGCCCTGTTCGAAAACGGTCAGTTGGCTGGGTCCAAACGTGGCGTGCAACCAGGCAAGATCCTCCTCTGCCAAAAGAAAATCGTTTCGATTAACGATGACACGAATATTGGAGTTGCCACGCAGCGCGGCTTCATACGTCCGCAAATCATCGGCTCGCTCCAGGGCTTCAGCGGTTCCAGTCGTCGGACCCAATGTCGCGTAATACGGAATGACAAACTTCTCAAAATAATCCCGGTAGGAATTCTGAAGGATCTCCTGGTAGACGGGGGTACGCTTCAAGTTATTGATGGCGTGTTTCAGGACTCCCTGATTGATCCGTCGCTGACTGCTGAAAATAATGTCGCGGAGCATCAAGCGGAACGTCAATCCGATGAGAAACTTCGACTCAATCGCATTGAAGGGCAGCGAGGTGTGCGGAGTGAGTGTGCCCTTGCTCAACGCGGCGACTTTCAAGAATGCGTTTTCGAGGTTATCGATTCGCTCGGCGACCGGCCAACTCAAGGGCGCCTGGTAAAACTCGTCCAACCTGCCAACTCCATGAAGCAATCGTACCGGAGTGTGAACGGCGACGAATCGGTCAAACGGTAGCAAGGGCAATGCATTCGTCGGTGAGGCGGCCGCGATGAACAGGGAGTGTAGTCCGCCCATGGAATAACCCATGAGCCCCCTACGACCCAATCGATTCGGGTACATCGCATTCAGGTGCCTATCGATTTTTGTAAGAGCAACATGCATATCATGTCCATCGACGGGAAGATAGGCCGGCAGGGCGGCGGTTGAGGCATGTTCCATAAACTCGGAATTGAACGTGCTGCTGACACAAACGGCGGAGAAGCCGTTCTTGTAGGCCAGTTCAGCGAGGGCAAGCGAAGGCAGAGCCAGTCGATGCGAACCCAGGCCTGGAACGATATAGACCACCGGAGCATTGCTGGATTGCAACCAAAAGGTAAATGGCAACTTCCGGCCTGTCGCCGGAATTAGAACCGAACGGGTCTTGCCGCGATCTGGAAAACCGGGATCTTTGTAGGTGAAAAAAACGGATTGGAGAGTTTCCAAGAGTGCGGAGTCCTGACTCCCCTTCACCTTAAAATCCGCCACCCGGTTCTCCCGCGCGAACGTCCAGGCATACTGAATCTCCGAATATGGATCCATTTCGGCCTGACTGAAGCGGACATATTCGTCGATGCTGTCGGCAAGAGTATTATACGTGTTGACGTAGCTGAAATAAGTATAGGGGCCAATGTAGGTCAGGGGATTGACCGAATTGAACTTGTAGGGAGCGAAATACATCAGAGGGTGTGCCATCGTGTCCATAGCGAGGCCGAGTGAATCTCGCTCATTGCTCGGGCCAAAAAGAGGCAGCATCAGAAAGCAGCAAGGCTTCCAGCCCCACTGGCCGAAGGTCTCACCAAAGTCGGCGTCCGATTTCGGGATCTTCCATCGGGTCGCCACATCCCAGAAGCCCGCCACTCCGACGGTTGTGTTGCAGACAAACCGGGTGGTTTCATCGCGCGCTCCGCTCCACTTTCCCTGCAGCATGTTGTTGAGGAGTCGACCTGGAAACGAGAGATTCCTGCCGAAATGGCTAATCCCCGTCCGGACCGGCTTGATGACAATATGCCGATAAAGATTGGCGGTCGGCTTGATCACCACGGTCATGATCCCATTGTTAAAGCTATAAACTATTCGATTGAGGGGTTCGATTGGGTCGGGAACGGATTTGGGCAATACAATGCCTTCCGTCTGGGTGTCGTCCGATTTCGTTTCGCGACCGGGCGGTGTTGACACGGATGTCGGATCCTGGGCCAAGGAACTCGTGACTAGGCCCCACCCCAACAGGGCAATGAGGAGGGAACGGGTAGCTCTCATTTCGCCTCGCCGTGTTGAGCCTGCAGGAAGGCGAGCAGTGCGTTGAAATCCTCCGGCGTGATTGCGTCGCCAAAGTTGTCGGGCATCAACGAGGACTCGGTCTGGGTCCGCTCGCGGACGTCCTTGGTCGGCACGGTGAACTCCTTGCCGGCCGCATCGGCGAGAACGAGAAGTTCCCCCTCCGCCCGACGGAACAGCCCGCTCACCGTTTCACCGTCCTTCAGGGTCAGGACCGTGGTGCGGAAAGCCACATCCACGTTGCGGTTCGGATCGAGGATATCCTCGCAGAGACGTTCGAGGCCGCGCGTACCGATGCCGGTGAGTTGGGGCCCAACGAGTGCCCCCTTGCCCTCCATCTGATGGCAGACGGCGCAGCTCTTTAGGAAGACCTGCTCACCCGCTCCCAGTTTCGCCTTCGCGGCGGAATAGGCGTCCCGGCGTCGACTGATCAATCGGTCGCGCTCGCGATCGGTCGGCGGCAAATCTTGGGTCAGCTTTGAGATCCGCGCGCCGATTTCGGCCGGTTTGCCCGTCGCGAGGCGATCTTTTACGGCGCGTTCGAGCAGAATTCGGGGTGGGACCGTGCCGCTGCCGATGGCTTCGAGAAGGGCCATGGCACCCACCGTGGAATTCGCGAGCGTTTGCGCCCAGCTCACTTGCAGGCGGTACGGCACGGATTTCATCGCGGCGACGACGTCAGCCCGCGCTCCGCTCTGTTCCGAGTCCAACAGCGCGAGGCCAACCGCTTCGCGCAACCGGAGAGGTTGGTCGCTGTCCTGAAGCAACGGCGCCAGGGCGGTTGTGGCCCTGGTGCGATCGAGCGCGGCGAAGGCGTGAATTGCGGACGCGCGCGCCTCGATATCAAATTCCTGCCCGAACGCGATGGCCTGTGCCTGGGGTCCGACTGGCAGCCGCAGCCGCGCGGCGAGGTCACCGGCGATTTGCTGGCGCCGGGCTATTTCACCCGGGGCCCGTGATGGCAGCGCGAGGACGGGTGGGTCGAAGCGCCCGAATGCGACCCACGCCCAGGCGTCAGAACTATCACCGTCAATCACCTCAAAGATGCCCGGCTTGCCCGCATGCGCGGCCAGCTCCCAGGTAATCTTCTGGGCGGTGTCGTCGCGGGGAGGCACAGACTCGGCGAGTACGGCACCGGTTGCCGCGTCGCGAAGGCGGACGGCGTTGCGTCCGGCGGGCGGCCGATCGGGTTCACCATCGTGCCCGGACAGGTAAAAACTCATACGGACCGGCATGGTGAAAGGTTTTGAGCGTAGGCGGCCCGTAAATGTTTCACCGCGAGGATGGCTCGAAAGAAGCGTTGCTGTCTGGCCGTCGGCACAGCGGCGCTCCTGAAAGGTCCACGGGTTGCTGGTGTCAATCGTGGTTTCGAGCGGCGTGTTGTACCAGGCGGAATCGGGTGTTCCCGACAAGGCTTGTCCGCAAAGCTCGGTTCCCCAAGCCCGCAAGGATTCGCTCAACGTCACGCCGCGCTGGCCGGCGCCCTGTTCCACGCTCGTGAACAGATCGAGCTGGAAGTCGAGTTGGCCGGAGAATTCTTTGCGCGCGAAGAGAGCGATGGCCTCGAGCTCCGAGGGGGGCGCGTATTGCGCGGCGTGTTTCAACGCGGAAGAGAGCAGCCTGCGGGTCGACCTCAGCAAGGGAAGCTGACGCAGGAGAAAGGTCCCAGCGATCTCTGACTTGACTGCGAGCGCCACATTGGCCAGCGCCTGGACATCGGCCCCGGACCAGTTGTCCTGCCCAAGCACCCAACTAAAGATCGTGTGGTCCGCGAGTTGATCGCGCAGGGACTTGCGGGCGACATAGATCTGATGCGTGTCATCCGTCTCGATCTTGGCGATTAGGTTGAGCAACGGGCGAACCGAGTTCTGATGAGGCAAATGTCCCAGCGCCTCGGCTGCCGCGCGCTGCACATGCGCGTCCCGGTCGGTCAATCCGTCCGTCGCCGCCCTCTGAGCCCCTTGGACCTGATCCTCCGGCACAAGCATCCGGCGGGCCGCCTGATAGAGCAGGTCGCCCGCAACGCGCTGGGCGTGAATGCGCACGAGGGAATCGCTGGACGTCATGGCTTCCGTGAGATCGGCACGGCGGAGGCCACCGAGCCGGTGCGCCAGCCAGAGCGCGTGCGCGTGCTGGTAGGCATTGGCAGGGCGGGCCAGTGCCAGGTGTACCGGATCTCTGGCCGCCGCACCGAAGCGGTCCTGGATTTCATTCATGGCCAGCATCCGGCGCGGCAGGCTCGGGGAAGCGAGCTCGCCGATCAGTCCATCGAGGCCGTCCGGCAATCCAGGGCTTCGCAGCATCGATTTTCCATCGGTGCCGCGGTACACAATGCGCCAGATCCGCCCGCGCTCGCGGTCGCGGCCCGGGTGGGTGAGTGGCACTTCGTAATGACCGATAATGCGGTTATAGAAATCCGCGATGTAAAGGGCGCCGTCCGGGCCCAGACAGGTGTCCACCGGGCGGAACCACGGATCCTCCGTCTTCAGGAGATCCTCCTGCTCGATGGCTTTTGGGGTTGAGCCATGAAATTCGAGACGGTCGCGGTTCAAGCGGCTCGTCATGACATTCCCGATGAATATGTTGTCTTTGAACTCGGCCGGCCAGAGGTCGTCGGAATAGTAACTCAAGCCGTCGATGGCGGTGGAACCGTGGGCGTGGTCCATTAAAACCGGGGCATAGCCAAGGCCGTCGTGAGGCTTGCCGAAGCTTGGGTACCATCCGCCCGCGATGAGCTGATAGATCGGCGCGCTATGGCAGTCGGAGGTGTAAATGTTCCCGCGCGGATCAAAGGCGGCGCCAAACGGGTTGACTTGACCGTGGGTGTGATGTTCGACGCGCGATGAGTCAAGCCGGATACGGTAGGTGTTGCCAGAATTCAGATCGACATGACTGCCGTCGCCGGCGGTGACGTGCGAGTCGTTGTTATATCCATGCGTGCAATACAACCAACCGTCGAAGCCGCGCCGGAACGAGGACTGATTGCCGTGGGTGTCGCGCGTGTGGTCGAATGGACCATAAAGCCTCTCCTGCTTGTCGGCCTTGCCGTCGCCGTCGGTGTCCTCGATCAGCCAGATGTTGGGGATCGACCACACGACGGCCTTCCAGTGGTTGTCCGCTGTCCGGAATGGATAGACGCCGGTGGGAATGTTAAGCCCGTCGGCGAATTGGGTAATCTTGCGAGCGCGGCCGTCGGACCCGAAATCCGCGAAGATCATCAGACGATCCCGGGCCGGTCGATTGGTCGGGGCGGCCCAGGGATACTCGATGCTAGTGGTGACCCAAAGCCGGCCGGTTGCGTCGAAGGCCAGGTTCATGGGTTTGTTGATGTCCGGCTCATTCGCGACGAGCTGAATCTCGAAACCGGGCGGCAACTTAAATTTCCTCGTTTGCTCGGCGGGCGTGAGTGGGTCGGTGGGACGGACCCCCGCTGCGAACGGATCTTCGGCCCCGAGGGCGGCGCGAAACACCAGCAGGCAAGCGGCAACCGAAACAAGGCCGTCGAAAAAATGGCGGGGAGCAAGGATGCGGAACACGGATGCCAATGGTACGGAAAAATTCGGCGGGCGGAAGAGTAAGTTGTTGTCCGAAGAGTGCGGGGAGCTACACGAATTACCAATCCACCACCGAACCATCATCCACGTCGTACGTTTCCTGGTTGCGCCAGTCGTGATTAATTTTGCTCGCGAGTAATTCTTCATCGAGTTCGACACCCAAGCCCGGCGCCGTCGGGATGTCGATATAACCGTCGCGAACCTCGAACGGCTTTTTGATGTAGCCCACGCCCAGGCTCGATTGCTCCTGGCAAAGAAAATTTGGAATCGACGCGGCGAGTTGGAGGCCGGCCGCCAGTGAGATCGGCCCCAGCGGGTTGTGCGGCGCGATGGCGGCGTAGTGCGCTTCGGCCATGCCGGCAATTAGCCGGCACTCGGTGATGCCACCAGCATGGCAAAGGTCCGGTTGCAGGATGGTCGCGGCCTTCTTCTCCAGGATTTCGCGGAAACCCCACTTGGTGAAGATGCGTTCCCCGGTTGCAATCGGCAGGTGGGTGCCGCGCGCAATATCGGCCATGACATCGGCCTCCTGGCAGTTGACGGGCTCCTCGATGAACATGGGCTGAAAAGGTTCCAGTGCCTTGATGAGCAGCCGAGCGGTCTGCTGGCTGAGGGCACCGTGGAAGTCGATGCCGATGTCGCATTCATCCCCAACGGCCGCGCGAAGTTCGGCGAAGCGTTGGGCGGCTTTGTCGATGAACGCCTTATTCTCGACGATGCGGGCTGGGCGCTCTTTGTAGGGCCCGGTCTTGAATGCGGTGAAGCCCTCCGCCTTGCGCTTCCTGATTTGCTCCACGGTGCCCGCGTGGGCATACGTGCGCACGCGTGACCGGGTGGGGCCGCCGAGCAGTTCGTACACCGGTACGCCGAGCGCCTTCCCTTTAATGTCCCAAAGCGCCTGGTCCACGCCACTAATCGCGCTCGTGAGGATGGGTCCGCCGCGATAGAATGCATGGCGATACATCGCCTGCCAGTGATGCGCGACCGGACGCGGATCCTTGCCCATGAGATAGGGAGTCAATTCCTCAATTGCGGTGGCGACCGTTTTCGCGCGCCCTTCGACGATCGGCTCGCCCAGCCCGGTGATACCGGCGTTCGTATGAATTTTGAGGAACAGCCAGCGGGGCTTGACGAAAATGGTTTCGATTTTGGTGATCTTGAGTTTGTCTCCGAGGCCGATCATCGGCTTGGCATTCTTGCTGCGAGCGATGCGTTCGTTCTCGGCGACTTCCTTCAAAAACGCTGCGCCCTTTTCCGAGGGCGACTCGGCGGCGGTCAGATTCAATGAGCCGGTTGCAGACACTCCTGCGGCACCCAAGGCCCGGGTGAGAAATGAGCGACGGTCGAGAGGTTTCATGGGAAATGAGTGGTTGGATTTCATAAGCAGAATGCCACCGGGATCGCCGAAGAATGATCCGAGCATTGCGAGAAAAGAAAGGTGGAACTGCGGAGGGGCTCGGATACTCTCCGAGCTCACCACGATGCCGATTGCGACTGATTCCACAGTGCCCCTGTTGCGTCCGTCGCGCACGCGACATTGGATACTGGCGTTTGCGGCTACGCTCGCCATCGTCACGTACATCGACCGCGTTGGAGAAAATGACGGTGACGGCGACCGACCAGACGGGTGCCGAACTGGCAAAAGCCAAAGGCGACGCGCTGCTCGGCCATCCGCTGAACCCCGTGCTGTGGTTGATCAAAGACCTCTGTGAAACCGGTGAAAAATTACGGCCGGGCGACTTGATCAGTCTTGGCAGTTTCGCCCGCCCGCAACCACCGAAGGCGGGTCAAACCCTCACCGTCCGCTACGACGGACTCCCCACCGGCCCGATCCAAGTATCCGTGAAATTCGGGGAGTGAAAGGGATTCTCTAAATCGATCACGGATCTTTTGAGCAGCAGCTTGAGGCATATCGTAACGGGGTATTTTCGTGACGGCGCATTCCGATGCTTCCAGAATTTCGATTGTTATGAAACCGACTCGGACTGCAGTCCCGCCAATTGTCGCCCTGCTGCTCCTCGTTTTTGCGCTTCGCGTCGCGGCACAGCCACTGCCGCTCGCAAAGCCGGAAGAAGTTGGATTTTCCGCCGAGCGCCTGGACCGCTTCAAGACATTCGTTAAGAAGCAAGTGGATGCCCGCAAGTATTCTGGTGCCATCACGTTGATCGCCCGCAACGGCAAGATCGCCGATTGGCAGACCTTTGGCTATCGTGACCTGGAGTCACTCATCCCCATGGAGAAAGACACCATCGTCCGCATCTACTCGATGTCGAAGATCATCACCACCGTTGCCGTGATGATGCTGTTTGAGGAGGGGCACTTCGGATTGGATGACTCGATTGGCGACTACATTCCCGAGTTGAGGAACTTGAAGGTATTCAAGGGCGGCACGGTTGAAAAGCCAGAGGTCGTTGACGCCGTCCGGCCGGTCACGATCAAGCATTTGCTGACGCACACTTCCGGCATCCGGTATGGCGACGCGAACACCGTCGGAGGGCAGCTTTATAGAAACTCAAAACTTGAAGAATCCGGATCGCTCGAGGTCTTTGTTAGGAAGCTAGGCAAATTGCCACTGCTGCATCAGCCCGGTGAAAAGTGGGGCTACGGCTATTCCGTAGATGTGCTCGGTCGTCTCGTAGAAGTGGTTTCCGGCAAAATGTTCGACGATTTGTTGGAGCAACGGCTTTTTGTTCCACTCGGTATGAAAGATACCGGTTTCTTAGTGCCTCAGGAGAAAATGTCGCGACTGGCCAAAATCTACGAACGCAGCGCCGCTGGGAAGCTGGAGGAAAGGAAAGATCCAAACCCACGATCACTCGGAGCGCCTCACTCACCTGGAAAAAGAATGCCAAGCGGCGGTGGCGGCTTGTTCTCGACTATTGGAGACTACGCACGGTTCGGGCAGATGCTACTCAATGACGGAAGATTGGAAGGGAAGCAATTTCTCGGACGCAAAACTATCGAGTTGATGCGGGTAAATCATCTCTCCCACATGGATCCTCCTCTTATCAATCCTGAGCCACTTGGATTCGGACTCGGCGGCTCGGTTGTCACGGATCTGGCACTAACCAGCGCACCCGGTTCGATCGGAACCCTTGGATGGGCTGGTTACGCAACCACCAGCATTGAGATGGATTTCCATGAGAAGTGCCAATTCCTGTTTTTCTTTTTCGACCTGTTGCGCCGCTGCGCTGCACTCGAGGCTGGTTCTTGCGGCGCGAGAACCACCACCAACAGGGTAGCGTTCGTCGCGCTGCGACGACTGGAGATTGGCTATTTGGAGCTGAACTCAGAATTGTTTACCTGGCATCGATCTCGGAAAAGTGACGAAAAGTGACAGGTTCAATTGAGTTGACGAGATATTGAACCTGTCCCTTTTTCTGCAGAACATGCAGAGATCGAGCATTTAAACATATTGGGCATTACTTCACCGTCTGCTCGACTCCGAGCTTCGCCAGCACTTCGGGCGGCGGGCCGTCAAACGAGGTCATCGACACGTTGCCGACGTAGCCCAGCGCTTTCCAACCGGCCTCGGTGCTATAGTACGCGCTGGCGGCCAGCGTCCGGAAACGGACGAAAAACTCGGCCGCCTTCTTGAACCGGGCCGCGGCGTCCGCCGGCCAGCAAATGTCATCGCAGATCGCGTGCCGCTGTAAGGTGCCTATGGAGTTGAATCCTTTTTGGAAACGCCGTTGAGACTCCTCCTCGATCCATCCGAGGCCAGGCAGAATCACCGTGCGATCCTTCTGCTGAACCGGGTAGGGGGCGCTGAGCCATTCATCCACGAAATCGGTCACGCGCAGGTCACTGGCGGCGGGCCCAAGATGATCGCCGGGGAGGAGGATGTCCGCGAGGGATGACACGATCTCGCGTTGCGTTGCGGTCAGTGTCAGCGCCCAAAAGTCGCCGGGTTTGTAGTAGCCCGACACGTCGGGGTCGGTGCCGTAGCCTTTGGTTGCCGGCGGTGTCGTGACCGGAGTGTTGGCCGCGAGAGGCCCGGCGCCGGGGTCGGGCAGATTCGCGGCGGCCGCGGTTGCGGCAAACCATTTCATCACGGTACGCCGCGAGAGGCGGGACGTGATGAGATCGTTGGTTGCATCACGGATTCCATTCGCCTGGCTGGTTTTCATCGCGATCCTGAGTTCCATCAGAGATTCCCCTTTCGTGCCTGTTCGACGATGTAATCCGCAGTGCGCCACGCCAGGGCCATGATGGTGAGCGTTGGGTTCTTGTCGGAGTTCGACGGAAACGGTGCGGCATCACTGAGGAAGAGATTCGTCACGTCCCACGTTTGGTTCCAGCCGTTGCACACTGAGTTCCGGGCGTCGGCGCCCATCAACGCTCCGCCCACTTCATGGATGACTTTGCCACCGGGCTCAATCGCGTCGCGGCTGGATCTATCCTGGCGACTGCGCACCTTGCCACCCATCGCTCCAATCATGGCGGCAAACGTTTTGGTGGCGTGATCGACCATGTTCAGTTCCTGGTCGCTCCACCGCCAATGCCAGCGCAGGACGGGGATGCCCCATTGGTCCTTCACCTGCGGGTCCAGTTCGGCAAAGGAATTGTCGTTGGGGATCATTTCACCGCGGCAGGTATAGCCGACCTGCGATCCGAAGTAGCGCCGAGCCTCCTCCTTAAATCGTGTTCCGTAGGCGCCCCGGGCGAGATCGTCCGCGAGCGGGCTCCGTCCGCCGGGCATCCCGCGCGACCCGTTGAATTCAACGTGGTAACCGCGGGCGAAATTGAATTGCCCGCCGATCTGTTCCCGGTAGAGCCACCAGGGAATATATAAGTGAGGGCCGCCCGCGCCGTCTTCATTGTGAGGCGGGAGATTTTCCAGGGCGGGGATTTGCCCGCTCACCGAGGCACCAACCGAATCCATGATATATTTGCCGACGAGCCCGCTGCGGTTGGCCAGGCCGCGGGGAAACTGTGGGCTTTTGGAGTTGAGCAGAATGCGGACTGATTCGCCACTGCTCGCGGCGAGCACGACGACTTTGCCCTTCACGCGTGCTTCCCGGCCGGTCGTCTTGTCCATATAGAGGACGCCATTGGCCTTGCCATTCTTGCCGAGCGTGACCTCGCGCGCATGGGCGTTCGGAATGATATCGAGGTTGCCCGTCTCCAGCGCGGGCGGTAGATGCACCGTGGTGCTTTGGTAATTCGCACGGATGTTGCAGCCGCGATGGCAATCCGTCGCCCAAAAGCACGCCGCCCGCCTGCGCATCGAGTCGGCCACGATGCGCTGAGCCCAGGGATTTCCCGGGTGCAGCTTGGCGGGAATCGAGTCGGCGTCGAGCGGTCGAGTGAGCACGGCGCGATGAATGGATATCACCGGAATGCCGAGCTTCTTCGCATGCTTCTGCAGGTAAAGTTCCGCGGCGCGGCCCTTCGGTGGCGGCAACAGAACGCCGGGTGGTGAATCGGGCGTGTTCTCCAGGCCCTCATTTGAGCCGTAGACGCCAATCAGCATCTCAACCCGCGTGTAATACGGATCCAGGTCCGCGTAGCGGATCGGCCAGTCAAAACCGAATCCGTCCCGCGAGCGTGGCTTAAAATCATAGGGGCCGTTGCGCAGCGAGATGCGACCCCAATGGTTCGTGCGCCCTCCGAGCATGCGCGGGCGCCACCACCAGAAATGCTCCTCGGGCTTCGTGCTCGCCTGCGTGTACGGTTCGCCTGGCACCTCCCAGCCGCCATCAATGGTTGCATCCGTGAAACCCATCTGCTTGTCGGGGGTCGCCACTCCCAGTAGCGGAGTCTGGTCGGGTCGCTGGAACATCGAGGTCTCGACGTCCGGATTGTAGGCGCGTCCCGCTTCGAGCATGACACACTTCAAACCGGCGAGCGTCAGCGTGTAGGCCATCTGTCCGCCCCCCGCGCCGGAGCCGACAATGACGATATCGTATTCCGTATCCGATTTGCCGGTGGTGATGATGGGCATGCTGGGTGAGGAGATGGAATTGAAGATTCGTTCGCCGCTCGCCGATTCTGGGCGTCAAGCGCGGGTCAATCCTGCCGTGTCCATGGCGATGGTGAGCGACGCATAACATTTCTTTGCCGCGGCAATCGGATCGTAGCCCGCCTTGTTGAATACCTGGGAGCTCACTTCAACGACCACGGGGCCGCTGTACGCAAGTTGCTTCAGCACCTTAAAATAGGCGACATAATCGGTCCGGCCTTCACCTGGCAGCAGGAACTGAAACTTCGGCGGCTCGCCGACCGAGTCTTTCACATGGATGAACCGGGTGTAAGGCAGAAGCGCGGCCAGGCTGTCCGCCAGTGAAATGTCGCGCAGCTGAAAATGACTGTAGTCGTAGGCCGCCCTGATCGCAGGACTGTTGACCCGTTGTAACAGCCAAACGAGGCGCTCCGGAATATTCACGGCGCTGCCGACGTGCGCCTTGATCGCCAGGATGACCTTTCCGGCGGTGGCCTCCTTCGCCCACGCTTGAAGGCGCTCCGCCATTCTGTCCTTCACCTGATCCCACTCGGTTGGCTTGCCGCCGAGCACCGTTTCAAGGAGCGGAGGGTTCTCCGGGACGAGGTCATGGGCAAATTGCGTGGAGACTTTCAAGGCTTCCAGATTTTGCGCGTGCGCCGGGTCGTCTGCGGCCAGACTCATATTGAGCATGAGTCCGGAGACATCGAGCTTTAGGTCTTTGAGCCGACCCGAGAGCCGTTGGCGGTCCGCGCGGGAAAGCATCTTCGGCTCGGTCGGGTAACCGGCGGTAAGGGCAAACTCGACGTTACGATAGCCAATCTCCGCGCATTGTTTGAGCGCGTCATCGAGCGGCAGCGATTTCATCCCATAGAGGCTGAAGCCCAGGCTGACATTTGCCCCGGCGGCCCGGGCGGGCAGGGGGACGGATGCCGAGGCGAGCAGTCCGGCGGTGGCTCGGAGAAATCGGCGACGCGTTTGCAGGAGCATGTTGACATACTTGGCCGGGGCTCGCTCCAGGTCGAGCACGCACTTCGCTCGAATCTTTGAGACTCGAAAAAATGGACGGTCGTTGGTGGAGAGAATCCACCGAACTCAACACTGCGCTCCGTGATGCCATGAACCGAAGCACCCGCAGGGTCAAAAAACTCAAACCTACCGATATTCAACGATTTGCAGGACGATCAGAAGATTGCTCCCAGGCCGTTGGCTCGGTTAAGTCTCGTCGATGAATTGGAAACGCATGCTGGCGACCCTCTCCGGTTCGGTGGATCAGGAGCTCCTCCTGCGCAACGAGTATCGGGTGACGGAGAACCGGATTCTCAATGCCCCACTCCCTTGAGAATTACGTGAATCACTTCCACGCGGAACGAAATCACCAAGGCAAGGGCAACGTGATCCTGTTTCCAGAGCCCGAGGATCGGATCGGTGAAATATCGGGGGATATAAAGACTCGCGAGCGCCTCGTCGGCCTCCTGAAATTCTATCACCGAGAGGCCGCATGAGTATTTTGACCGTACGAGTTCGCTTTTTGACGCTCCGCGATTAAGAGGCAACAAAGGATTGTCGATACTTTTTTGGTTGGCCGCGTCACTCGATATGCACCGTGGCCGGTCATCAAGTCGGATGTGGAATGCGGAAACGCGCGCGGAGCCGGAATCGTCTCTTGCACCGTGGGCCGGCCACTCTATATTCCGCACAGTGAGCCCTAAAACGTTCTCCTCCATTTGCAGCGGATGGGCCCTGCTTTGCCTGGCCGGCTCCTTGGTTCCAGCCATCGGTGCGCCGGCAGTGCTGGATCCGGAGCTTTCGATCCGGAGCATGATGAACACCGGGTCGGATTCGTTCCAGCTTGTGCGCAACCCCGTGGACGGAGCGCTATATTACCTGAAGTTGAACGGGCAACTCTATCGGGTGAACCTCTCGGCGACGCCCGGGGCAAGCACGAGCACGTTGCTTTACACCAGTGCGGATCACCAGGTGACGGCGCCGGCGGGCATGGCGTTTGGTCCAGACGGAAGCATTTACCTGACGAGCAACGCGACGATTTCAAATAACACTTACACGGTCAGCACGGTGACCAAGGGCATCTACAATCCGATTAACGGGACGCGGACCTGGTCAGTCCTGGCGGCGGCCCGGTATCCGGGCGGCTCACGGATCTTCAACCACCAGATGAATGCGATTGTGGTAAGTCGTGACGCCCAATCGATCTTCGTCAACATCGGCGCCCGCACCGATCACGGCGAGGTGCAGACCGACGGGGGAACCTTTCCCGGACTGCGGGAAATCGGACTGACGGCTGTACTGCTGCGGTTGCCAATTGCAAGTTCGGGGTTGGTTCTGCCCAACGACCGCGCACAATTGCGCGCGTTGGGTTACGTCTATTGCGAGGGGTTACGAAACACGTACGACCTGGCTTACAGCCCGAACGGAGATTTGTTTGGGACGGAAAACGGGCCGGATCGCGATATGCCCGAGGAGATCAACTGGCTGCAGGCAGGTCTTCATTACGGATATCCGTGGCGGATGGGGACCGACGCCAATCCCCAACAGTTTTCCAATTACAATGCCAGCCAGGACAAGCTCCTGAACCCAAGTTATACGGCGGTGAAACAGGGAACGTACACGAACGACCCGAGTTACCCATCGGCGCCAACCGGGTTTGCCGATCCGGTTATCAATGTTGGGCCCGATGCGGATCGGATTCGGGATCCGGTAACGGGCGGAGTGATTGATGCGAGTGATGCGGGGAGGACGCTTGCAACGTTCACCGGTCATCGGTGTCCGCTAGGGCTGAGCTTTGACAGTATTGACGCCATGGGTTCAAAATGTCAAGGGCATGGATTCGTGGCGAGCTGGACCCCCGGCCTGGCGGCGGGGGCCCATGGCGAAGGTCCGTTCGGGGATCCGAGCCAGGACATATTGCACCTGGAGTTCACTTCCCTTGGCACCAATTACCAGGTGCGCACCACCCGGATCGTGACGGGATTCAGCAACCCGGTGGACACCGCAATCATCGGTAACAGATTATACGTTCTCGAAAGCGGGGGCAGCCAGGGAATTTGGGAGGTCACCTTTCCCGCGACGCCGGTACCGCTCCTGTCCGGTCCGGCCTGGCTGGCCAACGGGAAATTTCAATTCACGCTGCAAGGGGAGCCGGGCACCAGTTATATCCTGGAGAGCACGTCGAACTATTTAGACTGGCGGTTCCTGACAAATTACAATGGTTCGGATACACCCATCCTGTTCTCGGAACCGGACAGCCCGGTTCCCTTCTACCTGTTCTACCGCGGGCGGCCCCAGTAGTGGTTATTGAAAGCTGGCATGAAGACTGGCGGACGCGCAAAAAACTTGCAACGTCCACCAGCGTATGAAAGACGAACAAGTAACGTCGAATCAGCCCAACCCATCTACCAGCAAATTAAGCTGGCCCTGGACGTCCACGCGGGCGATCTCAGGGTCGTCCGCAGGGTGGACGGTGCCAAATCGCAGCCGCCCCAAAAGAGGACGATCGCGGGCTTCCTGGAGTGGGTGGCATCGAAGTAACGAGATAGTAACCACGGGTGGAAGCCAGCCCGCTGGGAGGAGTTGAAATTGAAGCTGGACGGCTGGCTGATCGAGCGACTGGAGGTCTTCCGGCCATTGATCCTGGCGATGGATCAGGCCGTACGCGAGTTGAGTAAGGAGATCGAGGCCGACGCACCCGAGAGTCTCCCGAAAGGGATGGGACGCCTGACGCATCAGAACGTGGAAAGCGAGGTCAATGACTGGCAGCGCTTCAGGGACCGCCGCCAGGTGGGCAGCTACGCCCGGTTGACGGGTGGAGTCAGCGCTTCGGGTGGAAGCTCGGCGGATTTGAGCATTACCAAGGCGGGCAATCGGCGTTTGCGCACCGAGTTGGTGGAGTTGGCGTGGCGCCGGGTTCTCTTCCAACCCCAGTATGATACGGACATTACCATGATGGGCGCTCACTCGATGGAGTGAATGACCCGGATAGCAGGTTGTGACGTCAGAGTTCCTGACGAACACACTATCGGAAAAACGCTCGTCCGGAAAGTCGCCTAGGAAGGATCCATTGAGAGGTACAGGAGGCAGGCTGTGATGCGTCGATTGACTCTTGAATCACGGGGAAGTATTGACAAGCCCCCTACAGAAAGCAGCGAGGGAGACCAGCCTCGGCTAAGGCCGCCCGGCTTCCTTCGTTTGCATGAACGCTCCGCGGTGAATCCTGGATTTCGAGGTTCAGTGTTGCCACCGGGCTCACAGAGCTCACTTCACGGGAATACATTAACCCTGAAGAAAGAGTGAAGCCGTGGATCCAATGTCGGGAGGACGGTGCTGAGCGTGCCCCCCGTGCCTTGCAAGGGATCCGTCGCAGTCACCCACGATGTCAGGTCATGACTCATTTCAAGCAAGTACTTGCGCCGTGCCGAGCTGGGCCATTCGAATCGAACAGCCCGGTCGGTTTGCTCGATGGGCCCGGTGAGTCGAAGAACCGAAGCCGAGCTGGTCGGGTCCGTCCCCGCCAAAAACTCAGAAAGATCGCTCACTCCATCCTTGTCGCTGTCGATCTCCCCCAGGCTGGCCCGTTCGTAGGCGATGGTCCAATAAAGGGCAGCCTGGACGACTCCGCTGGCGGGAAGAATGGGAACGTCATATCCCGGCACCGTTACGCAGCCGTCGGCCAGAGGCCAGGCGGGATCGATATAAAGGATGTTGCCCGATGGCTCCGGCGGTTGTGCTGGAAGAACGTCAGAATAGACCAGATTCACTCCCAATGTCCGAGCCTGCACGAGGAGCCTTTGCGGGGCCAACTGATAACCGAGATATAGGACGAACGCCGGCGGATTGTCGGTTTCAAGCAGCTCCCTGTCTTCCCCGGCGGGAACGGCGGCAAAAAGGCTTGCGGGTATCGCGCGCGGGTCTTGGGCATGCGAAGGGAACATGTGGCCGGTGAACAGTGTCGTGGCGGATGCTGCCTGGTTCCACCACCTGGCCGCCTCGAGAATCTTCGGCATCTGAGTTTCATTGATACTGGAGAGCATCCGCTGGATTTGATCCACGTATTCTCGTCCCAGAACCCCGGCGCCGATGGGTTGGACGGTCAGATCATCGTGGAATTTCCTCCCTTGGTACTTCTGCCCCCGTTCCGGACCTCCAGGCAGGCCATAGCTCTGGTACAAGACAGGCATTTTGCCCAAGCGCGTGCAGGCCGCGACGAATTCCCCCGTCCAGATCCAGAGGTCGACGACGTTGACGACGGTGTCGATCGGAAAATGGTCGTTCAGGCAACCGGTCGAAGAACTGAAAGTGACTACGATTGCACCTCTTTGCCGCCACGAGTCGACCCTTTTCAAATCATCCTGCTCCAAGGTGCCCGGCACGGCGTAAAGGACGATATCGTGCTCGCTTGGGCCACGCGGGTCCAGAGAAGCCATGGCGATCAACCCGCCGGCACGGCCTGTTGCCTCGGGTATGAAGTCGGGCTGCCGGCCCGCCACCCAGATGTTCCCTCCAGCCAGGTGCTCCGCCGCCGCCAAGCCAGCCGAGTCACCGATCGCCGCCAGCTTTGAAGGGGTGAGAATGATCGCGTCGCGAAGACGTGCCAAATAGCTTTCGGCGGCCATCGCGGTCGAGGCCCAGAGTGAACGAGACAAAACCAGGGCGGCAATGAGGAGGATCGCTTTCATGCGGCATTCAAGACTTTGAGATGCTGGGAAGTTTGGAACAAACGAAATCGGCATGGAATCGGTCAACTTCGATACGCGCAATCCGAACATCAAGGTGGGTGTGGCCCAGGCTGTCCGCCGAAACGCCTTGTTAGGAAAGGGCGGCAACGGGGTCAGATCCATACAGTTGACATAATTGATCCCAGTCGAAGCGACCATGGTATGATGGCCAGGTCCTTGCGAGTGTTCCTTCCGCGGACGGTTGGAAACGGATGCGGGCCTGGTTCAGGAAATACGGGGTCGCCTAGCCGGCGCCATTCAACACGATGCCGCGTTTGCAGCGGCGCCCGTCTCGGAGGAATTATTGATTGATAGATGGCACGAAGACTAGAGGACGCGCAAAAAACTTGCAACATCCGTCAACGTATGAAAGACGAACAAGTAACCTCTACTGCTCAGGCTTGCGGAGCACACGTCGCAAGCAACGCCCGGTGGGTCAAAAAACTCGAACCTACCAATATTCAACGATTGGCAGGGCGATCAGAAGATTGCTCCCAGGCCGTTGGCAATGTTCTCGAACGCCACGGCCTTCTTCCAGCTCCGGAGCGGGAGCGGAAGACCTCGTGGCGGGAATTCATTCGTACCCACACCGAGGTCTTGGCTGCCGTGGATTTCTTCACCGCCGAAGTTTGGACCTCCGTAGGACTGATCCTTATCGGAGAAAGCTCTCTCCGCCACTCCCTTGAGAATTACGTGAATCACTTCCACGCGGAGCGAAATCACCAAGGCAAGGGCAACGTGATCCTGTTTCCAGCGCCCGAGGATCGGATCGGTGAAATGTCAGGGGATATACAGACTCGCGAGCGCCTCGGCGGCCTCTTGAAATTCTATTACCGAGAGGCCGCATGAGTATTTTGACCATACGAGGTCGAACCGCCGCCTCCGGCTTTTCTTTTGCCGCCTCTGGTTGAAGCGTGGTAAGTTCTCAACGTGAGCAAACGATCAAACCGAGCACCCAAGCGAGCGAAGGCCGAGGCCGAACCCGTGGATCTCGTGAAGCTCGCGTTGGAAGAATCGTTGGCCACGGTGGATCGCTTCTCGGCCGAACCGGTTTTCGGTCCCACCGGAAAGGGTTACCTTAAGAGCGTCGGCGTCGCCGAGTTGCAGGCGCTCAAAGAGGAGTACAAACCCAAGCGGTGAGGTGAAGATTCCGGATCAGCGATGGCTGGAGCCGTTTTCGTGGTCGGCGGTGACCAGCAATAACGCTGCTATCTGCCAGGCTAAATCCGCGCTCCACAAATCCACCAGCGAAGGCCACGAGCCTGCCCGCAAACTCTGGGAAAGCGCCCGCGTCCGGGAACTGAGCTTGATCGAAGCCTTGGATGTCTGCCGGGAGTGCCATCGGCTCGCGCCCTTCTGCTTCTTCAACGGAAACACGTTTGCCGGTATCGCACGGGCCATGATTCACCCGATCCTCCAGAAACTCGATGCGCCCACGGCGTTCACGCTTCGCAGCGCGGTAGGGCACTACGTGGCCGGGACGATTGGCCGACAGGAGATCGAGCAGGTCGTTCGGAGTCTGGAGAAAGCCTGAGATCTCGTCTGCCCTTTCTGAAATTGCCCGGAGAGATTTTCGTCAAAACGGGGGGGTCGATGCATGCGACGTCGCGCCGCTCACGGTGAAGCGGATTACCGAGCGTTGAGAGATGGGCACGGCGAGCTACGTGAACAACCGCTTGTACCGTACCGCTGGCGCAAGGGAAAATGGTCTTGAGTATACAAAACCAAGAACCGACCCCTATTCGATGGCGTTCATTGCGGTGTCGCTGGACGGAAAACAGGCCGCTGGCGGGTCGGATGACCTGATCGCGGCGATGCTGAATGTGATTTACACGTACACGGCGGTACCGGAGGCTAGTACGTGGGGAGCGATGGGAGTGCTGGGTGCGGCAGCCCTTTGGCATCATCGTCGTCGCGCGGCGAAGAAAAAGTAGAGGCCGCCGCCCAGGAGCAGGGGCGAACCCAACGCGAAAATCCGACCCCAGCGCAGTCCGAATCGGCGCACGCTCCAGTCGCAAGTCCAGCCGCCGACAAGTTGCCCGACCATGCCCCACGCCAGCACGAGCGTCACCATGCGCCCGCCCAATGCCACCAGCGCGCTCGCCTGGCCGCGACCGGCCAGCGGAATCCAGCGACGGATGAGCGCGCCGCTCGTGGGATAAGCGCCGGCTTCGGCGATGCCGCAACCGAGACGGGCCAGCAGCAGTCCCCAGAAACCGCTCATGAATCCAGTCAACCCGGTGAACAACGACCAGAGCACGATGTAGCCGGTCATCATCCGTCGTGCGCCCCAACGGTCGCTGGCCCAGCCGGCCGGCACCTGGAAAATCGCGTAGGTGAAAAAGAACGAGCCGAGGATTTTTCCAATCTGCTCCTTGGAGAGCGGCACGTCGCCTTTGAAGGAAGCCGACTTCACGATCTCACCGAGGCAGATGCGGTCGAGATAGAGGATGAACGCCATCAACATGCTCACCGCAATGATGCGGTGGCGGATGTTGGTCGGCGCGGTGGTCATCGCAGGCGCGTCACTTCCACAGGCGCCGCAGGAAGTTCACGAAGTTTCCGGAGAATATGCCCTCCACGTCCGACGGCGTGTAGCCGCGCGCCGCGAGGAGCGGGCCGAGTTTTTGCAAATCGGCAATGCTGTCGAGATCCAGCGGCGTCTGCTCGGTGCCGTAGCCGCCGTCCAGGTCGCTGCCGATGCCGACATGCTTCGCGTTGCCCGCGAGCTGGCAGATGTGGTCGATGTGCTCGCAGATTTTCTCGAGCTTCAGATTGAAGTCTGCCGGCTTCGAGCGAAGATGCGTCCAGGTGAACGTCGAACATAAACTTTGGCATCCTGTGTTTTAGGGAGTTGGCAGATGGAAGTGTCGCGCGGCGAACGTGAGATCGTCGGCGCCGGGACGGGTTACGAGCGGCGTGACATCGTGCGGCGCGTCGGCGACGTCGAGGTAATCGTGGTCGAGCTGATTCGCCGTGAGCAGGTTGTGAATCTGGCGGCTCAGGTTCAGCGATTCGTCCGCCGCGCCGCAGACGATGCGAATGGCCACGCGCCCGCGCACTTTGCCGGCGTTTTCCTGAATCCACGTTTGCGTGAGGAAGCGGTCATAACGTCCGGGGTCGCCGTCGAACATCTCCTGGTAAATTCGCGGACGATATTGTTGGAGGACCGCGGGCGAAACGAAGCCGCCGGCATACGCGACGACGGAGCTGAAAAGTTCGGGATGCTTCACGGCGAACCGCATCGCGCCTTCGCCGCCCATGCTCATGCCCTGAATCGCGCGGCCGTCACGGTTTGCCACCGTGCGGAATGTCGCGTCGATGTGGGGAATGAGTTCGCGGATGATGGTCGTCTCGGCTAGCCAGCGGCCGTCGAAGGAGTCCGCATACACGCTGCGCGCGCCGCCGTTTGGCTGGACGAGAATCATCGGCGGCAATGTGCCCTTGGCGACGCCCTCCGCCAGCGCCTCGACCGGATAACGGCCGCCGTTTTCCGAACCGCCCAAGCCATGCAGCCAGTAGAGCACGGGAAAACGGCGCGTCGGCGCCCGCGCGTATTGCGGCGGCAGCCAGACGGTGAAACCCACGTCCGTCTTCATCGCGGCGCTGCGGTAGGTGTGGTGAGTGAGCAACGGATTCCGCGGTGCCGCGGAGTTGTTCCAAATATTGAGCGGCTGAACCGACACACCACCGACCTTCATCCTCAGGCGATAGACCACGTCCTGGCACGTCGCGAACAGCCATTTCCCCTCTGGCCCGCCGAAGCACACGTTGGAGACGAATTCCGGCAGCGGTAGGAAACCCAGTTCCTTCCCCGCCCGATTCACGCACCAGATGCCACCATGCCCGGTGAGATAAAAGTGTCCCTGCTCATCTAGCGTGATGCCGTCGGGTGTTCCTTCGCCAGGCGCTTTCGAGTCTTCAGCCGGCGGATCGAAGAACACACGTGGCGGCTTGATTTCCGAGACCGGCTGGCCGGGCTTGAGGTCGTAGGCATACCAACGCTTTGTCGCACTGTCGGAGACAACGAGGAGTTTGCCGTCTGCAGAAATGTCCACGCCGTTCGGTAGGACGAGTTCACCGGGCAGTGCCTCCCGCACGCCGCCTTTAACGAAGCGATACACCGCGCCCTTCTTGCGATGCTTGAAATCCGGGTCGGAGAAATACACGAAGCCGTCCTGGTGCATGGACACATCGTTCGGCTGGTTCAGCCCCGGCTCGACGAGCCACGTCCTGACGGACGCGGGCCCATCCGCGCCGGGCACAAACTCCAGCAGCCGATGCCCGAACGCTTGCGCGCCCAACAACGTGCCGTCCGGCCCGAGACAGGTGCCGTTCACGCCCTGGGTCTTGTCGGCCCATGTCGAGGTTTTGCCGTCCGCTGCCGACCACGCGAGGATGGCGGTATCGCTCTCCGCTTTGCCGAATGAGGTGAACAACAGCCTCTTTCCAGCCGAGTCCCAGGTCGGTCCTTCGAAAAATCTGGGCGCGCGATAAATCGCTTCGAACGTCCCACCCTCGGCCACGGTGGGTGGAACGACGGCGAACGCGCATTCGGTGAACAGAACGATCAGAACGACGGCAACCAAGCGTCCCAATGGGAACAGTTCCACAGAAAGCATCTTCATATCGTAATTCTCCGCGCCCGCGCGGTGACCGGCCACGTCTCCGTCGCTCGGCCAGCGTGTACCGCCCACACCTCACTGTGCAACGCTACCGTCGGGCAGACGTGCCGGGGAATTCCATAGAGCACCGCGCCCACCGGGAACTCAGCAGCACGCGGCGTCTCGACGACGAGGTGCTCCTCGCTGTGCATCACGAACGCGGCATCTTCGAGCCCGTGCGGGCTGGGCGGCCTTCACGACGGGGGACGTCCACCTTCATCCGATCGCCCACCGCCGCCGCCGCCAGTGACTCCCGCAGGGAGTTTCCCCCCACCAGATTGCGATCATGCTGTGCCCGCACTAAGAGTCGGAGATTCTTCGGC
>CAMDJH010000017.1 GCA_945900455.1 Akkermansia muciniphila
GAACGAGAACGCCCCCGCAAAGCCAATCGGTTTTGCGGGGGTCACTTCCTCCACGGCTGATCACGATACGCGAGGTACTCCGCCGCCTTTCCCTCACACTTCCTGATCAAATCCCCACATCCAACTCCCGCTTTTCGTGGCCAGGCTCATTGCTCGGCCATTCTTGGGGAGGGATGTTGGCACTCTCGTATGCAGGGACCTATCCAGATCACGTCCGGGGCGTTGTGACGCTCGCTTCTGGCCCGATTGCGGAAAAAGTGACAGGTTCAATTGAATTCGATGCAGGCACTTTGGACCGTGGCGGTTTACATTGCTGATTTGAATCCGGTGAGCGCGGGATGGGTGAAGAGTTGTCGATACGGTCAGTGCACCAAGTCGGGATTTGAAGCTCCCGTATCCAATGCGCGGAGGGTGGCCACAAAGGCCGGGTAAGGGGTCACTTAAATTCCACGGGGTCAAGAGGCCTGAGTTTATCAGGGCCGATATTTTTCCGCCTTAACGACAGGTTGATTCGTTACCGGCAACGTAACCCCGGCGGCGAGCATCACCTTTTGCACGGCAATGATCGTCTCGGCGGATGGCTTGAAGTTCCCGGGGCGATGGCCTTCCGCGATGGCCAACGGCGTCCACCCATACTTGTTCTTCCGGTTCCAGATCTCGACCTTCGAGCCCTTGTCCGCGAGGAACTGCACCACCTTCGGCAGGTTCTTGAGAGCCGCGGCGTGCATGGCGGTTTCGCCGTTCGCATCGACCGCGTTCACGTCGGCGCGGAGCTTCACTAAGAGTTCCGCCGCCTGGAGCACTTCCGGCTCGTCGCCCGCGACCTCGTTGGCCGCATCGGACCCGACGTGGATCCCGCAGGCGACCATGAGCGGCGTGCACTTGTCGGCGTTGGGGATCGAGGGGTCCGCGCCCAGTTCGAGCAGCAGTTTCATGTAGGCGACATCCGCTGTCGCAGACGCCATGAGGAAAGGTGTTGCGCCCTTCTTGTTGAACTGGCCCGCACCGCCCTTGCCGTTGGCGAGCGGCGCGTTCACATCCGCGCCGTGCTTCACCAATTCCCTGATGAATTGCAGGCTGTTGAGCCGTCCCAACTCGGCCGGAGGCGGGGCTCCGTAGTCCTCGCCGCGCGGCGGCTTGCGGACCCACGTCATCACATGCAGCGGGCTGAAGCCGGACCGTTGATCGTTGGGATCCGCGCCGGCATCCAGTAACGCGAGCCCGAGTTCGTAATGACCGTTCTCGATGGCGAGGATCAGCGCACTCGTTCCGTTGACCGGCCCTTTGCCCGACGGTTTTCGCGGCTGCATCGCCTCGTTCACGTCGGCTCCGGCCTTCAACAAGACGCGAACCACCTCAGTCCGGCCGCCGCGCGCGGCGAAGAACAGCGGCGTGAATCCGGAGTGGGGCAACGCCGTGCGAAACTCGGCGCCCGCCTTGAGCAACATCGCCACCACTTCCGAATGGCCATCCGCCGCCGCCCACATCAGCGCGGTCTGACCACGTCGCTCCTTGGCATCGACGATCGCGCCGCGCGCGAGCAACGCCGTCACCGGTCCCGGTTTGCCGGTGCGTGCGGCAGTCATCAGGACGGTCTCGCCGCCGCGAACGGTGGTGTTCGGATCGGCGCCGCGTTCGAGGATGAGTTCGACCATCGCCGTGCTCCCGTTCTGGCAGGCGAGCGTGAGGGGCGTGACGCCGAAGCGGTTCGTCACCCCCACGCGGGCGTCGGCGAGCAACTTGGCGGTTTCGAGATCGTCACGGTGGGCCGCCCAATGCAGTGCGGTCATGCCGTCGGCCTGAGCCGCGTTTACGTCGGCGCGTTGGTCGAGGAGAGTGCGGAGAGTGGCGCGGTCGGATTTCTCGGCGGCGTCGGCCAGACGGGAGTCGGCGGCGAGCGACTTCGGGGCGAGGGTACCCAGGAGAAGGATCAATCCGCAGATGCACGCACCCGGCACCCAGGCTCGGGTGACCCGCCACCGCTTCTGCTCCGACGTTGAAGCGTCCATCGTCAAATCCCCAGCGGCTCGAACAACCTTTCCACCTTTCCGTTGCTGTCAGCGAAGGAGTCGAGGTGGACGCCGACCTTGTCGAGCAGTGTCAGGTGGAGATTGGCTAACGGCGTGGGCTTCGAATACTTGATGTGGCGGCCGCCCTTCATTCCGCCCGACGCACCCCCGGCGACGATGATTGGGAGGTTCGTGTGGTCATGGACGTTCGGATTGCCGATGCCGCTGCCGTAGAGATAGAGCGAATGATCGAGCAACGTGCCGTTCCCTTCCGGAATGGCCTTCAGCTTCGCGAGGAACTCGGCGAAGAGGGAGACGTGGAACTGGTTGATCTTCGACATGCGCTCGATCTTCGCGGGATCATTGCCGTGGTGTGAGAGCGGGTGGTGCGGATCGGACACGCCGATCTCGGGATAGGTACGGTTGCTGGTTTCGCGGGCGAGCTGGAACGTGATCACGCGTGTGACATCGCCCTGGAGAGCCAGCACCTGGAGATCGAACATCAGCCGCGCATGGTCGGCATACGCGGCGGGCACGCCGACGGGACGCTCGAGATCCGGCAGTGGGTTGTCCTTGGTGTCGGCCTCGGCTTTCTGGATGCGCCGTTCGACTTCGCGGACCGTCTCGAGGTATTGGGAGAGCTTGGCGCGGTCGGCGGGGCCGAGCTCGCGTTTCAACCGGGAAAGATCGTCGGTGAACGAGTCGAGCAGGCTGGCCCTTTTTTTCAGTGCGGCGCGGCGTTCGGCGCGGTTGCCACCTTCACCGAACAGGCTCTCGAAGACGATCCGTGGATGCGCCTCCGCCGGGAGCGGCGTCGTGGGCGACGACCACGAGAGGTTGTTCTGATAGGCGCAGGCGTAGCCGTTGTCGCACTGGCCGACAACCTGGAGGTGGTCCATTGCGAGTTCGATCGACGGTAGTTGGGTCCCCTGACCGATACGTTGGGCGGCGATCTGATCGACGGTCGTTCCCAAATAGTAGTCCGTGCTCTCCGTCAGTTTCGCCTTGGCGGCGCTGAGGAAGGCGGAGTTGGAAGTGGCGTGGCTGCCGGGGTACGCGTTCTGAAGTTCCAGGTTTGAAATGATCGAGACTTTGTCGCGCACCGGCGCGAGTGAGCGGAGGATGGGCGACAACTCGTCGAGTGTGTCGCCGGGCGGCGTCCAGCGCGAATTGTCGCAGCCCATCGGCATGAAGACGAAGCCGAGCCGGCGCACGGGCTGGGCGGCCGTCTGGGCCGACGGTGTCGCGGCGGGCACCATCGATTCGAGCAGCGGCAGGGCCATCGTGGCCCCCACTCCGCGCAGAAACGTCCGGCGTGGCATGAACTTCTTCGTGATGAAACTCATAGTGTTTTCCTCATGTTGAACGGCGTGCTATTGACGATTCCAAGGATGACCGCTGAGAGGCGATTCCCGTCGCCTTGGGCGTCGCGGACGATTTTGCGGACGGCCGGCGCATCGTACTCCTCGATCCCGCGGCCCAGCGCGAACGTGAGCAGTTTTTCGGTCATGGTACCGACGAAGAGCTCCGGATGCTTCAGCAGTCCGGCTTCCAATCCGGCGACGCCGGTAAACGTGCTGCCATCTGGAAATCCGCCGCTGGCATCGACCGGTGCGCCGTCTTCCGACACGCGCCACCGTCCGATGGCATCGAAGTTCTCGAGCGAAAAACCGACCGGATCCATCAGGTTATGGCAGCTCGCGCAGGCGGCGTTGGCGCGGTGTTCCGCCAACCGCGCCCGCATCGGCAGCGCGTCGGAGAGGGAGTTCTCCTTCAGGTTGGGAACGTTGGCGGGCGGTGGTGGTGGTGGCGTTCCGAGAAGGTTGCCGAGGATCCAATTCCCGCGGATCACCGGCGACGTACGCGTGGCGTAGGACGTGACCGTGAGGACACTTCCTTGCCGCAGCAAACCGCCGCGCTGGCTGCCGGGTGCGAGTGCCACGCGGCGGAACTGGCTGCCGTAGACGTTGGGAATCCCGTAGTGCTTCGCGAGCCGCTCGTTGAGGAACGTGCGATCCGCCTTAAGCAGATCGAGGACGTTGCGGTCTTCCCGCAGGAGCGCTTCGAAGTGGAGTTCCGTTTCGCGGCGGAAGGCTTCGCGCAGGTTGTCGTCGAAGTCGGGGAAGAGCCGGAGATCCGGCGTAAAGGAATCCAGGTTCCGCAGATGGAGCCATTGCGCGGCGAAGTTCCCGACCAGACTGCTGGCTCGCGAGTCGGCCAACATCCGGCGCACCTGTTTCTCCAGCACGTTGGGTCGATGCAGTTCACCGCGTTCGGCAGTGGCGAGAAGTTCCTCGTCGGGAAGGCTGCTCCAAAGGAAGAACGAAAGGCGCGATGCCAGCGCGACGTCACTGATCCGATAGGCCGTTGCCGGCACCGCCCCGGCGGGATCACGCTCGATCCGGAAGAGGAATTCGGGACTGACGAGCACCGAGCTCAGGGCGGAACCGACGCCCGCCTCAAAACCATTTTCGGCCTTGGCCTGGCGGTAGAACTCCATTGGCTTGGCTAGATCGGCGCCGGTGATGGGCCGCCGGTAGGCCTTCCGCACGAAGGCCGACAGGATGCGTTCGGCGCAGCCATTTTCTTCGGCGGGCTTCGTGGGATAGCACACGAAGATCTTCCGCCGGCTCAACGTGTCGCCGGCTTCCTTGGACTCGTACGGACCGGTGATGGAGACCTGGTAGATCGCAGGCGAGAGCCGCGGATGCCGGTGCATGTTGTAGCGCGCCTGGTAAGGCTCGCGTTTGGTCTCAACCAGCGAAGACGGATTCTTGAGGAACGTCACGCCGACGTCATGGGCACCGGCCTTCACGGACAGGCGGGCCTTCAGATGCGCGTCCACCTTTTCGAAGTCCCGGTCGACCTTGGGTGGCGCCACCTCGAATCGCGCGGCTGTCGCACGGTCGAGCACGACTTCGAGCTTATGGGTTTCGTGGAGGCCTTCGACCACTTCATTGCGGTCGCGCGTCAAGCGGATCTGGACCTCATACTCGCCATCCCGGGGAAACGTGTGGCGGATCAACGTTCCCCCGCGCGTGCCAAGTGGGAGGCCTTCAACGTGCTCCTCCTGCGTGCGGTCCGGCTTGAGGCGAAAGGTGTCGCCGTTCGGTTTGTTCATCGGTGCGCCCACGGCGAGGCGGCTGATCTTTTCGGCGGCGGAGATATAGCGGTTCAGCAGCGCCGGCGAGAGGTCGCCGACGGTCACGTTGTCGAAGCCGTGGCTCGCGTCGTCCTTCGGCAGCAACACCGCCGCGTCGATCTCGATGCCGAGCAGATCGCGGATCGCGTTCTGATATTCCGTTCGGTTGAGCCGGCGAAACGTGTCCGTGCGGCCGGGGTTTGGGTTCTTCGCCGCCGCCTTGTCGAGCGACGAACCGAGCGTGGCCACGAGACTCTCGAAGCCCTCCTCCGACGGTCGGTCCTTGCCGACGGGCGGCATCTGGCGCGCCGCGAGTTTGCGGACGACGCGTTCCCACTCGGCGGAATGCGGCTGGAGATCGTCCTTGAGGATCGCGTCCTTGAGGATCGTTCCGAGATCAAAGTTGCCCTTCTTGACCTCGCCATCGTGGCAATCGAGGCAATACTGGCCGACGGCGGATATCACCGGCTCTGGAATCGGAGTCGAAGCCGATGAGGCCGCGAGCGAGACCGTCGCCGAGACGCACGCTCCGGCCAACCGAGCGAGGGCCGCGGAAGGCCAGCTTCGACCATTGGGGATGGGCCGCGTCACAGTGTCGTGGAGGATGGCTCTCCTGGAGCAATGGAACAAGAGCTAAGCCGCGCCCGTTCCTCACATTCCCGAAAGAAAAAGTGACAGGTTTAATATAGTTGACTTTCGAGCTTCGGTTTGGCGTGGTTTACATCGAAATGTTTTGGAGAGAGGCATTATGAGAATGGCACGGATCAAAATCGAAGGGGCGACCGCAGTCTATCATTGCATCTCACGGGTCGTCGGAGGGCAGATGCTCCTGGATGATCTGGGCAAGGAAAAGCTGGTTGGACTCCTCGGGAAATTGGCCGAATTCTGCGGCGTTGAGGTGATCACGTACTGCATGATGTCCAATCACTTCCATCTGCTCTTGCGGATACCGGTTCGGGTGGAGCTTTCCGATGAGCAACTCCTGGCCAAAATGGCGGCGTTCTATGGAAAGAAGGGAAACCTGACGGTGTTGGCGCAGGAAAGTCTGAAGCTGCGGGGAAAGATTGATTTGGATATTCGAGATTCGGTGATGGGTCGGATGGGGGACGTGTCCGCCTTCATGAAGGAGTTCAAACAGCGCTTTAGCCGATGGTACAACAAGACAACGGGACGGTTTGGAACGTTGTGGGCGGAGCGGTTTACGAGCGTATTGGTGGAAGACTCACGGAGCGCCGTTCGAACGGTGGCGGCCTACATTGATTTGAATCCGGTGCGAGCGGGACTGGTGAAGGATCCCAAGGACTATCGATTCTGTGGGTATGCGGCGGCGTTGAACGGAGTGGCAGCAATGCGCCAGGGGTTGCTGAGTTTTTTGGTGGAAACGAATTGGGCGATGGGCGCCGCGGAATACCGGATGTTGTTGTTTGTGACGGGGGGTTCGGCGAATCGCGGTGACAAGGTGGTGTTGGATCCCGAGGCGATTAGGGCGGAACTGGCGCGTGGAGGAGAGCTTGGGCTGGGTCAGGTGTTACGGCTGCGAGTGCGGCATTTGACGGACGGCGTGATTCTGGGATCGAAGGATTTTGTGAATGAAATGTTCATTCGACATCGAGATCGCTTTGGGGCGAGGCGCAAGGACGGGGCACGACCGATACGGGGAGTCCCGCTACCGGGCATTAGCGTGATGCGAGACCTGCGAGTGAATGCGATCGGTTGATGTTTAAATATCGATGCTCATACTCACTTCGTCCCTCGACCGAGCGGATTCCATACCCGTCGAAATCCAACATCTTCAAAATCCTTAACGTCTGGGCAGTGTCACCGACGGGCATTAACTCGCGATCGCGAGGGGGCGGTTTCCGGCGCGTGCGGAATCATAGCAGGCGTTCATCACGAGTTGGGTCTTATAGGCAATGTCGGACCACTCGGAATTCAACTTTCCCGAACGGACCTGTGCAGTGAAGTTGCGGAACAGGTTCGTCTCCTGAGCGGTGGCGTGGCTGTTGCTGTGCTCCGGCACGACCACCGAGCGACGGTTCTCCACCATGCGAAACTCGCAGCCGCTGACCTTGAACGCCGCGTTGCTGACGTGAAACGAAACTTCTTTTCCATAGAATGGAAGGACGAAGTCGTCCAGGCGCAGAATTCCTTTGTCGCCGCTCACCACGGCCCATTGCTCATTGTGCGTGAGAAAGGAGCCATAAAATCCGGCGGAAACACCGCCGTCGTAAAGCAACTCGCCGGAAAATCCCGTTGGGATGGCAGTGCCCCCCGCTCCGGTTCCGAATTCACTGAGAATGCGTCCGGTCACCTGCCGTGGCAGTTGACCTTTCATGGCGACCAGTGCGAAACGGATGCAGTACCAACCGAGGTCGCCGAGGCACCCATGGGGTTCGAGCGCACTGTCGACACGGATATTCCCTTTGAAAAACTCGGGTGGCGCAAAGAAACAGAATGCGGACGTGATGCGCTTGATTTGGCCCACGCTGGACGAGTCATCGAGAACTTTTCGGATTTCCTGAAGGCGGAGGCTGTGCATGAACATGACACCATCGAGGAATTGCACCGAGTTCATGCGACAGGCGTCGAGCATCTCCCGCAGGTCGGCGACGCTCGTGGCACAGGGCTTTTCGCAGACGACGTGTTTGCCCGCGGCTGCCGCGCGGATCACCCATTGCTTACGAAGGCCGGTGGGCAAGGGAATGTAGACCGCGTCGATCTGCTTTGATCCCAGCAATTCTTCATAACTGCCGAAGGCAACGGGGGGGGGGGCCATCGGCACCTCGGCCTGGCATTCGGCAATGAATTGTCGGCTGCGGTCGAGTTGGCGACTGGCGACGGCCGCCACGGTGCCGTTGCCGGAGTTGTGGATGGCCTTCCAGTTTTTCCGAGCGATGTTTGCAGTACCCAGGATTCCCCAGCGAAGTTTATTTGGTGTCATGGTGAGAGATGCGGACTAACTGATTATAGGATGGACAACTTCGCCGTACACATCGGTCAGGCGGATATCACGCCCGCTGAAGCGATAGGTGAGTTGAGTGTGATCGATGCCGAGAAGGTGGAGCATGGTGGCGTGGAGGTCATGCATTTCGAGTTTATCAACGACTGATTTGTAACCCCACTCATCGGTTTCTCCGTAGCTTATTCCGGGTTTCACGCCGCCGCCGGCGAGCCAGAGGGAGAATGCGAATTCATTGTGATCCCGCCCGTCGGATCCCTGGGCAAAAGGGGTCCGTCCGAATTCTCCGGAAAACACGACGAGTGTGTCATCCAACAGCCCGCGTTGGCGCAGATCCACGAGGAGGCCGCGGATGGGTTGATCGACGGCTTGAGCGTTGGTCCCGTGATTCTTCGTCAGGTTGCTATGAGCGTCCCAGCGGTCGTAACCCTTCATTTTTGGGCAGGTCAATTCGACGAACCGCACACCGCGTTCGATCAGGCGGCGGGCGGTGAGGCACTGTTTCGCGTAGGCGCGAGTGAATTCAAAATCCGAGTCGAAACCGTAGAGTTTCTTCGTGCCCTCGGATTCACCGGTCAGGTCGAGAAGTTCCGGGACGGTCAGCTGCATGCGGGCAGCGAGCTGGTGATTGGCGATGGCGGATTCCAGGGCATCGAGGTGTCCGGCGCGATCGAGGGTCTGTTCGTCGAGGTCCAGGATCAGCGAGGTTTTTAGTTCCTGGAGGCGGGGAAACTTTTCCGCCGGGCGGATATTGGCGAGGGCGGGGTTGTTTGCGCTCAGGATCGAGGCTTGATAGGAGGCGGGCAGGAATCCGCTGTTGAAGTTGTCCATGCCCCCGGACGGGATCAATCCGCCGTTCAGGACAACGAAGCCGGGCACATCCTGATTTACGGAACCCAATCCATAGGTGGCCCAGGCGCCGACGCTGGGACGACCCTGAAGGCCCGTTCCGGAGTGCAGGAAATAATTGGCGCTGGTGTGTTCCGGGAACTTTGAAGTCATTGAATGGATGACGCAAAGTTCATCGGCTTGGCTGGCGATTTGCGGAAAGAGGTCGCTGACCCAGAGTCCGCTCTTGCCGCGGCGCGAGAAGTTCCAGGGCGACTTCATCACTTTTCCGATATTGGCGAACTGGGTTTTCTCCAACTTCCCGATGGCGGTGCGGGGATCCTCGCCGTGGTGTTTTTCCAGGCGCGGTTTGTAGTCGAAACTGTCGACCTGCGAGACGCCGCCATCCATGTAGAGGAAAATAACGGACCGTGCGCGCGGCGGAAAACCGGGCGGACGTGGGGCCAGCGGGCTGGGTCGGGCGGGGGAGGCGTGCGAGCCACTTTGCCCGAACAGAGCGGAAAAGGCCACGGAGGCGAATCCGCATCCGAAGGATTTGAGGAGGTCTCGGCGGCTAACGCAGGGCCGGCAGTGAACAGGGTCAGCGGACATAGATAAATTCCTTAACACCGAAGAGGGCATGGCAGAGCTCGGTCCATGCGTCTGGCCCGGTGGCGGCGTCCCCGGTGGCAGCGCGGACTTCGCGGAGGGTGGCGCGGCAGCGATCCAGTTCCCGGGCATCCGGGATCCGGCTGAACCCGGCCCTAAAGAGGTGCTGGATTCGATCGTCTGTCGTCGCGTCGGGCATTTCTGCCAGGAGGTGCTTCGCCCAGACGGTGGCCTGGTCGTGGACGAATGGATCATTCATCAAGAACAGCATCTGCCCAGGAACATTGGAAACATTGCGTCGACCCACCGTGGTAAAGGGCGTCGGCGTGTCAAACGCTGTCATCATCATGGGCAGGAAGTTGCGCCGGGCGGCGATATAGATGCTGCGGCGGCCGCCCCCATCGAGTGGACCGCGCTCGGCCCGAAGACCCCGGGCTTCGACGACCTGGGATTCGTGTAGCGGAACGGAGATACCAGACATCCTTTCGTCGAGTCGGCCCGATAGGGTGAGCATGGTATCTCGGATGGCTTCGCCTTCCAGGCGTCGCAAATTCATCCGGTGCAGAAGCAGGTTTTCCGGATCCCGTTCCTCGGCCCGGGCATTGGCCGGTTTGCTGGACTGGGCGTAGGTGCTTGAGAGGACAAGATTTCTAAGGAGCTTCTTGATTGACCACTGATCGTCCCGCACGAATGAGGCGGAAAGAGCGTCGAGGAGTTCCGGGTGGGTGGGCCGCTGTCCGAGCCAGCCGAAATTGTCGACGGTAGCCACGATGCCGCGTCCGAAAACGTGATGCCACACGCGGTTGACGAGGACCCGGGCGAGGAGAGGGTTCGACGGATCGGTCAGTGCGTCGGCGAGGAATTGTCGGCCGCTTCCGTTCGGATGGTCGGCGGAATCTGGCCCGGCGATCGCTTCGAGGAAGCGGCGAGGGACGGAACCTTTTGGGGTTTGATGTTTACCCCGAATGAGCAGGTATTCATCCACGCCATTGCCCTCCATCAGGGCGGGGGCGGTCCGAGAATTCCACTGGATGCGGTGCACGATGGATTCCCGTTCTGCGAGATACTCGCGAATCCGTCGAGCGGCGACTTCCGGCCATTCGCCGACCCGGCCGGAGAATAGCTCAGGATGGGCCAGCAACCAATGGGAGAACTCCAGCGAAGACGTGGGGGCTGCCGTGGTGCCTAACGACTTGGACGCCGTGGTGAAGAGTTCCTGACAGGCTCTGCCGGCGGCGGCGGTGGTGTTTGCTTTCCGGTCCGCCAGCATTTGCTCCAGTCGTTGGCCAGCCGACACCGGAGAGTCGGGTTTCTTCTCGGACTCGACGATCATGGCAATGGCGGTGTTGAATTCATCGCCGGGCGAGAATTCGATCGCGACGCGGTGGCCCTCATACTCGGAAAGATCCTGGGAAACCCAACGCCATCGATCCTCGTTGGCCCATTCCCGAACGAGGACGGTATGGAGCGGTCCGGTCACCAATCGTTGCGAGTCGACGGCGGCGAGTAGTCGACCACTTCCGCGAACGAGGTAGTGGATCTTACCGTGAGAAAGGTTAAATTTCGGCGAGCGCAGCATGACGCCATCCCGCTTCCAACCTCCGTACATGGACGGTTCCCGTTCGACTCCGGAGCTAAGCCCCAGATTTCGCCAGTCGGGGTCCGACTGCGCGGCGGTTCGTGTGGCGATCCGAAGGGTGGATCCGTTCGTGGCGAAAGGCGCAACGAGCTGGAATTCTCCTGCGCGATCGGGGCGAAGACCGAAACCGACGCCATCGGCGAACCATGCGTGTTGGGGGAGTTTTCCAAAGTCCACCAAGACCCGGGCTCCTTCGGGCAGTCCCAATTCGTCTGCGCCGACGACGCCGGGCGGCCGCGAACTCGCCTCTGGCAGTGCCAACCTTGTGTACGGATGAAGCAGGTCTTCCGGGTCTTGCCTGGCAGAGACCAAGGCGGCGGTCCATTGCCCCAGAACCAGGCGGTCGAGAGAATGTTCGGTCGCGAGACGTTCGATAAGAGCAGAAATGCCTGGAGTGAACTGAGACGGATTAAGACGGCCGCCCGCCTTCAGGGTGATATTGGTTGCGTCGGCTGCGGCGGTCGCTGCGGCCGATAGATAGTCGGGTAATCGGGATAGCACTGGAGCGTGGCTGGCGGCGAGACAGGCAGCGAGGTCCGGGGCCCATCGGGCTTTGAGTTCTGCCAATTGTATGGCCACCGCCTTTTCGTTCTCCATGGTTTCGAATCGGGCGAGTCGTTGGCCCGAGCTAATGAAGTAACCCGCCAGAGCGTAGTAATCGCGTTGCGAAATGGCGTCGAACTTGTGGTCATGGCACCGGGCGCAAGAGACGGTGAGGCCGAGAAACGTTTTCGAGAGGACGTCGATCCGATTGTCGATCCGTTCGTTTTCGTCCTGCCGGGTGTCCACGGGTGAATGGATTTCCTCACCCAGGAAGGCCCAGCCGGTGCCCAGGATGGATTCGTTGAATCCTTGCTGAGGGTGTCGCCGGGGTTCGGGGAGCAGATCACCCGCAATGTGTTCACGGACGAAAGTGTCGTAGGGAACGTCCGCATTGAGCGCTCGCACAACGTAATCGCGATACTCGTAGGCGTTGGGAATGATGTAATCGCCCTCATGGCCGCGGGATTCCGCATAGCGGACGAGATCCAGCCAGTGCCGAGCCCAGTGTTCGCCAAACTTTGGGGATGCCAGGAGTCGATCGACAACCCGTTCTCGCGCGTTCGGCGAACCGTCGTTCAAGAAAGCTTCCCGCTGCCGGGGAGTCGGCGGAAGCCCGATCAGCGAAAAGTAAACCCGCCGGAGCCAGACGTCTGGTTCAGCGGGTGCCGATGGATGCAGTCCCTCGAGTTCGAGCCGACTTAGGATGTACCGGTCGATGGGCGTGCTGGGCCAGGCGCCGTTGGTTACCGGCGGGAGGCTGCCGCGGTGCGGGCTCTCCCAGATCCAGGCGAGTCGGTGCTTGCGGACCTCCAGATCGAACCCGCCCGGCTTTGCGGGAGGTGTGACCGCAGCCTCCCCCGGCCAGACCGCTCCGGCGTGGATCCAATGTTCGAAGTCGGCGAGGACCGCATCCGGGAGCTTTGCCCGCTTGTGAGGCATCGCAATGTCCTTGTGCCGATGCGACAGGACGGCGATCAGCAGGCTGGATTCCGGTTTTCCGGGCATGATGGCCGGACCGGTATCACCGCCCTTGAGCAACGCGGGCCGGCTATCCACTCGCAGACCGCCCTGAAGTTTGATACTGGTTGCGCTGTGGCATTCGTAGCAGTGCTCGGTGAGGATCGGTCGGACTTTCTTTTCGAAAAACTCTCCGTCCTCCGCCGGGCCGGCGGCGCGCGCTGACCGAGGCAGCCAAAGAAGGGCCGTCACCAGCGCAACGGTCAACGCGGCTTTGAAGGGTTGGGCTCTCATTGGCAGTTCATTTGGAATCGTCCGGCAGAGTATCCAATCCATTGAATGAAAATCAACCTGCGGTCTGAACGAAAAATACCATTGGTCCACTCCGGCTTTTCGATCAACATCCGCTACCACCAATGTCTACTCGAATCCTCTTCTTTGCCCGAGTTCTTTTTGCCCTGGCCTGCAGCGCTGGCTCGATCGCTTCCGCCGCATCCGCCGAGACCGCCGCGGCGTCTCCGACGGCCGTTCGCCATTCGTACCTCGTCATGGGTGGCAAGACCGTCATTATCAATGAGCAGGGTAGCCTTGATTGGGAGTATCGGGGCGGAACCCGGGACGGGTTTATTCTCCCGAATGGCAACTTCTTGGCCGCGTGGAGCGATCGGGTCGAGGAAGTCACGAGGGACAAGAAAGTCGTTTTTTCTTACCTGCGTAGCAAGGAGAACAAAGAAATCGGCACGACCCAGCGCCTGTATAATGGCAACACCCTTGTCACGGAATTGGGAGGGCGCCCGAGGTTGTTGGAAGTCAATCCAGCCGGTTCTGTCGTGTTGGAGGTACCCTTGCAACCGGAGACCGACAACGCCCACATGCAGACACGAATGGCGCGGCAGTTAAAGAACGGCAATTACCTGGTTCCGCACTTGCTCGCATTTGCGATCAAGGAATATACGCCGGATGGGAAAATCGTTCGGGTCTTGCGGACTGATTTGGAGGAATTCGGCGGGCGTCCGGCGGAAAATTGGCCATTCACCGCGATCCGATTGGACAATGGCAACACCGTCGTATCGCTCACGCACGGCAATAAACTGGCTGAATTCGGTCCGCGGGGTGAAATCGTTTGGAAAATCACCAACGAGGATGTGCACGGTCTGTTCAAGGACCCGTGTGGTTCGCAGCGTCTCGCGAATGGGAACACCGTAATTGGCAGCCACGCCGCGAACCAGGGCATCTCGATGGTGGAGGTCAATCCGGCTAAGGAAATCGTCTGGACCAGCGACCATCCGATGGCAGCGGGAGTTCATCATTTCCAAATCCTGACGACGAATGGAAAGCCGGAGCCAGGCATGCCGATGAAATAGGGCTCACGGGTTCACCGTGCCCGGAGTGGGTGAGATTGTCTGGAACGATGCGGGATGCGCCGCCGGGCGTCCGTAGGCTTGGTTCTTCGAGAGCGGGCCGAAAGTCACCGAGTCGAGCAGTGCGTTGAACTTGGTGTCGGTGTCCACGAGCAGGATCTGTTCGCCGTCGTTGTCGAGCTTGAAGCTGGCATGGAGGCCCGGGGTGCGCGTGGTGTCCTCGTCCGCCCACACGATGAGGTGGGCGCCCGCGGCGATTTTCGTGCCGTCGGGGAACTGCCATTTGCGCGGGTTATTCCGGTTGTCGCTCAGAAAATGGCCCGTGAGATCCACGGCTTCGGCGGTGACGTTGCGCAACTCGATCCAGTCGTCAAAATCGTCCTGGGGATCGGCGAGGGTCGAGCTGTTGTTGGCCATGATTTCATTGATCACCACGGGTGAAGCGGTGCCGAGCGACGTGGTCACGCGATAGGTTAATACCTCCTGCTCCGCGCGCGCCGGAAAAAAGACGGATGCACGACTGGAATTGGCGGAACGCGCCTCCACGTAGTAACGAACCTTGGCTCCCGCGAGAAAATCTTTCGAGGTTGCGCCGAAGACGCCGTCATCCATCGTGCCGTCGCCATGCGCCCCGTCGTCAAACATCTGAACCCGGGCGAACTTGCCCACGGGTCCACCGCGGAAATAGAGCCAGACGGAGTCAATCCCTTCATCGGCGTAACCGCGCACATGGGCGGTGATCGTCGCACCGGTCCCAGCGGGGGGCGACGGCGGCGTTGATACCGACAGAATGGTCGGCGGCATGGGTTTCAGTTCGGAGTGATTCGTGAGAAATCTATAGCGATTCGTTGCAAATGTTTTCAATGCGGTCAGGTCGGAGTTGTAGGTCGCCATGGTATAGCCCTTCTTCGGGTCCGCCGTGATGGCGGCGAGGCTGAGCTCGGAAAATTGGAGAATGAGCGGTGTGAGTTTGTCCGGCCGGAGCGACTCCTCCAGCACGGTGCGGAGGTGCGCCAGGTAACGCTGGCGAAGCTCCTTGATGGACAGTAGACGGTAGAGGAGCGGGCGGTTTGTGCCGGAGGCTCCCATCACCGGGGACAGAGTGTGGTTGATGCCCATTGCTGCGGTAAACGCCTCGTTGCCGTCGTGCTCGATCGGATGGATGAGCCCGCTCTCTGGCTCGTAGTAAAACTGGTAGTCCGCACCCTTGTTCCAGTAGCTGTCGTCGTCCACAAAGAGGTTCTCGATGGCCAGAAACCAGAGCCAGCGGTCGAGGGCCAATACGTCCTCAACCTTGTCCCGAATGTCTGCAGCCGGCGTGTTGTTGAGCACATCAATCGCGTGGATGAGTCGGGCCCATGCTGCGTTGGTGTTTTGAGTATGCTTGAGCTCGTAGTTGGGCTTGTAGGAGGCGATGTTGGTGCCCAGCCAGCTCAGTGCTGACAGCGGGCTTGAGAACATACCGCCGACGCCGCCCGGCCCGCCTCCGCCCATGATGCCGGCGGCGTTCGGCGCGCGCCAGCGGTCGCCGGCGCTGCTCGGGAACCACTCCTTCACGAGGTCTCCGTCACCGTTCTGGGCGAGCGAATAGACGCCCCAATTTGTGCCGTTGATGTAGAGCTGGGCCAACGCGGCCTTCGGACAGACGGTATACCGCGACATCACAGTGAAGTAGAGCGGCTCGCGTAGAATGGTCTCGTCGCCGGCGGCATTGTTGAGGTTAAAGGTCTCGTAGCCCATCAGCTCGGACGCATCGTTGGTATAGTTTACCGTGACATTGATCGACTTCTTGGCACCGCTCATCATGAAGGATGAGTTGCCCTTGTAGCGCGCCCCGACGCCCGACTTGGTCGCGCCGTTGTCCAGCGTGAGCGAGGACAGCACGTTGCCGTCCGTCGTGCGAGCGCTGGTGAGCAACGACACCCAGTTCGCCTGCGCAAAATTCAAGTGAACGGTGCGCAAAAGCGAACGGTCGTAAAAACCGTCGGTTCGAACGGCCCGAAAAAAACCGATTCCCGCCAACCCGTTGCCGAGGGAGCGAGCCGGCGCATGGCTCTCGTCGCCGGCGAGGAGCGTGCCCAGCGCCGGGACGTTGGTCCAGCTGACGAAGTCCGGCGAAGCTTGAATGCGCCAGTCGTTGTCCGAGTCACCAAGAACTTGGATGGTCGAGTCGGAGCCCTGGGGGACGAGGTAAATTTCCGCCGCCTGGCTCGCGACGACGAGGCTGGCTTCCAGCAGTAGCAAACGAGTGAGCGAGCGGATTGGCTTCATCGGGTTATTGGAGTGAGTGCGCTCATCCGACTTGTTGTACGACGGAAGGAGGGAAATTCTGTATCACAAAGAGGTCTCCGGATGCAAAATGTGCGGAGGAAAACGTCTCCGCTCGCCTTCTTTCCCACTACGACGGAGTCTCGATCGCGGTTTCCCAAAAATCCCCGACTTTTTCGGCAATTGCTTGCACGCCCTGCACGTGTTCGGGCTCCATCCACCCAGGTAATAATCGGAGGTATCGCGATTCGCGAAAACGATCGTCGATCAACAGTACCACGCCCCGATCCGTCTCCGACCGGATGACGCGGCCGACCGCCTGGAGGACGCGGTTCATCCCCGGAAACGTGTAGGCGAATTCGAAACCACTCCCCTGTCGTTGCTCAAAAAAATCGCGCACTAAATCGCGATCGAGGCAGAGCTGCGGGAGGCCAACGCCGACAATCACGGCGCCCACCAACCGTTCACCGACGAGATCAATGCCTTCACCGAACACTCCGCCCAGGACCGCGAAGCCGACCTGCGTCGGATTCGGCTCCGCCGTGAACGACGCGAGGAATCGGTCCCGCTCGGCGTCGCTCATTCGCGGTGTCTGCACCCGCGTCGCCACGGTCGGATGTAATGCTTGGAATCGGGCGAGGACTTCGCCGAGATAGTGATAGGACGGAAAATAGACGAGATAGTTGCCCGTGTGCCCCGTCACGAGTACTGCGATCGAATGAGCCACGGCGTCGTAACTGCGCGCGCGTGATTTGAAGTTGGTTGGGATTCCGTCTTCGATCAGCACTCGGAGATGCGCGGGCGGGAAAGGGGAGTGCAGTTGCATCATCGAGTCCGCTTCACAGCCACCCAGAATTTGACGAAAGTAGTCCAGCGGCGACAGCGTCGCTGAAAAAAACACCGCTGCCGTGCCTTGATTGAGCGCCGCCCGCAGTAACCGGGATGGGTCGAGGCAAAACAGCCGCAACCGCAGCGAGTCTCGCTCCCCTTCGAGAAGGGTGACGAATCGCTCGTCATAGACGTCCGCGGTGCGAAGGAACGCGTTGACGGTGATATACAGATCCATCAATTCCTCCCGAAAAAGAGCCGGGCGATTCTGTGCGAGCCAGGACTCCGCGGTTTTCAGGAATTGACGTAGCAACGGCAGAAGTTCCTCCGGCAACTCTTTTTTCGCCGACCCCTCCATGGCGCCCGCCTCCTTGCGCAGGGCGAGGAGGTGGGAGTTCACCTTACCCAACGCCCTGGCGCAGGCCGGCAGCGCCTCCTGAATGGAGCGGCGTGTCGCGAGCACCGCGTCCTTCCGTAGTTCGGCGGAAAACATTTCGCGGGCGCGGTCCACGAGATTATGCGCTTCGTCGACGAGAAACGCGTAGTCCCCGGACTCGTCGCCGAAGAAGCGCTTGAGCTTCGCCGCCGGATCGAACACGTGGTTGTAGTCGCCGATGACCACGTCCACCCAAAGTGCGCAATCGAGCGCGAGTTCATGCGGGCAGACATTGTGCCGGCGTGCGACCTCTTCAAGGGTGGATCGGGTCAATGCCTCCTGCTGCAACGCGTCACGCATCGCGGGCTTGTTACGATCATAGTACCCAAGCGCGAAGGGGCACACGGCCGGATCGCACGTGCGGCCATTGTTGAAACAAATCTTGTCCTTCGCCGTCAACGTGACGCTGCGGCAACGCAGCCCGGCGTGGCGGAGATCGGCCAGCGCCTTCTCAGCGACGGCCCGGCCCGTGGTGCGCGCGGTCAGGTAGAAGACCTTGTGGATGCGCCGCTCGCCCAGCGCCTTCATCGCCGGGAATAGCACAGAAACCGTTTTGCCAAGGCCGGTCGGCGCTTCGGCGAAAAGCGTTCCGGGCCGGGCGAGCGTCCGGTAAACGGCCACGGCGAAGCGGCGTTGACCCGGGCGATACGCGGCGAAGGGAAACCCGAGCGTCACGATGGAGGCGTCGCGGGCGCGGCACCAATCGAATTGAGCGCGCGCCCAATCCAGATACTCGTTCGTGACTCGGGCAAGAAAGGACTCCAGTTCCGCGCGCGAAAACCGCTCGTGAAATTCCGTCACCAACTCCGTGTCGAGATCGAGATACGTCAATCGCACTTCGAGGGCCGGAAGGTCTTTCTGGTGCGCGTAAATAGAGGCGTAGATTTTGCCCTGAGCCCAGTGCAGCGGACTCGCCTGCGCAGCCCACGCCCCGGCGACGGTCTTGATTTCCTCCAGCCAGATCGAGTCGCCGACGTGTAACAAGCCGTCGATGCGGCCTTTGATCTGAAGTGTGAAATCGTCTGTGACCACGCTGTGTGTCAGCGGGATCTCTTTGGTATAGCCGGCGGGCCGTTTTTTTTGGAGCCGTTGGTGGCCGCGCACGCCCGCCAAGGCCCTTGCCGGACCGGCGAACTCGCCGCGTCCGCCGAGATTGCCGGTGCGGCAGATGAACTCGACCAATTCGCGGACAGAAACACAGATGACACGAGGCGCGTCCAATCGTCGAAGAATATCCCTCAATGACGCGGCGAACAATCGTTCTGCTGCCGCAACCACTCCAACGCTCCGCGCGCGGCCCGGGTGCCGGTGGCAAAGCAACCCTGCATCAGGTAACCACCGGTCGGCGCATCCCAGTCGATCATTTCACCGGCGACAAACACTCCAGGCAAGCGGCGAACCATCAGCGAGGAGTTCAGTTCGCTCCAGCGAACACCGCCCGCCGACGAGATTGCTTCGGCCAGCGGACGTGGCCCGGTAAGCTGAAGTGCGCAGCTTTTCACGGTCGCGGCGAGGGATTCGCCGGAAGTGAACGGTGCGAGTCCCGGGAGATTTTCCAGAATGGCAACGGCCGCATCGCACAAGCGCCAGCGGGAACGGGCTTCGGCGAGGAAGTTACGGCGACAGACGCCTAGTTTCTTCACGAGATGCGCGGCGGTGTGGAGGGGTTTGAAATCAATGACTATGGCCGGCACAGGCATCGCGCGCAAAACCGGGCCCAGTTGGTAAATGACGCCGCCCTCCAGCCCGTAATGGGTCACGAGTAGCTCACCTGCCACGGTGATTCCACCCGCCTGGGCCGTGATGTTCTTGAGCGGCTTGCCTTCCGCCTGAGTCCGCAGAGCGGTCGGCCAGGGGATTTCCCAACCGCAATTTGCCGGCGTCAATGCAGCGACGCCCACACCGAGTTTTTCCAGCATGGACGTCCACCCGCCGTCGGAACCGGTTTCCGGCCACGATCCGCCGCCGAGTGCGAGAATTACCGCGTCCGCCTCGAATGTGCGGGTCTCTCCCTGGGCTTCGAAATCAACCTGCCACCGTGCTCCCGGCCGCAGCCCCGTCCACCGGTGACGCAATGCAAAATTCACCCCGGTTTGGCGAAGCCGATGCACCCATCGGCGTAAGAGCGGAGCCGCTTTGAATTCGCGGGGATAGACGCGACCACTTGTCGCCGCAAAGGTCTCCACCCCCAGTTCCGATGCCCACTGCCGCAACGCATCGGCATCGAATTCCGCGAGGAGCGTCGTCCACAATTCTCCCAACGGTCCGGGGCTGGTAAAGCGCAGGGCAAACTGTTCGCGCGGCTCGGCGTGGGTAAGATTCAGCCCACCGCGACCGGCCACGAGCAACTTCCGTCCGACAGATGGCTTGGCATCGAACAGCGTGACGGACGCGCCCGCCTCCTTAACCACTTCCGCGGCGCGCAAGCCCGCCGGGCCGCCACCGATGATCGCCGTGTTCATTCCGAATCGGCGAGAACTCGGACGGCCTACTCGTCCACCAAGATCACCGTATAACCCATCGGTAGGAGCTGGATCGCAAACTTCTTTCCCGGAGGAGCGGTTGGCAGGCTCGGCACGAATCCACTGGTGATCAGCTCGTTTATGTCTTTGGGAATCACTTTTCCCTTCAAGACAAAATCGTGCAAAATTTCATTGACCGCCGTCAAATTCGTGGACCCGGATTCGGCGTCCGACAGCCCTTTCTGGTTCCCTCCGGCCCCGCCCTTCTTCCCGCAACCCAAGAAGGTCATACAGATCAACAATACGAGAATTCGTCTCAAATGCCTTGGAAACTTCATACGGATTAATGTTTCGGTAAACGATTCGATGATAAGGGGCTCGCGGCGCGTCTTCCAAGGGCAATCCCGGGAACTCCTCCCGAGTCGCGTGCAACTCGGTCACTCGCTTCTAACCGCGGAGCGGTAAAATCGAAACCTTATCAAATATTCGTCTCCAGATTTGGCTTTGGCCTCGCGCTGTCAAGCGCTGTTTTCGAAGGCATTCTCCCGATGCCGGAGTGAAGATGAAGTTGGAGAAGGTCCTCGCCTCGCGCTAGAGTTTGCCAAATCGCATGAGTGCGCAACAACCAACCGGCTCCGCCCTCACCCGCGAAGCCATCCTGCGCGCGCTGAGTTCCCTCTCCGAAGAGCTGGGCAAGCAGGACATTACCGGCGAACTCTGCCTGTTCGGCGGCACCGTGATGGTCCTCGCCTTCACCGCCCGTCTCTCGACCAAGGACGTCGACGCCCTTTTCCAACCAACGCCACTAATCCGCGACATCGCACGCCGCATCGCTGCGGAGCAAAATCTTCCTGCTGACTGGCTCAACGACGGAGTCAAAGGCTTTGTCTCATCCCGACACGAAACCACGGCGGGAAATCTTCCGCAGTTCGCGCATCTTCGCCTGACCATGCCCGTGCCGGAATATTTGCTGGCGATGAAGTGCATGGCCGCGCGCTTGGGCGGGACAACTGGCGAGGCATCCGACGTGCCCGACATCGTATTTCTCATCCGGCATTTGCAACTCGAGTCAGCCCCCGTGGTGCTCGAAATTGTGGCGCAGTATTATCCGGCCAATCGCATTCCGGTGAAGACGCAGTATCTGGTCGAGGGATTGTTTGACGAGGGCAAAGTATGAGACCAAAAACTCTCGCCAGCGTCGCCGCGCTCGTCTCCCAGGGCGATTCCTTCGACCGTTGCCTCGCGAACTTTCTTGATGAATTCTACGTTGCGCCGAGCGGCGCAGCGCTTGCGAAGGTCCCGGCGCTCCTTGCGCCGCAGTTCGGCGAGCTCGGCCATGTCCAGGATGCCTACCTCGCCGCCACCGCCGAAGAACTGGCCCGCCGCTTCGCGCTGTCGCAGCCGGGCTGGACGGCCGGAGAAACCCGCCAACTTCATCGCCCGTGGTTCGCCACCCCGATGGCCGCATTGCGCGCAGTGCTCCTGCTGGAAAGCCCGCCCGGCTTCCGCTCCCGCAATCTATTCGTGAGCGAGAACGCCCTGACACGGGCGTGAAAAGGAATTTCCGGAGTTACATCGGATCGAGTGTTTAATCCGACTATTCTGGCTGACGGACGCACTCGGGCCGCTTGGGTTGTGCCCACAGTAATAGGGTCGAACTCAGAACCACGCTAATGCAGCCCGCCTCCTGGAAGAGGATCGCCACGACCGGTGTGAGCATTCCCAAGCTGCCCAACACGAGACCGATCACGTTGTAGATGATGGACAGGAATATATTGAGCTTGATGCGCCGAAGCACCGCCCGGGACATCAAGATAAAATCGACGACACGCGACAAGTCATCGTTCATGAGCGTAACATCGGCGGTTTCAATTGCCACGTCGGTTCCGGCCGCGCCCATTGCAATCCCCACGTCCGCCAAGGCGAGTGCCGGGGCGTCATTAATTCCATCACCAATCATGCCCACGATGTGTCCCGCATCTTGCAGTTTTTTCACGAACCCCTGCTTTTGTTCCGGCAGCAGGCTCGCCTGGAAATGTTCCACGCCAATCTGGTTCGCCACGGAACGGGCCACCAGCGGGTTGTCACCCGTCAGCATCGTGACGTTTTTGTTGCCCATGACTTGATACAAAGACGCAATGGCCGCCCGTGTTTCTGGCCGGATCTCATCCGCGATCGCTATGAGGCCCACCGCTTGCGTGCCTCGGGCCACCAGGACAGCCGTCCTTCCTTGTTGGGTTTGATCCGCGATCAGACCCTCCGCTTGGGCGGAGATCAAAATGCCTTTGTTCCCCAGGAAATCTCCTTGCCCGACCGTGATGTCCTGACCCGTCCACCGCGCGACCACTCCCCGGCCAATCTCGACCTTGAAATCATCCGGGTCGGGCACATCCAATTCTCCCTCCCGGGCGCAGTTCAGCACCGCCTTCGCCAGAGGGTGCTCGGAATATTTTTCGGCGACCGCCGCCATCTGCAGGACCTCTTGCTCGGCCATGCCATCCAAGGCGATCACCTCGAGCACCTTGGGCCGTCCCAGGGTGAATGTCCCGGTTTTGTCCACGACCAGTGCATCGAGTTTTCCGGCGAGTTCGAAGAAAATACCGCCCTTCACCAGCACCCCACGACGAGCCATGTTGGAGATTCCCGCCGTCACGGCCGTCGGCGTGGCAATCGCAAAAGCGCATGGGCAGGCGACCAGCAGAATCGAAATGGCGTTTTTTATGTTCCCCGTCACGATGAAAATGGCGACGGCCAGGAGCAACACGACGGGCAGGAACCAGACCGTGAAACGGTCCGCTATATTTTGGATGGGCGCCTTGGTGCTTTGCGCCTCTTCAACCAGATGGACAATCCGGGCGAGGGTCGTGTCCGCGCCGACTTTAGTGGCCCGTGCTTCGACACGGCCAGTCAAGTTCAGGGTGCCGCCAAACATCTCGCTCCCCTTGAATTTGTCCACCGGCATGGATTCGCCGGTGATGGGCGCCTGGTTCACGCTGCTGGAACCGGTTACCACCACTCCATCCACGGGCACTCGCTCCCCGGGATTCACGATAACCACCGCCCCCACTTGGATTTCTTCAACGGGAATGACGACTTCCTCCTGCCCGCGCCGAACGGTGGCGGTTCGGGGGGTCAAATCCAGAAGGGTGCCGATGCTTTGCCGATTCTTGTCGAGGGTATAAGACTCCAGTGCCCCGACCACGACCATGATGAAGATGATGATCGCCGCTGGCCGGAACTCGCCAACGGCCAGGGTGGCGATCAGCGCCACGACGACAAATACGTTGACGGTGATCTTCCCTCGAAAAACATCCTGGAACCCCCCGAGGAACCGCTGCCACCCGCCGAAGAGCGTTGCCACCAGCGCCAACCCCGCATTGAGGAAGACGGGGCCGATTTCCCAATGCGCCAAGGACCAGCTGGCTAAAATCAGGGCCCCCACGATGGTTGGGACCATCGTTAAGACAGCGAATTCCCGCTGGTTGTAATTGATATTCAAGGGCAATCTGAAAGCACGGCAGGAGGATTCAGATCCGTGTGCCGTCACTCCTATTTCTGAGCGGATTTGCCTGCTTCTTTCGGCATTTGGGTCGCTCGAGTTTGCGCCGGGTCGGTTGCTTTGACCGGGCCGCCGCAGGTTTCGCCAGCGCCGCAGCAGCCGCCGGTCTTAGTGAAGGACTCTCGGAGAATTGCGAAGAATCCCTTCCTGGGTTTTTTTTCGTTGTTCATTTTGATTTCATTGTTTGGTTTCAAGTTGATCGCGACGCCCGCGGCGTAGCCGGCGAACATGCGGCGGATTTCGTCCCGCACACGCCGGAAGACGGCCAAGTTTTCTTTGAGTTGCGAGCATCGCATACCCGTGCAAGGGAATATACCTTTATGAGAATATGTGTCAACAGGCAGGTTGCTAGACCGGCTTCGGCGCGCGACGAATGCGCGGGATGAAACGCGGAACGCTGCGTTCGTAGTCCGCGTATTCGGGAAACCGCTCTCGCAACCAGCGTTCTTCGCGGCGCGCCTTGAGGAGAAAGAAGGGAATCAGTACTAGCGTCGCGACGATTGCCGGTCCGCTTTGCCACACGAGTGCCCATCCGAGTGAGGTCAGCAGGACGCTGGTATAGAGCGGATGCCGCACGTGCGCATAGATCCCGCGTCGCACGAGTTCTGATCCTGCGCGCGGCTTCGGAAACGGGGTGCGATTGCGCCCGAGCACGACGACTCCGGCGATGCCAGCGTAACCGCCCGCAACCAAAAACCCGGCACCCACCAAAATCCCTGGCAGTCCCGTCCAGTTGCCGTGACGCCAAACGCCAGACGCGAAGACTGCCCCCATCAAGACGGATTGAACCACGACCCATCCGCCGCCGCGCGCGTGGAAGCGGCTGAGCCTGCGGGCGTCAGCCATGCGGCGTCTGGTTTGCCTGCTTCGTCTCCGTCGCCAAAATGGTCACGGTAGTCTTGAGCACCGTGTCCGGATTGAGCGAGATGCTGTCGATGCCCTGCTCGACGAGGAATTGCGCGAAGTCGGGATAATCACTGGGAGCCTGGCCGCAGATACCAATCTTGCGTCCGCGCTTTCGGCAAACCGCGATGACCTGCGCGATCATCTTTTTCACCGCGGCATTCCGTTCGTCGAAGATCGGGGCGACAATTTCACTATCGCGGTCCACGCCAAGGATCAGTTGAGTCAGATCGTTTGAGCCGATGCTAAAGCCGTCGAAGATATCCGCGAATTCGTCGGCAAGGATGACGTTGCTTGGAATCTCGCACATGACGTAAAGCTCGAGCTCATGGACGCCGCGCTTGAGACCGTGCTTTTCCATCTCAGCCTGGACGCGACGGCCTTCATCGACGGTGCGGCAAAAGGGAACCATCAACTTCAAGTTCGTAAGGCCCATTTCCTCGCGCACCTTTTTCACGGCACGGCATTCGAGTGCGAAGCCGGCTTGATAGCGGGGATTGTAGTAACGGCTGGCCCCTCGAAAACCAATCATTGGATTCTCCTCCGTGGGTTCATAGGTGCGGCCACCGATGAGATTGGCGTATTCGTTCGTCTTGAAGTCGCTCAGGCGAAGAATGACATCCTTGGGGTAAAACGCTGCGGCGATCATCGCGACGCCTTGCGCGAGTTTGTCGACGAAGAATTGCGCCTTGTCGGTGTAGCCGGCGGTCAAGGCGTCAATCTGCTGTTTCACGGGCCCCGCCTCCAGGCTCGGGTAGTTCACCAACGCCAGCGGGTGCACCTTGATATAGCTCGTGATGATAAATTCCTCGCGCGCAAGTCCGACCCCATCGTTCGGGATAAAACTGAGTGAGAACGCCTCCTCCGGGTTGGCGACGTTCATCATCACTTTCGTGCGTGGCCGAGAGAGGTCTGCCAGGCGGGTGCGCTGCACATCAAACTCAAGCCGCCCGTCGTAGACGAAACCCGCGTCGCCCTCGGCACAACTCATCGTTACCATTTGACCGTCTTTCAACAATTCCGTGCCATGCTCGGTGCCCACGATGGCGGGAACGCCGAGTTCCCGGCTGACAATGGCGGCGTGACAAGTGCGCCCGCCCCGATTGGTCACGATACCGGCGGCCTTTTTCATGATGGGTTCCCAGTCCGGATCGGTCTTGTCGGTGACAAGAATTTCTCCCTCCTTGAACTGCCCGATGAACTCGGCGCTTTTAATGACGCGGACGGGGCCGGCCGCAATTTTCTCGCCGACGCTGCGACCGGTGACGAGCACCCCGCTCCGTTGCCTGAGCTTGTAGGCCTCGACGACCTCGACGGCCTTGCGGGATTTCACGGTCTCGGGTCGCGCCTGCACGATGAACATTTCGCCGCTCTGCCCATCCTTCGCCCACTCGATGTCCATGGGTGTCGGTTGGCCGCGCTTCGCTGAGTAGTGATCCTCGATGAGACAGGCCCAACGCGCGAGTTGGAGAATTTCATCATTGGTATTCGCGAACTGGGCGCGGTCGCCGGGCGGCACCGGAACGTTCTTCACCATCTTTCCGCCGCCGACATCGTAGATGAGTTTGAATTCCTTCGAACCGACGATTTTTTGGAGTATAGGGCGATGACCGGTCTTCAGCGTGGGTTTGAAGATATAGTATTCGTCCGGATTCACGGAGCCTTGCACGACGTTTTCGCCGAGGCCGTAGGCGCCGTTGATGAGCACCACGTCGCGAAAGCCGGTCTCGGTATCGAGTGTGAAGATGACGCCGCTGCTCGCGAGGTCGGAGCGCACCATTTTCTGCACGCCGATGCTGAGGGCGACCTTGAAATGGTCGAAGCCTTTGTCAACCCGGTAGCTGATGGCCCGGTCGGTGAAGAGCGATGCGAAGCAGCGCAGGCAGGCATTGATGAGTTCCAGGTGACCCGTCACGTTGAGATAGGTCTCCTGTTGGCCGGCGAAACTGGCGTCCGGCAGGTCCTCCGCCGTCGCGCTCGAGCGGACCGCGACATCCACGGGATGAAGTTGCCGACCCTTGAGCGCGTCGTAGGCAGCGAGGATCTCGTGCTCCAACTCGGGCGGGATCGATGCTCCGAGAATTAAACCGCGAACCGCGCTTCCGCACGTGCGCAATGCCTCCATGTCACGGGTATCGAGGTCGGCGAGCGTCTGGCGAATCCGCCCCTCCAGTTCCGCTTCACGCAACAGATACCGGTACGCCTCGGCCGTGATGGCAAAGCCGTTCGGCACGTTGACACCCTTCGGGGTCAATTCGCGAACCATCTCACCCAGGGACGCGTTCTTCCCGCCCACGAGTGGCACATCGCCGATGGTGATATCGGCAAACCACTTTATGAAGCGCTGCGATGCGGCGGCGGGCGTTTTGGAATTCGATGAAGTCGTTGCAGCAGACATATGTTGTCGTCTTGGTGTGATCTAAAATCTCACTGTCGTTCGCGCACTGCCAGCACGGGACAGGGCGAGTGGCGCACCACGTGCTCCGTCATGCTCCCAAGCACAAGATGCCTTAACCCGGTTCGTCCGTGTGTCGCCATCACGATCAGGTCGACCGATAGGGTTGCCGCCGTTCGGCAAATCTCATGTGCCGGCCCACCGTTCAAAACCAGAGTTTCCACGTGCAACTCCGGGTCGAATTCGGCCTGACGGAACTGCGGCATCTGCTCGTGTGCCTCGGCGAGCAGCCGTTTCTCTTCGTAGACCGAGCCGATCTGGCCGAGTCCCATCGGCAGATGCGCTGGAACGACCGTGAGAAGCACCAGCGACGCGTCGAACCTTCGCGCGAGAGCCACGGCATAGGGAAATGCCTTCTTGGATTCGTTCGAAAAATCTGTCGTTACCAAGATACGCTTTAGACCAAAGCGTGGAGTGCCCGCACCCGTTTCGCGGATTGTGCAATCGCGAACTGTCAGCACGGAACATGGCGCCCGGCGAACAACAGACTCGGCCGTACTGCCCAGGACAACATGGGGCAGGCCACCGAGGCCGTGGCTGGCGAGCACGATGAGATCGCTGGAATTCTTAGCGGCCGCCTCGCAAATCTTGTTGTCCGCCTCGCCGATCAAAATGTCCGTAGAACAAATCAATTGCGGGTCGATGCCGGACTCCGCGGGAAATTGTAGCATCCGTTCCGCCGCCGCATGGCTCAGCTTGGCATCGCGCCGGGCAAGGTGAGCGTAACCCCACTGCGGCAACAGAGGTGGCTCGATGACGTGGAGCAAGTGAAGACGGGATTGAAATCGTTCACCCAAAATCGCGGCGAAGGCAACGCCGTGCCTCGAAGCCGGCGAAAAATCCACCGGCACGAGAATGCGATTCAACTGGATTGCCGCCGGCCCTGGCGGCGATTTGCTCGATGGGCTCTCGGGGTTGGGCTTGGTCAGCGATCCAGTCATAACGATTGCGTCGCCGCAACTCTGGTGCATCGCGGGCTGGCTGGCTTGGCGATACTTGGCGGATACCGATCGTTTCTTGATTGCCTCCGGACGCCCATTAGCACGTCGTTTCCCAGAAGTCCGTTGCCAATAAATGGCATGAATACGCCAAGAACTGGGTCGCAGAGATATGGTTTTCGGTGCGAGAGTGCCCGCCATGAGCAAGAAACTACCGCCTTCAGGAGGGTCCACCGCGAAGGAGCCCAGGGGGCAGATTGTCTGCGGCACGGATTTCTCCATTCATGCGAGTGAAGCGATCAACACCGCGGCCGCGATCGCGCGGCGGGGCCGCCTGCCGTTGCTGCTCGTGCACGTGATGGAAAAGTCCCCGTTGACGGGCGACGCGGTGGCGATTCACCGACAATTGGAGAAGTCCGCGCGGGAGAAACTGGTGCACGAAGCCTCCGTGCTGCGCGATCGCGATGTGGAAGTGCGCACGGAACTGCTTAAGGGCCACCCGGAAGCAGAACTCTTGCGCGTCGCCGCCCGCCCTGAATCGCGCTTGGTGGTCACGGCGTCCCTCGGCCACATCGCCGTCAGTCGGCTGCTCATTGGGAGCGTAGCCGAGCGCACGGCGGAGGCGTCTCCGATTCCGACATTGGTGGTACGCGACGCCAAGCCACTCATCGAATGGGCCGAGGGCCGGCGGACACTGAAGGTCTTTGTCGCCGGTGATTTCACCGCGAGTGCGGAGGCGGCGATTCGGTGGGTGAAGGAGTTGCGGAGTATCGGTCCCTGCGAGGTCGTTCTGGGCCACGTTGACTGGCCAGCCGAGGAGCGGCGACGGCTCGGGATTCAGTCCGCGGTGCCCTTTTCCCAGAATCCACCCGAAGTCGAACGGATCCTTGAACGGGACTTGCAGGCGAAGCTGGACCGGCTACTTGGCGACGCCAGCGCCCGTGTGCGCATCACACCGAGTTGGGGAGCGCCTGATTTCTACTTGATTGAGATGGCGAACGACGAGCAAGCGGACCTCATCGTCGTCGGCACCCATCAGCGTCAAGGCTTGAGCCGGTTGATGCATCGATCTGTGTCGCGCTCCGTCCTGCATCACGCGCCGACGAGTGTGGCCTGTATTCCGGCGTCGTTTCAGGCCGACACCTCGTCTGCACCCATTCCGCAGATCCATCGCGTTCTGGTCACAACCGATTTCTCCGAACACGGGAATCACGCCATCCCCTACGCGTATTCGGCGCTCTCGTACGGCGGGACGGTGCGACTTGTCCACATCATTCCGCCCGTTGAAATACCGAGTCCGCTGGTACCGCGCTACGACCGCAAACACCGATCAAAAAAAGACCACACAAAAGGGGAGAGTGAACTGACGGCCAGACTCCGTTCACTCGTTCCGCAGGAAGCGGCCGACCGCGGCATCCGAAGCGACGCCGTGGTGTTGGAAGGCGTCGATGCGGCGGCGACCGCCTGCCAGGAGGCCGAGCGATTCGGCGCCGACCTCATTTGCATTGGTTCGCATGGACATTCCGGATTGGTGGCCGCGGTCCTTGGCTCGGTGGCTCAAAAGCTCGTGGCCATTAGCCTCAGGCCGGTGCTGGTTGTGCGGATGCCGCCGGCGTGAAGCAACCCGATTCGGGTGATGGCCGGCTTAATGGAGCCTCGAGAGGGTTGCCAGCGTCGCCGGCTGAAAGTCGTCTGCAGACACAACCAATTTTCCGCGCATGAGCTTGTGGCAATCCACGCAACTCATCGTAACGCGCACATAGGCGAGCGTCGCGGCGTCGAGATTCCTGTCCTTGGCCGCCTTTACCAGCGAATCCATGTGGCGTCGGAACGTGAAGCTCTGCTGCTCGTACGCCGGGTTCTCGAACATTCGCCAGCTCGCCTCCTGGCTCATGGCGCTGAGCCGAGATCCCTTGGCGATGATGAGGCCGTAGTCCTCCGTCGCCAGCCCTTCAAGAAGGCGTTGCGATAATTCCAGTTTGTCGCGCATGAACTCCTTGGACGCGCGGTTGTTCTTCGGTTGGGCGAGCAGCACGGAAAGCCCCGCCGCCGCAACGAGGAGAATGGAGAGAAGTAGAGGTTTCGGTTTCATGGTGTTGTCAGACTACGAGTTCATTCGTTTTATGGCTTCGCGTAGTTTGGCGAGGGTAGGCTGTTTTTTGGCGAAGAATCAAGGACATGGGGAAGTGAGTAACAGCGAGGGGCGCATCCCGAAGTTGTTGGAGATTTTAAGTTCCAAAGGACGGATTCGCCGTGATTTTTGAAGACGAGGTCGCGTTGTTTTGGGCCAACGGCCTGGGTGACGGGGAATAACCCATGATGGGACCTCGATGAGGAGCGATGAATGGGATATCCGGCCAATCAAATCGCGACCCTACAGGCCGCTGACCGTGGCCGCACCGATACCCAGACCGATGGCCTGGGCTAAGGGATGACGGCCCTTTGGGCCTGAGGAATCGCACGTTCATAAAATGAACAAAGAATCTTCCTGTCTTTGCCTGCCTTCGTTTCCTTCGTTTGCTTCTGTCCTCATTCCGACAACTTCAGGTTGATTTCAATGGGGGGGCAGAGCGCCGGGACGTCAGGGCTGCGCCCGCGTCCGTCTGTTGGCGGCGACGGAAGATTGCCAGACGTGTACTAGCCGGGGACACTTGCCTCGTGTCCGATTTTGATTTCGATGCGATCGTTCTCGGTGGCGGGAGTGCCGGGTACGCAGCGGCGCGCACGCTGTCGGTGGGAGGTGCCCGCACGGCGGTGGTCGATGGTTCACCGGAGCTCGGGGGACTGTGCATCTTGCGAGGCTGTATGCCGACCAAAGCACTCCTGCACGGTGCGGAACTTCGCCAGTCGATCCGCGATGCCGCGGAGTGGGGAATTCACGCCGGACCGGTCCGTGTCGATTTCACGAGGCTGATGGCACGCAAGGACGAGTTGATTGCGAATTTTGCCGCAGACCGTCAAAAGCAGCTTCAGGACGGGCGTTTTCAATTATTCCGGACCGCGGGGCGCCTGGGCGATGCCCGGACGGTGGAACTGAGCGATGGAAAACGGCTGCGAGCACCTCATATCGTTCTTGCCACGGGCTCGACGATACCTGTGCCTTCCATTTCTGGACTGCCGGAGGCTGGCTACCTCACGAGCGATGATGCGCTGGATTTGAAAGCCGCGCCGGAATCGTTGATCGTGCTGGGCGGAGGACCTGTGGCATTGGAGTTTGCCCAATTCTTTGGGCGCCTAGGGACGCGGGTGGCGATCATTCAACGGGGGTCGCACATTCTGCGGGACAGCGACCCGGAGATGGCGACGGAATTGGAGAGGGCACTTCGCCGGGAAGGTATCGATCTGTTCACCGATACTCAAATCGAGCGCGTGGAGGCCGTACCCCGGGGGCGCAGGCTCCTGTTTCGTCACGCGGGGACGCTTCGCCAGGTCGAGGCTGAGCAGATTCTTCACGGGTTGGGCCGGGTGCCCAATATCACCGGATTGGGCCTCGAATGCGCCGGCGTTTCCTTGGAAAACGGTCGGATTCGAATCGATTCAAATCAACGGACGACCCAACAAGGTATTTATGCTGCCGGCGACTGCTGTGGTCCGTATGAGGTCGTTCATATCGCGATCAACCAGGGAGAAATTGCCGCTCACAACATTCTTTACCCCCAGAAACCGCGCGAATTGGATACCCGCCTCTTGCTGAGCGTGGTGTTTACGGAACCTCAGGTTGCGCAGGTCGGATTGACGGAGGCGAAGGCTCGAGCCGCGGGTCGCGATGTGGCGGTCGCAACTTATCCGTTCAACGACCATGGCAAATCGATGATCCTCGGTTCAAAGGAGGGCCTCGTGAAGCTGATCGTCGAGCGTGCCACCGGAGAGATTCTTGGAGGGAGTTGCGTCGGCCCGCAGGGCGGCGAATTGATTCACGAGATCATGATTGCCATGGCGGCTCGGATGACGGCGACCCAACTTGCCGCCCTGCCGCACTACCATCCGACGTTGGCCGAGATCTGGACGTATCCGGCTGAGGAACTGGCAGGAGGGTGAATCGCGGGGATCAATGCGGCGGATTGTTGACGAGCCACATTGCGGCACCAACCAAGATGGCAACGATTGCGCCGGCGATGCAGGCCCAGAAGAACTGCTGTTTCCGCTTCCGCCGGTTGCCACGACCCTGCCCGGGCAAGAGGTAGTATCGATGCTCCTCAGGATTCTTCTTGCGGCGGAAAAACATGGTTAGGTCCGGCGTGTTTATAATGGGCTACCCCCGAAGGCGTCCAGTGGACATCCTTCCAATTGTTTCGACATGCTGATCCCGTGAATGAAACCAACGATCCCCGTCAACCCCAGGTTTGGGTGACCGGTGCCACCGGGTTGATTGGCGGCCTCGTCGTTCAAACGTCGGCGCGATTTGCTGCCGGTTGGATCGTCCGCCCCACGACGCGCCGTCAGTTCGATCTGGCGGATTCCAGGTCCATGGCGGCGTGCTTTCACCAGGAACGTCCCTCCGCCGTTATCCATTGCGGTGCCGTTAGCAGGCCCGTCGATTGCGAACGAGAGCCTGGCCTTGCACGGCGGATTAATGTCGACGGAACTCGTTTTCTCGCGGAGTTGGCGGCGGAAATTCCGTTGATTTTTCTTTCTTCCGACATGGTCTTTGATGGTCGTAAGGGTGGATACCGCGAAACCGACGCGGTGAACCCGATGAGCGTTTACGCGGAGACGAAAATCGAAGGGGAACAACTCATTCTCAAGAATCCTCGTCACGCGGTGGTGCGCACATCACTCAATTACGGCGCGTCGGCGACCGGGAATCGTTCCTTTAACGAGGAAATGATGACGGCGTGGCAAGCCGGGAAAACCCTCTCATTCTTTACCGACGAATTTCGGTGTCCGATTCCCGCGGTTGTGACATCCCGGGTGCTCTGGGAACTGCTCAATCAGGGGGCCACAGGGCTGTATCATGTCGCGGGATCGGAGCGCCTTTCCCGGTGGGACATCGCCGAGTGTGTCGCGCGGCGGCACCCCGGAATCAGTGCCCCCCGAACGGCAGTATCGCGCGTTGCTTACCAAGGACCGCCGAGACCGGCCGATACGTCCCTCAATTCCAGTCGAGTTCAGGCCTTGCTGCCGTTTCCACTGCCGCGGTTTTCAGAATGGATGGCGGACGCGTCATGATTCCGGAGGTTCAAACGCCTGATTCCACGGCCGGCTACCGCGGTCGGTTGGCGCCGTCTCCCACCGGCCGTCTTCACCTCGGGCATGCGCGCACCTTTTGGTGGGCATGGCAGCGAGCACGCGCAGCGGGAGGTCGAATCATCCTGCGAAATGACGATCTGGACACGGCTCGATGCCGTCCGGAGTTTGTGGCGGGTTTTCTGGAAGACTTGCGGTGGTTGGGCCTCGATTGGGACGAGGGTCCGGACATCGGAGGCCCGTATAGACCTTACAGCCAGAGCCAACGATCGTCGCTCTATCGCGATGCTTTCGAGACGCTCCGATCGGCCGGCTTCCTTTACCCCTGTCAGTGTTCGCGCAAGGACATCCTCGACGCCCTCCAGGCACCGCACGACGGCGACGAGGAACCGGTTTATCCGGGGACCTGTCGCCCGGATCGGGTCTCGCCGGATTACCGGGGTTCTCGGCAGGGAGTGGCGTGGCGTTTTCGGGTCACGGACGGCGAGCACGTCCGGTTTGTCGATGGTGGATGCGGTCCACAGGAATTCGTGGCGGGTGTTGAATTTGGGGACTTTGTTGTCTGGCGGCCGGAGGGTTTACCGAGCTACCAGCTCGCGTGTGTGGTAGATGACGCCGCGATGCGGATCACGGAAGTGGTGCGCGGGCGCGATTTGCTCGCCAGCACCGCACGTCAGTTGCTGCTCTACCGCGCCCTCGGCGAGGTGGCGCCCGCTTTTTTCCATTGTCCCCTCGTTACCGATGAAAAGGGGGTGCGATTGGCTAAACGGCAGGACGCCCTGAGTCTCAGGACACTACGCGAGAGCGGGCGAAATCCGATGGATATTCGGCGCGAGCTGGAGGCGATTCCTACGCCTTGAATTACGGATCCAGAAACTTACCGGGGTTTAGAATTCCGCGGGGATCCAGCGCGTGCTTCACGACACGATGCATGACGCGCGCTTCGGCCGAAACAGCGATTGGCCACCAGGGTTTCTTAGCCAACCCGATGCCGTGCTCGCCAGTGATGCTTCCACCGAGCGCGAGGATACCTTTAAAGAGGTCATCCAGTGCCCGTTCACTCCGTGCGAGCTGGTCGCGTGAGGATGAATCCAACATCACGTTAACATGGATGTTGCCGTCTCCCGCATGCCCGAAGCAGGCGATCGGAAGCTTGTGTTGGCGTTGCAGACGAGCGGCCAGCTGGAACAGGGCTTCCAGTTTTCCCCGGGGCACGACTACATCTTCGTTGAGCTTGGTCAGACCGGTGTCGCGGAGTGAGTAGCTGAATTCGCGACGCAGCTTCCAGAATTGTTCGCAACCGTCATGGCCGAATCCTCGTCGAAGTACGACCGGCCGATGCGTGGCGATCACCCGGGCGAGCGCGGCGATCTCTTGGCGGACACTGCGCTCCTGGCCGTCGAGTTCGACAATGCAAAGGGCTTCGCAACCGGCGAGAAGTCGAGATCGGGTGCGCTGGCGGGCTGCCGCCAGAGTGAAAGCATCCGCCAGTTCAACGGCGCTCGGCAGAAAACCCGCCTTGAAGATGTCTCGAATCGCCTGAGTGGCACCTCGGAGATCGGCGAAACCGGCCGCCAGACACGCCCGGAACGGCGGTAGCGGGAGCAGCTTGAGCGTGGCTTCCGTAATGATGCCCAACATTCCCTCGGAACCCACAAACAGTCGGTGGAGATCAAACCCAGCCTTGTTCTTGTGAGTGCGTCCTCCAAGACGGACCCGGGTGCCGTCCGCGAGGACCACTTCCAGCCCGAGCACGTAGTCCCGCGTCACTCCATACTTTAGACACCGCGGTCCGCCCGCATTCGTGGCGAGATTTCCGCCGATCGTGCAATCGGCCCGGCTGGCGGGGTCGGGAGGATAGTATAGTCCCCGCTTCTCGACCTCATTTTGCAGTCGTTCCAAGATCACGCCGGGTTGCACGACGGCGACAAAATCGGCGGCGGAGATTTCGCGGATCCGATTCAGCCGGATCAGGGAAAGGGCGATGCCTCCGCGCACGGGCACGCAGCCACCCACGTAGCCATATCCGGCACCGCGGGCGGTGACGGGCACTCGGTGGCGATGGGCGAATTTCAGGATGCGGACGATCGACTCCACCGAACCGGGAAGAGCGGCAACGTCCGGTTCGTGGTGGCTAAACCATTTGTCGCCTGCGTGCGACGCAAGTGTGACGGGGTCTGTACGGAATTCATCCGCGGCCAAAAGCCGGGCCAGAGCACGACGGAGTGCGGGAGACATGGGGACGTCGAGATTCGAACTTTAGACGGAGTCCGGTGCCGGTGTTTCGGGATCTTTTGCCGCGAGAATTTCCTGAGCGGTTGCGGCCTGATCTTCCGGCACCTGGATGCGAAGACCTCCGACCGACATCGAGTACCCCTCGATCGCGTGGGCAGCCAGTTCGCTATGCACATAGACATAGAGACCCTCGGCGCGAAGCCGCGAGGCGAGCAGTTGAGCCTCGACCGGACTGAACGTGGTGGCGATGGTTCGAAGGTTCATACGTCGCTTAGCGAAATCCCGAGCGCCCTCCACGCAAAGGATCCGGAGACATCGGTTTTACGGCCTTCGGTTTATAGAGCAGGCCGTACTTGGTCAAGTTGCTGGAAAGTGTCGTGACGTTTAGCACCAGATCCGAAAAATGGTCCTTGAGTTCGGCGTCCTTCAAAATGGCCCCCGCCAATCCTTTGCCTCCCTGGAGGTCGCTGGTGATCGCCTTTAAGTTGTCGGCGGACTCCCGCAGGCTGCTGACGGCGGTGCGGATCTCCGTCTTGTTGCTGTCGAGGATGCCGTCCGCGTTGGCGATCACCGAGGAAATGTTGGTGCCGATGATCTGCAGTTGATCGCCCAGGATTCGCACCCGCCCGGAAAAGGCATTGAAATTACTCAACGTGTTACCGAAAGCGGGACCGTTCGTCTTCACAATCGTTTCGATCTCGGCGACCGCGTTATCAGCCCGCACGGAGAGTGACTTGAAGGTGGCAATGGTCGCGGTGAGGTTGGTGAGCGTTTCTTCGGTTAATAAAAACTTGTCAACCCGGCCGACCGCCGTGTCGATTTTGATCGCTACCGAATCGAGTCGGCTCATCAGCGTGACGGCGGCGCGGGCCGCCTCCTGGATATTGAAGGGAGATTCTGAGGTTTTTTCCGCGCCGTCCGCGAGGATGCCACCTTCGTTCTTCATGGGAACAATCGAGACAAATTGATCTCCCAGGAAACCGGATTGCTCAATTTCGATCCGGGCATCGGAATGAACAGGATAGCGGCTTTGCAGACGGCAATCAATGAGCACCGAGCGACCGTCGGAAGCGAGGTTGAGTTCGTTGACAATGCCGATCTGCACGCCGGACATCATGACGGAGGCACCTTTTTTGAGGCCGCCGACGTTGCTCGATCGAACAATGAGTCTCTTATTGCTGGAGAATAAAGCTGAACCCTTGCTGAAATTAACCAACAAGAGGCCGATGAGGACGAGAGCGAAGAAGACGAAAAGGCCGACCTTGCGGCTGGGATTGATCGTGGTGTCCATGATCGGAAAAAAGATGCTACCGAGTTTCGGTGGGAATTCCGTGCACGAAATTCGAGATGATTGGGTCGGTTGAGCGCAGAATCTCGGCGGTGGGAGCATCCCCATGAATCTTCCCCTCGTGCAACATGAGGATGCGGTCACTGATCGCTTCGGCGCTCTTTAGGTCGTGGGTCACCGCAATGCTGGTGACCTTCAACTGAGACCAAACACGGCGGATCAGTTTATCGATGACGCCCGCGGCGATGGGGTCGAGGCCGGTCGTCGGTTCGTCGTACAAGATGATTTCCGGCCGGTAGATGATGGCGCGGGCCAAGCCGACGCGTTTGCGCATGCCTCCAGAAAGTTCCGCGGGCTTCTTGGATTCGATCCCGCGGAGATCGACCATCTCGAGGGCTTCCTTCACGTGTCGCGAAATTTCACCGCCCGTGTGACTCCGCTCGCGCTGCAGCACGAAGCCGACGTTTTCTTCGACCGTCATCGAGTCAAAGAGCGCGGCCCCCTGGAACAACATGCCGAAGCGCCGCCGGATGGGTAGGAGTTCGCGTTCATTCAATCCGGTAAGATCGATGCCACCGACCAACACCCGGCCGTTGTCCGGGCGCAAAAGCCCGATCAGGTGCTTGAGGAGGATACTCTTGCCACCTCCGCTCCGGCCGATGATGACGATGGCTTCGCCGGCGCTGATTTGGAGCGATGAACCGCGAAGCACGGCATTCGTGCCAAAGCTCTTGTAGATCTCGCGAACCTCGATGATCATGGGGTCAGATTCCCTTGAATAGGCGCGTGAGAAAAAGTGTCAGGAAGAAATTGCTGACCAGAATGCTGATGCTGGCAGCCACGACCGCCTCGGTGGTGGCGCGCCCGACGCCTTCCGCGCCCTGCCGGCAATTCAACCCCTTGTAACAGGCGACCAGAGCGATGATGGCACCAAAAATGAGCGCCTTGATCAACCCCGTCACGACGTCGGATGGCGCGGTATATCGAATCATGTTCGCCCGGTAGTAGGTCCCCTCGATTCCGAGCAGGTTCACGCCGACAAGCTGGCTGGCGAGGATTCCGACGACAATGGCTTCGGCGGTCAGGAGCGGGGCGGCAACAACGCAGGCAAGGAACCGAGGGACCACCAAGTAATCGATGGGATGCGTCGCCAGCGTGCGTAGCGCGTCGATCTGTTCGGTGACCTTCATGGTACCCAATTCCGCCGCCATGGCGGCGCCGACGCGTGCGGTGAGCATTAACGCCGCCAGAACCGGTCCCAACTCGCTGCACATGCCAACGCTCACCACGGCACCGGTCGCCGTGTCCATCTTCACTTTGTGAAACTGGAAGAACGTTTGAGCGCAAAGTACCATGCCCGTGGCCGCGCCGGTCGTCAGCACGACGCTCTGGCTCTTGACGCCGACGAAGTGTAGTTGCCGCACGAAATCCAGCCAACTGGGCCGCTGATATCGGAGGGAACGCATCGCCTCCATCGCGAGCAAGCCAAAGTCGCCCAGACCGGTCAGGGCATCGTTGATGCGTTGTCTAAGAGTTGCGACCATCCGATACCGGGAGAATGAATCAAGCGGCGCGAACTTCAACCGCCGATTGCGAATGGGGAGGAGAGCATCTCACGGGCGTTCTACTTTGAAGGCAATAGTCTCCGGCGTGCCAGCAGGCCTGCGGCGAGAGCAATCCCGGCGCAGGCGAGGTACGGCGCCGCCAGGGAGAATTTAAGAAGGCCGGTGGCAAAGACAGGACCGAGCACGCGGGCGAGGGTGGCGGCACTTTGCGCGACGCCCAGCGTGGCTCCCTGTTCGTCGGCGGGAGTGAAGCGTGAAATCAATCCCATCGTGGGAGCCCGGTTGATGCCGGATCCGGCCGAGAAAAGGGCGAGTACCAAGAGCAGGGTGAGCAGCCCACCGACGTAGGGAAGCGCGGCCAGACTCGCGGCGACAACCATGAGGCTGCCCCAGATCAGGGTGCTCTCGCCAAAGTGCTTGACGAGACGCCCGATCAGACCGCCTTGAACCAGTGCGCCCATCAATCCGCAATAGGCGAACAAGTAACCGATCTTCTCCTCATCGAAATGGAATCGTTTTTCGAGCATCAATGGGATTGTGCTCTCGAAGCAGGTGAAGCTAAAGGTGGCCAGGAAATAGAGCCCCACGAGCAACCCCACTTGCGGAACCTTGATCGTGTGCGCAATTTGAGCGAGCCGATTCTTCCGCTCGGGCTGGGCGGTTCCAGGCACGCGACTTTCGGCGAGGATGAAAAGGCCGGATATGAAATTGAGCGAACAGAGCAAGGCGGCGACCCATCCCGGGCCCGCGAGCCCGAAATGTTTGAAAGCAATCCCGCCCAGCACGGGGCCAAGGATGAATCCCAATCCGAACGCCATACCGATCATTCCCATTCCCTTAGACCGGTTCTCCGGTGTGGTGACGTCGGCGATATAGGCGGACGCGACGGAGAGGTTTGCACCGCATATTCCCGCAAACACACGCGAGGCCAACAATATCAGGAGGCCTGCCGAGCCCGTATAGCGGGCGGAAACGGCAAACAGCGCATACGCGCCGGCCGCCCCTAGATTGCTGATTAGCAGCACGGGTCTCCTTCCAATGCGATCGCTGAGTTGGCCCCACCAAGGCGCAAAGACCAGTTGCATGAGAGAAAAGGCACCAATGATTGCCCCGATCTGAAGCCCGTGCGCCCCGTAACGCTCCGCATAGCGGGGCAGCAGTGGCATCACGATCCCAAATCCGATGAGATCGATGAAGACGGTGAGAAAGATGATCAGAAGAGAGGGGCGTCGCATGGTCGATTTCCTTTTACTGCGGGCCCGGTCGCCCGCGAATGTCCCCGCGGCGTCGAGCACTCACCGGATATCCTCAATCCGCACGCCATCACCCATGTCATGGTCAAGGCGGGCCTTGGCAACCGCGTATTCGCGCAGTGAGACGGTATAGGTCGTGCGGGCTTGGGTTAATGCCGTCTGCGCGGATAACACTTCCAATTGGGTGCCGGAACCTGCGTCCGTCCGTACGGTGGCAAGGCGCAGGGCCTCTTCGGCTTGCTCAATGACACGCGCCTGCGACTCCAGGACTTCCTTCGCCGCGATAAACGTGGAGTGCGCTGTGCGAATTTCGAGTTCAACACGACGTCCGGCATCGTCGATTTCAAGGCGTACCTTTTCCTTGCGGGCCATGGCCGCTCGCACCTTACCTCGGGTGAGGCCAAAATCCCAGAGGTCCCAGTTCAATTGCGCACCGGCCGTCCAGCCGTGAATCTCGTCCGATAATCCGGGTGCAAATATCCGATTCTGAATTCCGTACCCCGCAATGCCCTCCAGTTGGGGATAATACGCAGAGCGTGCTTGAATGATTTCCTCATTGCGAAGCCGGTTCGAAGTCCGCAGAGCCGCAAGTTCGGGGCGTTGCCCGAGCCCTTTCGCGAGGGCGTTGGAGAGATCGATCAAGTATGGATCGAACTCCAGCTTGCCGGAGAGCGTGAGCGGAACCCCTTCGCCGAGGCCCGACGGCAGATTCCACCCCAGGAGGTTCGCCAGGCTAATCTTGGCGATGTGAAACGCGTTCCGGGCGCGGATCAACGGAGGCCGCGCATTCCCCAACTCGACCTCCGCCCGCAGCACATTGAACCGAGGCGCAACCCCCGCATTGTAACGACGTCGCGTGTCCGCAAGTTCCTGCTCCGAAAGCCGTATCGCGGACTCTCGGACCGTTATCTGTTCGGCCGTCATGAGGATGTCGCTATAGGCCGTGCGGACTTGGAGCAGGGTGTCGTTGACGACCACCGCGTGCTGGGCAACGGCAGCTTCGCGGGTGAGACGGGCCGAACGGGCCGCTGACTTGAGACGTCCGCCTCCGAACACGGGTTGGGTGATTTGCAGATTTGCCAACCAGTTTTGATCTCGTTGAAAACGGAATCCTTCGGGTCCGATTGGCACTGTTTCGAGTGTGCCTTGATCGTTAATCGTATACCGGCCGGCGGTGTTCACCCTCGGCCGATAGATCGATTGAGTTTGGAGGGCGATGGCCTGGGATTCTTCCACGTCCTGCTTTGATGCAAGAATCGCCGGGTTCTGGCGAAGCGCGACCTCGAGGCACTCGGGCAGCGAAAGGGGATGATCCGGCCACGCCGGCCCATTCGTACCGTTGGCCCATGCATAGCCCCAACTGAGTGTCAGTGTAAAACAGGCAATGCGTACGAACAGCATGGGCGTGCAATCTATTCCGGGGATCCCGAAGGTCAAGGTGCGGGTCAGGGGAACGCTCCGCAATTTTCCCGGAACCGCGCCGACGCAGGTCAAGGGGTCAGCGTCGGCCGCCGCTCTTTGGATCCAAGGCATCCCGGAGGCCGTCGCCGAGGAAGTTCAACGCCAGCAGCGTGGATGCCAAAAGGAGCCCTGGACCCGCCAGTAACCACCAGTACACGCGCACTGAATTGATTTGCGAAGCGCCTTCGGCGATCAACGTTCCGAGGCTGGCTTGCGGCGGCCGAATTCCCAAACCGAGGTAGCTCAGAAAACTCTCGTACAAAATGATGGACGGAATGGTGAGGCACAAATAGACGATCACGATCCCCGAGATATTCGGAAGCACGTGATCCATCAGAATTCGCCGCGTATCCGCCCCGAGCGCCCGGCTGGCGAGAATAAACGGGCAATTCCGGAGCGTAATCACCTGCCCGCGGACAATTCGCGCCATCGTCAGCCAGGAGACCGCACCAAGGCCGGCGAACAAGAAGATCAGACGCGCCGAATTCCCGAGCCTGGGTGAAATGGATTCAATAAGGCGCGCCAGATGCCCTTCCAGCGTGGTGATGAGCACGATCACGAATACGATGCCCGGCATGGAATACAACACGTCGACACATCGCATCATGACGCTGTCCAGACGTCCTCCGTGGTATCCGGCCACCATTCCCCACAGCACTCCGATCAAAAGGCTCACCCCGGCGCCGACACTCCCCACCAGAAGGGAGATGCGGGCACCCGAAAACGTGCGGACCCAGAGATCACGCCCGTGGACGTCCGTCCCCAACCAGTGCTGCCACCCGGGAGGGCTGAACTGGATGTCCGAGCCGTGATTGGAATCGAAATGACTGACGGTGGGAATGAGCACCGTGGCGGCGATGATGACGGCGAGGAAAATTCCCGCGAGCACGGCGGGGCGGTTCCGACGAAACCGTTGCCAGGCCCGCTGGTTGGGAGTTCGCGGTGTGCCGGAGGCTTCATCCGGTCTGCGGCCACCCTGCCCCCCGCTCGGAGCGGGGGGAGAGGGCACTGTTGGGTATTCACACAATTTGGGACTCATAACGATTCCGGCCGGTGCGGATTCAATTGGAGATGACTCGATAGGGAGAGGTCAACGACGCAATCCCCCCCAACCATCAAGGCCGTGATCCTGGTTTCCCTGGACCTTCCCGAAGGCGGGCCCTTTTGTCACTGGGGTTACCTTTGGCGAACACCTTGATACCCCCAGCATCCATGCGTTTTGAGCCTCCCGATCCAGGTGCTCCGCTACTCCGCCAAGGTGCCCACTCAACACTCAAAGGAGCCGGGTGCATCCCGAAGTTGTTGGTAGAGGTTGTTGCGTTGCGACAACCCCGCCCGCGTACAGCGGGCGGAACAGGGCCGCAGCGCGGTTCGTGCCGCGCCTGAACGGCGCGGGGACGCCGCAGCGCGGCGTCCGCACCCTTCTCCAGCAAATTATTGATAGGCATTTGCTTATCGCTCCGCGGCTAACGCAAGGTCCAAGCCACCGCCGCACACCTCGTTGATCACGTTCTCCTCCCCGTCCCACACCGCCACTTCGTTTTGGCCTTGCCCAAGCTGCTTCGTCCCCTCTTTCAGCGCCACCGCGGACTTCTCAGGCGCATCGCGACCCTCGCTCAGAAAACCATTACCGAGGCCCTCCAGCTCGCCCTCAATCTCCCCAAAGGTATTCCGGCCTTTGTTCTCGCCCTCCACACCTATGGCGAATACCTCGATTTTCATCCTCGTGTTCACGCACGGGTCGCCGACGGTCTGCTCGATTCCGACGGCATCTTCCAACTCGCACCGGAGATCTCGGATAGCGTTCTTTCCGAACTCTTTCGCAATCGAGTTTTCAAGGAACTGCTCGGCCACAAACTCATCTCCCCAGAACTGGTTGCCCGCATGAAGACCTGGAAACATTCCGGCTTCAACGTTCACTCCGGCCGTTCCGTGCCACCAGAAAACCGCGCCGAACGCGAACAACTCTGCCAATACGTCCTCCGCAATCCCTTCTCCG